>CAYQYL010000078.1:0-10290 GCA_964421745.1 uncultured Muribaculum sp. | reverse complement strand
GCTACAACATGTCAGCTGTATATGCGTCGTTTCGCAGATGGCGAAACTATTACTGTAGAACCTTGGCGTTCGGCTGCCTTCCCCGTGATTAAGGACCTCATGGTGGATCGCAACGCTTTCGACAAGATTCAGCAAGCCGGCGGTTATGTATCGTTTAACTGCGGTGGCGCACAGGATGCCAACAATCTGCCTATTTCGAAAATCAACGCCGATCTGGCTATGGATGCAGCAACCTGTATCGGTTGTGGCGCATGTGTAGCTGCTTGCAAAAACGGTTCGGCAATGCTTTTCGTATCGGCTAAAGTGAGCCAGTTTGCACTGCTGCCGCAAGGCCAGGTTGAACGTAAACGTCGTGCGCGTGCAATGGTAGCTAAAATGGATGAACTTGGTTTCGGTAACTGCACCAACACAGGCGCTTGCGCTGCAGAATGCCCGAAATGTATTTCGTTGAGCAACATTGCCCGACTCAATCGTGAGTTCGAAAAAGCTAAACTTGCCGACTGATAATATTTGGTCAATAAAACTAAAATGCCGCAGATGCTTTCGGGCGTCTGCGGCATTTTAGTTTTATTGTCTGTTCTAACGTCCGGTGCCGGTCAGAGCAGCTTTGACAGTTGTTGATGTCGTGCCGTTGACGAGCGTGTAAGACTGTCCGGAGGTTAGCTGCGGGCAACTGATCATTATCGAACCACTGCCTGAGCCGCCTCCAGGACCCCAGCCGCCACCACCGGGACCGTTGCCGGGTCCAAACTGTGCTCCGTTTGCCGATGAGTTGTATTCGTCGGGCACTGTGAATGATGCCAGAACGTCATTGCCGGATGCTACAGAAATCTCAGTTCCTGCCTTTATAGCACCTGAGCCTTTTACGAAAGCTTGTGTCGATCCACTTTTGGTCGGGTAGGTGTTGCTGCCGCCAAAGCCAAGCAGAGTGCCGCCTGTTATGTAGACAGCGCATCCGTTTTCTGTTGCAGCATCAAGCCCCATTTCCATGCCGCCCGATCCCATTGTGCGTATATATCCGCCGCTGATTGTAAGGTTTCCGTTCGAATCAAGACCGTCGCCTACAATGGAAATGACAGTCAGGTTGCCGCCGCTTACACGGAAATCGTTTGCCGAGTTGATGCCGTCGTCGTAGGCTTTCACAAAAATTGTTCCACCGTTAATGTCGAGTTCTTTTTTACTTTCAATGCCTTCTGCATTATTGGTTGCGGTTGTTATGTAGAATTCTCCGTCGTTGATGACGACCCCGCTATCAGCTTTAATCCCTTTGGCCGATGACTTATAGTCGGAGTTGATGCGATCGGCTGAGCCTGTGTAATTGTGACTTAAGGAGTTGTTGCTGAAAACAAGCATTCCACCTGTAGTAGCAATTGTTGTTTTGCCTCCGTCTGCGGTGAAAACGCCGTCGCACGATATGCCTTTACCGCCGCTGCCGGTTGCTTTAAGATCGAGAACACCACCGCTGATTGTGACATTTCTGTCGGCTCCTATGCATGCGGAAGCTTTTGTTTTAGTTTTGGCGCCGTCCCAGATTCCATTTGAATTGGAAATTAGATTTACAGTTCCGCCTGAGATTGTTATATCGGCATCTGCCTTGATGCATTTAGCTGCGTCGGCCGTCACGGTGACGTTGAGAACCCCACCATTAATTGTCAGCGAACCTGTGTCTTCTGCTTCACGGTCGGTGTCGTCTTTGAACGCTGTCTGGATGCCGTCGTCGCCGGTGCCGCAGATGTTTACGGTTCCGCTTTCAAGCAGAAAGTACTGGCCGCAGTTAATTCCGTCTTTGACTGCGCCGGTGATGTTCAGCGTCAGATTCTTAATTTCTACATATTCTTTCGAATAAATGGCGTGCGATTGGTTGCCTTTCACGGATAATTGTCCTTTACCTTTCAACTCAAGGTGTCCTTTACATGAAATCGCCCCCTTTTGGCTTCCAGAACCGTCAGCGAATGAATTCACTGTGCCATTTTTTGCACTCACAGCTATGCGTTTTCCGTTTTGGATTTCGACGGCAGCTCCGGCTGGATTAAGCAGTTCGACACCTTGTAATTCTAAGGTTGACTTATAAGAACCGTTTAGCAATAATGATCCGTCGGATGATTTTCCTCTCAGTATGTATGTGATTTCACCGCAAGTTGTTTCAGAAACCATTTCGGACTGAGTTATTGCGACGTGTGCGCCGTTGATTGTTGCGTTGACATAGGGAGCGATGTCGCCCGAAATAATCACAGAAGCCGAATTGTCGCTGTATTTCACTTCAACAGTGTTCTTTTCAATCGTGGTATCAGTGATGTTGATTCTCGACCATTCGTTTAAGTCGAACTGTCGGTCGCCGGCAGTAACCGTTGATCCGATAAAGTTCATTTCGCCGACTGTTTCAGCCGGAAAGCTATATGTCACTCCTTTGTTGCTGAAATTGATTGTTTGTGCATGAATAGCTGTCGCTGAAAATAGAGCTATTCCTGTTAATATATAAAGCTTTTTCATGGCATCAGAAGATAACTTTTAAGGTTTTGGATTCACTTTTCCCTATGTAGATTCCTGCCGGTAGGGAGCTTCGGGCTTCGTCGAGCGTCGCAAAGCGACCCACACAAACTCCGGATAATGTAAAATAATCGGCCGGAGATGTGAAATCGTCGGCAATTTCATCGATTGCAGATGACAACGTGGTGAACCGCATCGATTTAATTTGATTGACAGGAATAGACTGGTCGACTGTTGCGGATGTTAGCTGCAGATTGCCGTCGGAATAATTGATTTCAAGATTATCTGAGGCAACGGACAATTCGGTGTTGTCAGCCATGAGAAAAGTGAGCCATGGATAATCGGCAGCTGCCATCATCATCGGAAGAGCGAACGCTAAAGTGATAATGAGATTTTTAAAATTCATCGAAAAAAAGTATTTGTTTGATTTTTTTGACTTAGATATAATGAAAAGGTTTATTTTAAGAAATGAAATTTTGTCGTAATACTTTATTGTTGGGTTGATATTAGATAGAAATTTTGTAAATTTGCGTATTAGTGAGAGGGTGTGTATGCGCCTGAATGAAGAAACTACTGATAATCAAATATTCTATTTAATATATGAGCAACTGGTTCGAATGCAAGGTTCGCTACGACAAAATGATGGAAAACGGAGCTACTAAGAAAGTGACCGAATCCTACCTTGTCGATGCGTTTACTTTTACCGACGCTGAAAAGCGTATGAACGAGGAGATGGAAGGTCGCGGCGAGTTTTCTGTGACTGCCGTAAAGCGTAGCAACATAACAGAGATCTTCTGGGATGAAACCGAAACAGCCGACAAGTGGTATCATGTCAAGGTCAATTTCATAACTCTCGACGAAAAAACAGCAGTGGAAAAGAAAACTACGTCGCACATTCTGGTGGCTGCAGGTAATTTCCGCGAAGCCCTCGATTCATTCATGGAGGGTATGAAAGGAACAATGGCCGATTTCGAAGTGAACACCATTGCCGAAACACCACTAATGGATGTGTACAAGGCAAAAGTCGTAGATTAAGCTTATGTCTGCCGGAGTTATTGAAGACAAAATAGGACAGTTGCAGAAGTCGCTGCCCGATGAAGTTACTTTAGTCGCTGTGTCCAAATTTCATCCGGTTGAGGCATTGCAGTGTGCCTACAATGCCGGGCAACGGGTTTTTGGTGAAAGCCGGGCGGCTGAAATGGTCGGCAAAGCAAAAGTGTTGCCCGACGATATTCGCTGGCACTTTATCGGCCACTTACAGACCAATAAAGTGCGTCAGATAGTACCGTATGTCAGTCTGATCCACAGCATCGATTCCGAGCGGCTGCTTAAATGTGTCAGCGACGAGGCTGTCCGAGCCGGTCGCACAGTCGATGTTCTGCTTCAGGCTCATGTTGCCGACGAAGAAACGAAAACTGGCTTTTTGCCGGAACAGCTGAAAGCATTTGCCGACAGTTTCGATGCATCGGCCTATCCGGGAATTCGCGTGAGAGGTTTGATGGGTATGGCCACAAACACTGATAATGAAGAGCGGGTCAAAGCAGATTTTCAGGCTTTGAAACAATTGTTCGACATTCTGATAGCGACACCCGTAGCAGCCGGAAACTTTGATGTTCTTTCAATGGGCATGAGTCATGACTACAAACTTGCTTTGGAATGCGGTGCGAATATGGTTCGTATCGGATCAATGATCTTCGGAGAGCGAGAATACTGAATTTTAAATCAATAATTTTTCTTAACCATAAACTATAACAATGGAAACAACCAAACAATCGTCGAACGGACGTATGATTGCAATCATTGCGATGTTCTTTATCTTTGCAATGATTTCGTTTGTGACAAACCTTGCTGCCCCTATCGGTACAATCTGGGGCTACAAGTTTGCAGGTAATTCAATGCTCGGCATGATGGGTAACATGATGAACTTTGCTGCCTATCTGTTCATGGGAATACCCGCCGGAAATCTGCTTGTAAAAATCGGCTACAAGAAAACTGCTCTCTGGGCAATGGCAATCGGAGTGATCGGTTTGTTTGTTCAGTATCTTTCGAGTGTCGTAGGTTCTGAAGTGTCTTGCGGCTCTATTTCAGGTACGGTAGTGCCTCTGAGCTTCTACATTTATCTGCTGGGTGCGTTCATCTGCGGTTTTTGTGTTTGTATGCTCAACACAGTTGTTAACCCGATGCTTAATCTGCTCGGCGGTGGTGGAAACAAGGGCAACCAGCTCATCCAGACCGGTGGTGCCCTCAACTCACTTTCGGCCACACTTACACCGCTTTTCGTTGGTGCGCTCATCGGCACACTCACACAGGCGTCGACCATGACTGATGTCGTTCCATTGCTCTGGATCGCAATCGGGGTGTTTGTTTTTGCATTCATTGTGATTTCATTTGTAGCTATTCCCGAACCCAACCAGTCGTCGAAGGGCAAGAAGGTTAAATTCGCTCATTCTCCCTGGAATTTCCGTCATCTTGTGTTTGGTGTGATAGGTATCTTCTTCTATGTAGGTATCGAAATCGGTATCCCAGGTACGCTGAACTTCTATCTTGCCGAACCCGGAGCTTCTGGCGCAGGCCTTGGTGAGGGTGCATCTGCGATAGCCGGAACAATCGTTGCCATCTATTGGCTTCTTATGCTCATCGGACGCTCGCTGTCGTCGATGATTTCCGGTGCGGTTTCTACACGTGCACAGATTATCACTGTATCGACGGTCGCTATCTGTCTGGTTGTTTCTGCGATTACAATTCCCAGTAGTGTTAAATTCCCGGTTCCTGCATTCGTAGGCGACTTTATGGGTGCTCTTACAGGTTCGAGCATCCAAGGTTCCATGGTTCCGTTGAGTGCTTATCTGCTTGTGCTTTGCGGTTTGTGCACATCGGTAATGTGGGGCGCAATCTTCAATCTCGCAGTTGAAGGCCTTGGCAAATACACAGCACAGGCTTCGGGTATCTTCATGATGATGGTTGTCGGTGGCGGTATCATGCCTCTGATTCAGAACTGGATTGCAGGCGTAGCCGGTTACATGGCTTCTTACTGGCTCGTAGTTGCGATGCTCGCATGGATTTTGTTCTACGGCGTGGCAGGTTGCAAAAACGTGAACACAGATATTCCTGTCGACGACGAAGTAGAAAACGCTCTTTAAAAATAATCAAAGACATTGCAAATGGGACGCGAACTGTGGTGTCCCATTTGTGCTGTTTCAAAAGCAAGTATATAATTTTAAACATATGGAACTTAACCGACTGAACCATGCTGCCGACACAATCCGCGTGTTAGCAGCTTCGATGGTTGAGAAATCTAAATCGGGCCATCCCGGCGGTGCAATGGGTGGTGCTGACTTTGTGAATGTACTCTATTCAAAGTTTCTTGTAACAGATCCCGATAATCCTAAATGGTTTGCCCGCGATCGTTTTTTTCTTGATCCGGGCCACATGTCGCCGATGCTTTTTTCGGTGCTTGCGCTTTCTGGAAAATTCACTGTCGAAGAGCTTCAGCAGTTCCGTCAGTGGGGTAGTGTGACTACCGGTCACCCGGAACTCGATGTTGAACGAGGTGTTGAAAACACATCAGGTCCACTCGGGCAAGGACATGCAATGGCTGTCGGTTGCGCTATTGCCGAACGTTTCCTGCAGGCTCGTTTTGGCGATGTGGTTGCCCACAAAACCTATGCATTTATTTCCGATGGTGGTATCCAGGAGGAGATCTCTCAGGGCGCCGGTCGAATTGCCGGTCACCTCGGACTGTCGAATTTGATTATGTTCTACGACAGCAACAGCGTTCAGCTTTCGACAAATGTAGATGCTGTCGATTCAGAAGATGTAGCGGCAAAATATAGAGCATGGGGTTGGAACGTGATTGAGATAAACGGTAACGACGCCAAGGCAATTATCGGTGCTCTCGAAACGGCTATTTGCGAAACAAAGCGTCCGACCCTGATCATAGGCAAGACTGTAATGGGACTTGGTTGTGTGAAAGCCGACGGTTCGAACTTCGAAGGTCAATGTTCAACTCACGGTCAGCCACTTAGTAAGTCAGGTGCCGACTACGAAGCAACGGTGCGCAATCTTGGCGCTGATCCGGCTAATCCGTGGATTATTCCTGCTGACGTAGAAGAACTTTATGCAAAGCGAGCTGAGCAGCTCCGTGTAATCTGCGCTGAACTCCACGCTCAGGAAAAAGCCTGGGCAGAGGCCAATCCACAGCTTGCGGCTGAACTTAACGACTTTATATCCGGCAAGCTACCGGAAATCGACTGGGAAAAAGAAGTGACACACAAGCCGGGTGTGGCAACACGCCAGGCTTCGGCCGACTGCCTGTCGATGTTGGCAACAAAGGTGAAGAATATGATTGTTTCTTCGGCCGACCTTGCAAACTCCGACAAGACTGATGCTTTCCTAAAAAAGACCACAGCTTTCACTAAGGATGATTTCACCGGCGCATTCCTTCATGCCGGTGTTGCAGAGCTGACCATGGCCGCCATTATGAACGGTATCGTTCTGCACGGCGGTGTGTTTGCGGCGTGCGGCACATTCTTTGTGTTCTCCGACTACATGAAGCCGGCCGTGAGAATGTCGGCTCTTATGGAACTTCCAGTGAAGTACATCTGGACCCACGATGCTTTCCGCGTAGGCGAGGACGGTCCAACCCACGAACCCGTTGAGCAGGAAGCCCAGATACGCCTGATGGAAGAGCTACGCAATCTGCACGGCAAATCGTCGATGCTCGTATTGCGTCCGGCCGATGCCGCCGAAACTACTGTTTGCTGGAAAATGGCTATGGAAAATAATTCAACACCTTCGGCTTTGATACTGAGCCGTCAGGACATCCCGGATTTGCCCGGTTTGACGGCTGAACGCTATCAAGAAGCGCTCGGCGCACAGCGTGGTGGTTATGTTGTTCGTCCGGCAGAGAATCCGGCAGTTACTCTGGTGGCTAATGGATCTGAAGTGTCGTTGCTTATGGAAGTTGCCGAGTTGCTATCTGGTGAGGGTGTTGAGGCTCGTGTGGTTTCTGTGCCCTCTGTCGGTCTGTTCCTTGATCAGCCGGTTGATTACCGTAAATCTGTCATACCCGACAATGCTCCGGTATTTGGCCTGACAGCCGGACTGCCTTCTACGCTCCGTTCCGTAGTTGGGCCGTTCGGATACGTTTTCGGGCTTGATCACTTTGGTGCTTCGGCTCCCTACAAGGTGCTCGATGAAAAATTCGGTTTCACCGCACCCGCCGTTCTTGGGCAGGTGAAAATGTACCTTTCGAAATAAGCTGACATAACTCTTGATTCATATAAGCCGGTCGCAAATACCATTGCGGCCGGTTTGTTTTTTATCAGGTTTAACATTAACTTTGCGAGAAATTAGATAGAAGTATGAACAGAGTTGTAATCGTCGCATTGCTATGCTTGTGCAATGTTATGTATGCAGGGGCTATGGCACCGCACAAGTACACTAATCCCACCGGCAAAGAATTCCCTATTCTTGGCTGGTCGGCCATTCGCGGTATGGAGAATCAGACAGCAGAACGCTATCGCGAGATGCGTCAATGTGGGTTTAATCTTGCATTCCCGCTGGTCGATTCGCTGAGCGAGGTGAAGGCTGCGCTTGAAGCCAGCAATGGCACAGGCATATATATTATTGCCGGATGTGATGAATTTTCTAAAAATCCCGCATCTGTAATACAGCAGATCGGCAATCATGATCAATTGGCCGGATATTTTTTTAAAGATGAGCCGAATTGCAGTCATTACCCGGAACTGGCTGCGCAGTTATTCCGTGTACGCAGCGTTGACGACAGCAAGTTGCTATACCTCAATCTTTTTCCGACCTATGCGCCGGAGCAGTTAACCGGTACACCCGACTATGATGAATATGTACAGCGATATATCGATGAGCTTCGCACGGGCTTTCTGTCGTATGATCATTATTCTATCACAGCCGATTCGCTCGGAAATACGGCTTTGAATCCGGACTACTACAAGAATCTGGAAATTATATCGCGCCATGCGCGTCAGGCTGGTATTCCCTTCTGGGCATTCGCTCTATCGACAGCCCATTACAGTTTTCCTCCGGCTACCCGCGAACATTTGCGTCTGCAGATGTTTTCAAATCTCGCCTACGGAGCGCAGGGAGTGCAGTACTTCACTTACTGGCAGTTTATCGGGCTCGGCGATTCGAAAGATGTACCGATCACAAACGCCGGCGAGCGAGGTACATCCTGGTGGATGGTGCGCGATCTCAACCGCGAGATTCAACAACTCGCTCCGGTGTTCTTAGGTGCGGAAACGGTTGGCGTGTGGCACACAGGCGATTCGATTCCTGACGGTACGCAGCGCCTCACAACATTGCCAGCTGCGTTTAAGTCGCTGAATTCGAGCGGAGGCGAGGGGCTTCTCGTTTCGCATTTGCGTAATGGCAGCGACAACTACTTGATGATAGTAAACCGCGATTTACACAATACTCAACAAGTTGAGATTGAAACATCGCCAGGCGTTGACTTTATTGTAGGCGGCGATGAACCACTTCCGGCATCATCGGTTTCGCCGCTGATGCGCCTCGCTCCAGGCGACTACCTTCTTTACCGCTTTCGCTAAGTCAGCTAAATCAATAAATAAAGCCGGCCGTGTACAGTTTCGTCTGCGCACGGCCGGCTTTATTAACAATTCGGTTTTAGCGTGGCTGTATGCCTGTTTCTGTCTGAGCTGAAGAGGCGATTATAGCCTGAACTGCTCCTTCGAGAGCTTCTTCAGAGAGTGCGCCAACCTGACGGTTTATTTCACCCTTTGTGTTAACAAATAAGAGTGTCGGCACTGCGTCGATGCCATACTGTTTTGCCAGCTGGGGAGCCTTGTCGACGTCAACATAAATGAAGCGTACCTGACCGTTGTATTTTTTTGCTAATTTGTCGAAAATCGGGTGCATCTGTTTGCACGGGCCACACCAAGAAGCCGAGAAGTCGACAACGACGGGTGCGGGTATTGGACCGTCAAATTCCAGAATGTCGTTTTCGCCAAGTTCAATCGGTTTACCTGTTGCTGCATCTTCGGCCTCCATTGTTTTTTCGGCCTGTTCGAATTCTTTGCTGTTTGGCATCAGTTCTTCGGCAGGGTTTCCGGGTTTGGTTTTTCCGGAACAAGCTGCCATGCAAGCCACTGCCACAGTGGCGAGCGAAAGTGAGAGTGTTTTAAATATTTTCATATCATTAATGTAATTAAAAGGGCAGTGCGCCCAATTAGGAAAACGCATTGCCCTTATGATAGGTTCAGTTCTGTTGAAAATTATTTCAGACAGTCGGCCAGCGCACCGTTTGTTTTACGAACGGCAGCAGCGCTCTTTGCAAAGAGGTCTTTTTCTTCAGCGTTAAGGTTGATGTCGACAATCTTTTCGATACCGCCTTTGCCAAGCAGACAGGGAACACCGCAGCAGATGTCAGATTCGCCGTACTCACCTTCGAGCAGAGCCGAGCAGGGGATGATGCGTTTCTGGTCGTGGAGCACTGCTGCTACAATTGCAGCCGAAGCAGCTCCGGGAGCATACCATGCCGATGTTCCAAGAAGTTTGGTCAGTGTGGCACCGCCAACCATTGTGTCGGCAACTACTTTGTCGAGAGTTTCTTTGTCGAGAAGTTGCGAAACAGGAACACCGCGGTAAGTAGCGTAGCGGGTCAGCGGAATCATGGTTGTGTCGCCGTGGCCACCGATCACCATACCTTCAACTTCATTGGGGTTAGCGCCTAAAGCAACGCTGAGGAAGTATTTGAAACGAGAGCTGTCGAGGGCGCCACCCATACCGATGATACGGTTTTTGGGAATA
>CAYQYL010000077.1:0-11001 GCA_964421745.1 uncultured Muribaculum sp. | reverse complement strand
GAGGCCCAGTCCTGACTTTCGGTTCCGCCGGCTCCTGAATTGATTTTAAGCACAGCCGGAAGGGAGTCCTCGTCGCGGCGGAGCATATTCAGCAGTTCGAGCGCTTCAGTTTTTTCTGTTGCCTGAGCATAGAGTGCGTCGAGTTCTTCTTCCTCAACAAGTCCTTCTTTCATAAAGTCTGCGGCCAGGGCAAGTTCCTGGGTGAGCTTGTCGAGTTCGTCGTAGCGCTCGATCCAATTGCGCAGATCTTTAATCTTTTTCATTTGCACCTGTGCCGTCTGGGGATTTTCCCAGAATCCGGGCACATGTGTGCGGAGTTCTTCTTCTTCTACCTGGATTCTCTTCGAATCGATGTCAAAGATACCTCCCCAGCGCGGACTTGCGCTCTATCGTCTGTTTTATCTGTTCTTGAGTTGTCATGAACGGTTATGTTTTATTTTGTGAATGAATATTTATTGAGCATACATGGCTTCGATGATGTTGGCGTATTTCTGGTTGATCACCGGTCGACGCAACTTGAGCGTGTTTGTGAGTTCGCCGTTTTCCATTGTGAACTCGCTCGGAAGCAATGTGAACTTTTTAATTTTTTCGTAGTTGGCAAAGCCTTTCTGCAACCGGTCGATACGATCCTGGATCATTTTGCGGATTTCAGAATTATTAACCAGTTCGGCAAGCGATTTATAGCTGATTTTTTTCTTTAGCGCGTACTCTTTCAAGGCTTCGAAAGCCGGAATTATTATCGCTGTAACATATTTACGCTGGTCGCCGATGACAGCAACCTGCTCTATGAACTCATCCTCGCCGAGTTTGCTTTCGAGAGCCTGCGGGGCGATGTATTTGCCGTTCGAGGTCTTGAATAGGTCTTTTATGCGCTCGGTCAGTATGAGGGCGCCGGTGTCGTCGGTGCGTCCGGCATCGCCTGTGCGGAACCAGCCGTCGTCGGTAAATGCTTCGGCTGTTGCTTCTGGCTTGTTGTAGTAGCCGGTCATTATTGTCGGGCCTTTAACGAGAATCTCACCTTCGGCGCTTAGTTTCATTTGTATGCGTGGCAGGATTGTACCCACGGTGCCGATGCGGTAGCCGACAGCGGGAAAGCAGGTCACTGTTGCCGTGGTTTCCGACAGTCCGTAGCCGATTACAATGTTTATTCCACACGAGTGCAGGAAGGTGCAGATTGTGTCGGACAGCGGCGCTCCGGCCGTAGGGAACATGTTGCCGTTGTCGATGCCGATTACTTTGCGCATCGGGGAAAACACGCGTTTGTCGAAAAAGCGATATTGCATTTCAAGCCACACCGGAACTTTGCGGCCCATGCGCACATAGTCGAGATTGCGCTGGCGACCAACTTTGAGGGCTCGCTGCACAAGCACTCGTTGCACTGCCGGCATACGCTGTATTTTGGCCTGAACAGCTGCATACACTTTTTCCCAGAATCTTGGCACAGAACACATGCACGTAGGTTTCACCTGACGTATTGTGTTCTGTATGTCGTGTGGGTCGAGATTGATATACACTTTGATTCCGGTGTAAAGACAGAAGTATGTCCACGCCTTTTCGAATATATGGCTCAAAGGCAGGAAACAGACCGATGTGTCGTTGGCCGACAGATTGGTCAGCCTTTCGCGATGAATCGTCAGGGCAGCGTCAAAACATGAATGTGGAAGTATGGCTCCTTTTGGCTCGCCGGTGGTTCCCGATGTGTACAGAAGAGTGGCTATATCCGAGTCCTGAGCCTGGGAGCGGCGGGTTTCAACGCGTTGACGGCATTCGTCTGTTGCCGAGGCTCCGAGATTCAAAAATGAACTGAACGCCATTGTCATCGTGTCGTTATCGTGAATTCTCACTTCTTCATCGTAAACCACGATGTGCTTCAGCGACGGGCAGGAATTTTTGGCCTGCAGGGCTATTTCGTATTGAGCTGTATCGCCAACAAACAAAACACGTATGTCGGCGTCGTTGACAATGTATTGCACTTGTTCGAGCGAACTGGTGGCATACAGAGAAACTGGCACGGCTCTGTTCTGGAAAGCTGCGAAATCGGTTACAAGTACCTGCGGGCGATTTGCAGTGAACACACCCAGTTTCTGTCCCGGTTCAATGTCGAGAATCTCCATTGCCCAAGCCGCGCGGTCAACGTCGGCCGAGAACTCGTTCCAGGTCGTATCAACCCATTTGTCCTCATTGCTGTTTTTGAATGCGAAAGCAGGGCGGTCGCCATATTTAATGGTCTGGTTATGCACCAGACCCGTCAGTATGTTTGGCATGACTGTTTAGTTGGTTACATGCAAAGTTAACTCAGATGTGTATTTCAAGAACATCTGTCACATCGGATTCTGACGTGTCGTTAACAATGCTTTGCAAATATCGGCTTTTAAGAACCGATATTTAACAACATTTGTGGTTAGAGTATAAGCATCGCGTCGCCGTAGGCGCCAAAACGGTATTTGTTTTCGATTGCTTCATGGTAGGCTTTCATGATCAGGTCGTACGATCCGAAGGCACAAACCATCATCAGCATCGTTGAATATGGCATGTGGAAGTTGGTGACCATTGCGTCGGGAACAGTGAAGTCGTAGGGAGGGAAGATGAATTTGTTCGTCCAGCCTGAGAAGGTTTTCATGTGGCCTCCCATCGATACGGCGCTCTCGATGCCGCGTAAAACCGATGTGCCGACGGCACACACTTTGTTGCCGCGGTCTTTAGCTGCGTTCACTTGCTCGACAAGGCTTTCTGATACTTCCATTTCTTCGGAGTCCATACGGTGCTTGGTCAGGTCTTCAACGTCGATCTCGCGGTAGTTGCCCAGACCGGAGTGCAGAGTGAGAAATCCGGTTTCAATACCTTTGAGTTCCATGCGTTTGAGCAATTCGCGCGAGAAATGCAGTCCGGCAGCAGGTGCTACAACGGCACCCTCTTTTTGTGCGAATATGCACTGGTAGTTCTCGACGTCGTCTTCGTTGGGCTCGCGTTTGATGTATGGTGGAATCGGGGTTGAGCCGAGTTTGAACAAAGCTTCCTTGAACTCGTCGTGCGGGCCGTCGTAGAGGAAGCGCAAGGTGCGTCCGCGCGATGTAGTGTTGTCGATCACTTCGGCAACCATTGAGTCGTTTTCGCCGAAATAAAGTTTGTTGCCGATTCGTATTTTTCGGGCCGGTTCAACGAGCACATCCCACAGTTTGTGCTCCTGATTGAGCTCGCGCAGCAGGAATACTTCGATTTTGGCACCGGTTTTTTCTTTGTTGCCTGTCAGGCGGGCAGGGAAGACGCGCGTGTCGTTGAATATAAACATGTCGCCTTCGTTGAAGTATTGAATGATTTCCTTGAATATCCGGTGTTCGATTTCTCCGGTTTTACGGTTCACTACAAGCAGTCGCGATTCGTCGCGGTGCTGTACGGGTTCTGATGCTATGAGCTCTTCGGGGAGTTTGAATTTGAATTGTGAGAGTTTCATATATCTTTTTGTTGGCTGTTTGCGGGGTTGATTTAGTTGTTATCGGTTTGGTCGGGCATCTCAACCGGCGCCTCTTTTATGAAGCGAATCATTTCGGCCGGTTCCATGCACTGCCCGATTTCTACATTGCCTACGCGGGTGCGTCGGAGAGCTGTCAGGTGGCCGCCTGAATCCAAAGCAGCTCCGATGTCGCGGGCAAGTGCGCGGATATAGGTGCCTTTCGAACACACGATGCGTAGGGTTATTTGTTCGGGCTTGTAGTCGACAAGCTCGATTTCGTCGATTACCAGAGTCTTGGGCTTGATTTCAACTTCGTCGCCACGGCGTGCGATCTTGTAGGCTCTTTGTCCGTTGACTTTGCATGCCGAGAATGCCGGAGGTGTCTGGGTGATGGTTCCGGTGAAGCGAGGCAATACCGATTCCACAAGTTCGCGAGTGATGTGGGCAGTCGGGTAGGTGGCGTCGATTTCTGTTTCCAGGTCGAACGACGGTGTTGTGGCTCCTAAAGCAACGGTTGCAACATATTCCTTCACTCCGGCCTGGAGTGTGTCGATCTGCTTTGTTGCACGTCCGGTGCACACAATCATTACGCCGGTTGCAAGGGGATCGAGTGTACCTGCATGTCCGACTTTCAGCTTCTTGCACTTCAGCCGGCGCGTCAGTTCGCCGCGGATTCGCTTCACTACGTCGAACGAGGTCCAGCCGTACGGCTTATCGAGATAGAGTATTTCTCCGTTAATGTAATTCATTGGTTTTTACCAGAAAATGCAGACGAGTCCAACTATGGCGCAATAAACGGCGAACCAAACCAGTTTGCCTTTCTTGACGATGTTCAGCATCCACTGGCATGCAGCGCAACCGACAAGGAACGAGGCCAAAAAGCCTATTGTCAATTCGAGGGCGCCTACAGCCTGCGTGGCCGCTGCTGCCGGAGCTTCGAGCATATCCTTAACGTTCAGCAGGGCTTCGCCCATAATGGGGATGATCACCATCAGGAAAGAAAACGACGCTACTTTGGAGCGGTTGTCGCCAAGAATAATACCGGTTGCGATCGTGGTGCCGGAGCGCGACAGACCCGGAAGTACAGCTATTGCCTGGGCGATGCCGATAATGAAGGCATCAACCCATGAGATATCTCTACCCTCTTTGACTGCATGCGATTTCAACAGCGGGCGTGTGCGGAACGTGTAGGCGAATGTGAGCAGCGCAGCTGTCACCAGAAGGCATACTCCAACAGTTGTCAGGCTGCCGCCGAAAAACGATTCAACCGCGTCTTTGAAGCAGAAACCTACAATGGCAACAGGGATGCATGAGAGCAAAATTTTGCAAACATAGTAGAAATTATAGTCGAGCTTTACAGTGAAGAAACTTTTGCACAGCGGCACAAATTCCTTCCGCAGAACAACCAGTGTGGAGAGCACTGTTGCAGCGTGAAGCATTACATCGAATTCCAGAATCTCGTCGGCCGGCAGCTGGATATTGAGTATTTCGCGGAAAATTTCAAGATGTCCGCTTGAACTGATAGGGAGGTATTCGGCCAGACCCTGTATGATTCCTAAAATTAAAGCTTGTAGCCAGTCCATTTTGTTCTATTGTTTGTTTATTTCTGTTTTTTACGGGGTGTCCAAGCGATCGACGCACCCATTAGTATGAAACCGATGAATGCAATTGTTGGTCCGACAACAATGCGTCGGGTTGAAAAGATGTCCGGGTTAAATTGCTCCGGTGTTGAGCTGCCGCCGAGCATCAGCAGGAAGCCCAGCACAATCAGCAGCCCTGAGGCGATCATGAATATGAAGTTTTTGCGCTGCAGCGGACGCTGTTCGGCAGGTTGGGTTTCAATGCCGTTGTCGGCAGGGGTTGTTGAATATTTTTTTGTTGACATGATGATGAAATTTCAATTACGTTGTCATTTGTTTCGTTTGTCGCATGTTCATCGGAACATGCTGTCGTAGTCGGTGCGGAGATATTTGTTTGTCGACAGGTAGGCTGCAGCCCCGGTAATTATTATTCCGGCTATTAACACGGCAAACAGCACCCCCGTTGTTTGTGTCCAGCTGACAGCCCTCGCGATTTCCGAGCTGAGCGAGTGAGCGTAAGCCACAACAACAATAAGCACAGCGTCGGCCACAGCAGCTGCTATGATGCCACAAACGATGTTGCTTGTAATGAATGGCTTGCGTATGAATCCGGCTGTAGCTCCGACAAGTTTCATAGTGTGTATCGTGAATCGTCGGGCGTATATTGCCAGGTGAACAGTGTTGTTGATCAGCAGAAAGGAAATCAGCAGCAGAATTGCAGCGACAACTGTCATAATCAGCGCAAGCGACCGCAGCGAATGATTGATCGAGTCGACCATTTGAGTCGGAACCGTTATCTCGCTCACTCCAGCCATCTCTCGAATGGGAGCGGCGAGTTTCTCAATCGAATCTGTGTTCGAATAATCCGATCTCACCTTCACCTCGATTTCCGAACTGAACGGATTCACCTCCAGAATTTCCATCAGGTCGTCGCCCGTCTGGCTTTTCCATTGTGCAAGAGCCTCTTCGGCGCTGACATAACGCTGCGACGCTATCGCGTCAGAGGGTGCCGACGCCGCTTTTATCTGTTCGAGCTGCGGTTCGGGAATGTTGTCGGTCAGCACTATGTTAAAACCCATGCTCTCCTGAATGGAATTTTTGACAGATTGTGCCGCTATTCCTATAAGGGCAATTACTCCCAGCAAAAGAAGAACAAGCGCTACACTCACTGTCGCTGTGAGTTGTGCCGAAATGATTGATATGCCGTTTTGGCTTTTTTTTGCCATTTTGTAGTGCTCAAATTAATAGCTGTTTAAATCAGCCTGGTAAAGTCAATGTCGGCGACATGTAGCCTTTGTATGGACACACTACGCCAAATAACGTGCAAAATTAATACATATCGCTGCCTTTGCCAAACTATTTTGCCAAATACTTTTCCGGTCACCGTAGATCAGATGAAATTTTTTAATCAACGTGAGTTCGATATAAGAAGTTTCATTCGAGGAGCTATAACAATAAACTCGGTCACATAAGGCTGCTTTGACGGTAATGGAGGCGCCGGAGGTGCAACCAGAATGGTATTTTATGACACACCATCTTACAACTTGAGTAAATCTTTGTTATAACATACACTCAAAAAAACGGGCATACCGTTTGAAGCGATATGCCCGGATGTGTTGAGTTGGTTGTGCGGTTATCGCACTACGATTTTTTTGCCATTTTTGATGTATAGGCCGGGAGCAGTGATTTCGCTAACGCGGATGCCCTGGAGATTGTAGATCACATCAGGACCGTTGTTGCTGTCAGATTCGATGCCGTCGATACCGCTGGTGAGATCGTCCTGCTGAGCTACGTTGGGATTGCCGGCGTAGACAACTGAGGGGTCGAACGACAGGTGAGGCGGCTGGTTATAGCAGCAGTTCTGGTTTACGACCTGAACGCGGTAGTTAGGATCGTCCATCAGGTGGGGCAGACGGTAGTCTGACGGGAAGCTGGTGGCGTTGATGATCAGCTGCTTGTTGTTGCCGTCCCAGGTGACGATTTCTTCACGCCAGTCGCCGAGAAGGTCGCCAAGAACACAGGGGTTATATTTGGAACTGTTGTTGAGGGTTCCGATCACGTAGTTGCCTCCGTTCACCTGATAGCGGTCAAACCATTTGTGTTCGGGATTCCAGTGGGCAACAATGCTCTTGTCGAAGAATTCGTCGTAAAGGTCGCCGTCCCAGTAAATGCGGTTGTTGATTCCGGCGCCGCTCGATCCGATTTTCCATTCGGGAGCGATTTCTTCGCCGGTGAGGCAGTCGAACATTCCGGCGGATGCGCTGTAGATGAACTGAGAGTGGGGCGACGAGGAGTCGAAGTGGGCTGCAAGACCGCGGCCTGTGTCGCCACCGGCACCCACATGGTGGATGAATTCGCCAGTTGCGGCATCACGGAGATCGTAGCCGTAGGGGCTTGCCTCGTGAACCATGAATACTTCCATGCCCGGGCGTTCGGGCAGGAAGTCGCCCAAATGGAGAGCGTCGCCGTGGCCGAGGCCGGTGCGGTAGAGCAGCGAGCCGTCGTGATCGAGGGCGGCCGAGCCGAAGATTATTTCCTGTTTGCCGTCACCGTCGCAGTCGCCTACTGAAATCCAGTGGGCTCCTTCGCCCCAGAGACCTTTGTTCTTTTCGGTGTTGCGGCTCACCCAGCGCTCTTTTAGTGTGGTTCCGTCCCAGTCGTAAGCTCCGACAAACGCGCCGGCATAGTAACCACGGGCAAAAATCGGGCTTGGATTTGCTTCGGGTCCGTCGAGGTAGGCAAGAGCTGCGAGATAACGTTCTGAACGGTTCTGGTTGCTGTCGCCCCAAACCGACAGACCGGCTTGATAGTCGGTGTGGTAGGGAATGGTGGCGAGCTCACGGCCTGTCAGACCGTCGAACACGGTGATATATTCTGAGCCATGATCCTGTTTGCCTCGGCTGCTGAGAAGATTTTCGTTGGGGTCGTCGTTGCCCAGCAGAACATAGTTGCCTTCGCCGTCAATGGTGCCGGGTGCTGTTTTTATCATGAATTCACCATAGCCGTCGCCGTCGAAGTCCCAGGCGATGAACTGCATTGTGTGGGCACTGGTGAAGAAGTTATTGCCGGGGTTGATGCGCCACAGGCGTGTGCCGTCGAGTTTGAGGCAGTCGAAGATAGCGGGCGAAGTGGTGCCTGAGCTGGCAGCGTCTTTTTCGTTTGAGGGCGACCATTTGAGAATGATTTCATATTCGCCGTCGCCGTCCATGTCGCAGAAGCTTGCGTCGTTGGGGGTGTAGGAGGCACCGTTGATGTTGTCGACAGGTGCTTCTGTGGGGATGTAGAGAGTCTGGTTATCCCAGGTTTTGCGGCTCACTTCGGTTTCGAGCAGTTTGCCGGTCTTGTCGTAGGTTTCGAGGCGGTAGTAGTCGCCGGCTTCTCCGTCGGGGTCGACAAAGTTTGTGCGGTCGATAATGTAAAGTCCGTCGTTGAGCAGCTGTGACTGGTCGTCGGCTGTAGTGCCGCGATAGAGTTTATATTTAACGCCGTAATCGTCGGAGGCGCGGTGGCGCCATGAAACCAGGTTGCCTGTTCCGGCTTTGGCTCCGGTCAGGTTGAGTGCCATGAGTCCGCGTTTGAGCGGAGTAGCTTGCGGGCGTGTGCCGCGGATTGTGACATGGAAGCGGATGTTGAACGACAGCGCTACTTCTTCGCCTCGGAGAATGTCGACACTCAACATGTGAGGCTTGTAATATGTTGCAGTGGAGTAGCCTTCGACGAGATCGAATTTGAGATCGGTCGGAACGCTGTAGAGCTTGTTGGGGTAAGCTACGGTTTCGCCGTTTTTCAGATCGGCGATCAGCGAGGTCACATCAATGGTTTTGGGTTTATCGATTTCTTCGGCAGCCGTAAATGAGAATGATTTGATGTAGGTTCCGGCTGTGAAGATGCCTTCGTCGACAGCACCTCCGAGAGTGACGTTGCGCAAACCGATCTCTTTGGGCGAAGTTGTGTTGTTGCCCTGAATATTATAGAAATAGATGGTGATCACCATAGGCTCACTGTCGGTTATGACATCGCCGAATTTGAATTCGTGATGGCTGAAAGCGCCTGGATCGGATGTCGATACTTTGTTACGCAATGGTGCGACACCCTTTGCTAATTGCTGTTCTTCGCCTGAGCCGATTTTGTACATGACGTCGATATTACCGGCGTTAGTGCCGACTTTTACAGCGTCGAATGAGAGTGTCAGAGGCTTATAAGTGTGACCCTGCTGGGGGGTGATGATGAACGAAACACAGTGTCCGGCTGTCGCTGAAGTCACTTTTTGTGTGGGAGTGAATGCAGTGAATACAGGATTGTAGTCCACGGCTTCAAGACCGCCAATTCCTGCTTCGGATTTGGACAGGACTCGTGTTTTCGCGATATTGCTGCCTTGTTCGTAAAGAGCCGATACGAACGGGATTACCGATGCATCGCCTTCAAGCGAAACCTGCTGCAAATTGTCGGGATCGCTTAATTGCCATGTGGCAGTGAGCGATTGCGAGTAAGCCCCGAGAGCAAGAATCGAGGCTAACAGCGATAAAAATACTTTTTTCATTATTGTAATTAAGTGTGGTTTTGATTTAAATGGTATTGACAAGGTTTGTTACGCCTTAATTTATCAGATGCAAAGATAAATAATGTTCCGCAAACATCAAAACCCAATGTTGGCGGAACATAGTTAAATATTGAAAACAAGCTATTAAAAATGCTGAATCTGTCAACAATCGTCGGTCGACAGTTCGCGGTAGTCGCGCATGAAGCGGCGGTATTGAATCACACCGGCTACAAGTCCTACGATACCTCCGGCTATTGCACCCGCCACAGCCGGCGAATCGCCTCCGAGAGAAAATATGAGCAGAGTGAATAAGGCCGCGGCAAAAGGTAGCAGTATTGCCATGAACCGATGATGCCATTTCCGGTAAAACAAGACCAGGCGTGTAACTTCTGTGACAGGCATGTTTAAAACGTTTATGCTTCGAATTCCATACATCAGCCACCAGTCCATGCAGGCAGCAGTAGCGAAATAGGCGGCATAGGAAATGTAGAGCGCTGTTCGGCTTTCTACGGGGAAAAGGTGCCCTAAGAAAAGTGTAGGCATGACAAAAGTGCATATGGTGCCGAAAATGGCAAATCGCCGATATCGATATACGAGGTTTTCGAGTGCTGTTTTTCTGTTCATGTCTGGTAGTTTGTTGTTAACATTCTGGAACATCTGTTTTGTCTGGTTCCAGTCGGATTGCAATTGTGTCATTTTTCCGTGTTGTTTAATGTGATTAATTTTGTTTTGATTCTGCGAAGGCGTGTGGCGACAGTGTTTCGTCCAAGGCCCATTACGGTTGCAATGTCGTCGTAGGTCATTTCGTCGAGCCACATTATTATTATGGCTCGGTCATCAGCACTAAGGCATGATATTAGCTTGTGCAGTTGTTCGACACGGGCATCGGTTTCAGGTGTGCTATCGGGGATTGATTCAAAAAGTGTCGACAGCGGAACATATTTTTTGCTGCGACGCGATTTCAACCGAAGCGACGAAACGCATGTGTTGAAGCATATACGGTAGACCCAAGTCGACTCGTTAGAATCGCCGCGGAATGTGCCGAGTCCACGCCAAATGTTAATTAAAGTGTCTTGCCGCATCTCCTGATACTCGTCGGCCGATTGGGCATACATGTAGCAAATTCGTGATACCAGTCCGGAGTGGCGTCCGATGAGTGCATTGAACCGGGCTGCCTGATTATCTGTAACCACGGCATTGGCAACCCTGTCGGCAAACATCAGCATTCTCTGAAAGATTCCGGAGAAAGAGTAAGAAACAAATGGTAAATTAAAAGAGAAAGTCATTTTGAAAAATTAAAATTACGGTTGTTAGACGCAATCTAAAGCCAAGATAGTTTCACAAATTTAATTTTCTTTTCAAAAAAAAGATTTTCTTATTTTTCCTCTAAGAAAGCTAAGGTCGAGACTGTCTTTGTGAGGGGAAAAGAG
>CAYQYL010000076.1:0-11541 GCA_964421745.1 uncultured Muribaculum sp. | reverse complement strand
CACGAATCTTAGGAGCTGTACCGAATGTACCGGACACGTTCTGAACCGACACACCGGCGGCGCGGCCTTCGAGCGAACGTGAGATATCGGCCATACCACCGATACGAGCCGACTGAGCGTCAACCTTGGTCGCAGCTCCGGTGAACAGACGTTTGTCCATTTTCTGCATACCGGTTACAACGACTTCTTCAAGCTCGGTTGCATTCGATTCGAGCGCGATCTTCATAGGTGTGGTCTGTACCTTTACAACAACGGGTTTCATACCTACGTATTTCACTTCAAGCTGTGAATTAGCGGAAGGAACGGAGATATTAAACTTTCCATCAATGTCTGTAGCGACTGCAATTGACTTGCCTTTGACAGCCACCGTGGCGCCCATCAGAGGTTCATCGTCCGAAGCATCGACCACCACGCCGGTAACGTTCACCTGCGCGAATAGCCCTATGCTTACGCACAGACCTAACAATAACAGCAATAATCTTTTTTCCATAAATCAGTAAATATGATTGATAATAACACTAATATATTTCAATGTGTATTCGTTAGATTCTACGGACGAAACAAACCGCATAACTACTTGTACCTAAACAAATTTACCCCTCGGTCTTTCGGCCGACGAGCAAGAAAACCTAAAAGTACATCTCAGCAATTACAGCTTAATTAGTTCGTTTTATCTATTGTCTACATTGCAAAGTTAATCAAAACTCACCGAATAAACAAAGAAACATTGACTTTTTAACACGAAAAAATTGAAAAACAAAATTTATGGCAACAATACCTTTCATTTTAATAGCATTTTGAAACAGGAGAGCTTTCGGGATTCCAAAATGCTATAACAACCTTTAACAGGAAGCCTGTAGCGAGCTTTCCAATAGATTTCGGATTATTACATATGTCTAAACCATTATCAATAACGGTGTCTGGAAGGGAATATTGTTGCCAAGCAAAAATTTACAGTTTATCACTATATATCAATCAATTAAACACCCAGACCAACGTCCTGCTTTGTAAAGTGTATTTTTGACACTCTTGTTATTTTTACAGTCTGGTTTTCAATTGATTTACAGGAAATCGCAAAATTTAACTTAATTTAAGTTGCCCAATTGAGCATTCTTTAATCCAAATCACACGTTGCGATGCTTTCCTCGTGGAAATAATTTGCGAAAACGTATCAGCGGCTGCGTAATTTTACCTCCGGCTATAATAACCGTCACAGCCGTCAATATCAATATGATGCCCGTAAGCTGTCGGGGAGTGAGCACGTCGGCAAACACGAAAACCGACACAACAACAGCCACGACAGGTTCGAGAGCGCCAAGAACAGCTGTTGGCGTCGGGCCGATATACTGAATTGCAAGCGTGGTGCAGAAAAACGACACAGCTGTAGGCAACACAGCCAACGCCAACAGATTGCCCCACATATACCAATGCGTCGGAACCGTAATCCCACCCCTTGTTATAGCTCCGGCTAAAAATACAGTCAGGCCAAACGACAAAACGTAAAAAATCACCTTTAGGGTGGGTATCTGGCGGAAAAACGGTCGGTTTATCACCACTATATATAGAGCATACGACAACGAAGAGCCCATTACAAGCCATATACCTTCGGCCGAGAGCGATGCTCCGCTGGCTGTCTTGTTCAGCAGAAAGATACCCACAAGCGTGATTCCGATGCAAACCACAGTAACAGCCGACAAGCGTTCACCATAACGGAAAGCCATTATCATGGCTACCATAACGGGATAGACAAACAGCAACGTCGAAGCAATCCCCGAATCCATATAGTTATATGACAGAAACAACGTCAGCGACGACAAAGCACATAGCACACCCATTACAGCCAGCCCGCCCGTACGACGGGAGTCAAGACGAAAAGAGTGTCCGCGAACCCGAAGCAACACACCCATTAATGGAATAGCCAGCAGATAGCGGAACAAAAGCACAGAATTGGTGTCCATGCCGTCGGCATACAACGGCAATGCAAACAGGGGGTTCATGCCGTAGGTTGCAGCGGCGATTGCCCCAACGATATATCCTTTTGTGCGGTCCGACAGTGTCATGATTCAACCGGTGGTATACGTAAGCGGAACGATCCTGAAAAATAAGCAATCTCGGCAAGTCCGGAGGCACAAAGCCTGACAACGGTGTCGTCGGCCGAAGAACGGCTGACATGGCGAATACGCCACACCTCATCCGGATCGATGCCTTCTTCGCCAGAACGGCGCAACAGCTCCAACAAAGCCGTATCGCTATCCGAAAACATGGTCGGAGCAGCATTGTCGGCCGAAGCCTCCCACACACGCACAAGTAGCCTGTGTGCCACAATATTCTCATCGTGAACACGGAAATAAGCACGCATACGCCCGTCTGCTTCGCGGCAATAAACCGGTCTGCGGTGGCTTTTTTCGATTGTAGCCCGCAAAACAACCGTGCCTTGGCCGACATTGAACGCATCGATAGCAACCTGCTGTGGTGGCCGACAATACATCTGCGCAGCCTGTTCGACTACATAGGCATCCTCTTCGGAACGCACTCCGGCAATACTGCCATTGTCCTTTACTCCTACGAGCAGACGCCCACCCTCGGCATTGGCAAACGCCGATATCGAATGGGCAATCTTGGCGGCATCGCTTATGGCAAACTTAAAGTCCTGATGCTGATGCTCGCCCTCGTCGACCAGACGCTGTATAAAAAACCTACCTTTAATTGCCTTGATATCTTTCATTCAGGGTATTCGGTGACAGGGTCAGCCAAAACCTCGTCCAGATAGCGGCGAGCGTCGGCTTTGGCCTGCTGAAGATTCATGTATGTGTAGTTTCCACAGTCGCGAGCTGTTGCTCCGGGCACATCCCCTTCGAAACCGGCAACGAAGGCAAACGTGTCGCGCAATAAATCAATGATATCGCCAGGGCGTAGATCGCCGCTCAATAGCAGATAGTTACCCGTCCGGCACCCCATCGGCCCCCAATAGATCACCTTGGAGCCCCAGTCGCTCCGGTTGCGCAGATAAGTGGCCGCCAGGTGCTCAATCGTGTGCAGCGACTCGCCCGAGAGCGGCGGTTGCCGATTTGGTTCGGTCATACGGATGTCAAAGGTGGTAATAACTTCGCCTGATGGCAGTTCATCGCGTCGCGACACATAAACGCCACGCTGCAAATCAAGATGATTGACTGTGAAACTCGCAATCTTTTCCATTGTTTTCAATTGAGTTGTGAGAGTATTCCGCAGAGCGCGCCAAATGTGCGCTGCGGTGCGATTTTCCAGAAATCGGCATACTGTGCAGCGTTGTTTCCTTCGCCCGGGGTGTCGCTGACAACACGGATCGACACAAACGGCACTCCACGCAGATAGCAAACCTGGGCAATCGGCGCCGACTCCATATCGACAGCAACGACATCGGCATACATTCCCCGAATGCGGTCGAGTTCTGCCGGAGAATCAATAAACCTGTCGCCCGACGCGATGAGTCCTTGCTTTATATCCTGGTTATCCTTTACCAATTCGAGCACATTAGGCGACGCATCAAAACGCGCCGGCAAGCCCTGGACACAACCGTTTTCTGTTCCCGGGCCGCACCACACATCATGATAAGCAGTCTGTCGGCCTACAACCACATCGAGCACCGATGTTGCTCCGGCACCTCCGGCAACACCCGTATTGACAACTAACTGCGGGGCTGCATAGTCAATCAACGCCATTGCACCCATAGCGGCATTAACTTTTCCGATGCCACATTTTAGCACCACAACCTCGTGCTGTTCAAGCTGCCCTTCAGTCAGCCGAACCCCCGACGGTGTCACAACTTCAGTCGGGTTGCTAAGCATCGGGAGCAACAGATTCAACTCCGAGTCCATAGCCACTATAATTCCTATCTTCATTTCTCACTTATTATATAATGTGTAAAAACGGTTTATTCTAAAAAATTCTCCGGCCGCAAACTCAAACGCCGTCGGCTGAATGATGCAGTTATCGAGGCCGTAGCCCATCCGACTCCGGCAGCAAGTACAAGCACAACCAACAGGTCGGACACCTGCACACGCACCGGATAGACATCGGTTACCATCACCTCGTGGTCGCCACCGAGCGTAATCACTCCAAACCATTGCTGCACCAAACACAAAGCCACTCCAACCAAAATTCCGCCTACACCCCCGGCAAGCGATATCAGCCATCCTTCATAGCGGAATATTCCAGCTATAAACGACCGCGACGCTCCCAAGGCAAACAAAGTGCGGATATTATCAGTTTTTTCTATCACCATCATCGACAGCGTCGAGATAATGTTGAACGAAGCTATCACAAGAATAAAAGCCAACATTGCAAACGTTATCCACTTTTCAACTGCGATCATCCGTAACGATGTCTGATTCTGCTGTCTGCGAGTCGCTACAACGTAATCATGCCCAAGAGCTTCACCTAACTGTTTTGCAACAATATTTGCATCGGCATCGTCGGCAAGTTCTATTTCAAGAGCCGACGCCGCCCCCTGACGGTCAAGCAACCGTGCCGCCTCGTCGTACGACACAATCACCATGTCGGCATCGGCTTCAGCATCCTCAACCTGAAAAACCCCTCCGACTGTGAATTCACGGCTCCTGAAAGCTGCAGCCGGATTGGCCGGGTTGATTCTCCCTTTACGTCGCGGCACATAAAGTTCCACACGAGAGTCCGCGCCGGGACGCTCGTGCAACTCGATAGCCGCTCCGACACTCAGCGTAATCGCAGGTCCGAGAAGTGAATCGCTCAACACAAACTCACCGTCATCCTTTACAGCGCTCTCAATCGCGGTCACGTCGCTATATCCTTCCGATACACCTTTTAAGCGCACCGGCATCTGGTTGTCGGCACTCTTAATCAGCGCACGCTCTTCAAGTGTCTTAACGATAGTTCCTACCCCTGATACCGTGGCAACAACCTGTCGGACTGAGTCTACATTGCCAATCACCTTACCCACGCGGGGTGTAATACGTAAATCTGGAGTTAGTCGGTCGGCTTGAGTTGTCGCCAGATCTGCAAATCCATTAAAAACCGACAACACACAAACTATGGCCATAGTGGCAACGCCCACCCCTATGACAGAGATGAGCGAAATCACACTTATTGCATTTTGGCTGCGCTTTGCCAGCAAATAGCGCAGAGCTATACGCAACGACTCCATTTGCCAGGTCCGAACTTTTACTTGTCGGACTCTACAGCCTGAGGCTGTTTGTCTGCATCGAGCAGACTATCGATTTTCTCGATATAATCAAGCGAGTCGTCGATATGGAACGACAATTCCGGAGTCTTGCGCAGCTGATAGCGCACACGCTGTGCAAGTTCATAGCGTATCGTTTTGGCGCTACGGTTAACATTGTCCAATACTTCCTGTGCGTTAGTCGAGGGGAAAATAGAAAGGTATGCACGTGCTATACTCAGATCCGGTGATACGCGAACCGCGCTAACCGAAACTAATACACCACGCATCTTTGCTGTCTGCTGGCGAAAAATTTCGCTAAGTTCTTTCTGTAGCAGACGAGCTATCTTGGCTTGACGTGTTGATTCCATAATTCTTTAATTTAATTAGTGTTCATATTCATTGTACATCTATATAACGAACAAACACCCCGCAAAGTTAAAGAAAAAATACAAATTCTTGATAACTCAGATCGTGCTTCACAAGAAATATTAGCGCCCGATCCGGCTACAAAACCGCTCTTCACCGAACTTTATCATCGATTTTTTGCAACTTTCAGCGGAATTTATCATCGATTTTTTGTGACTTTTCCATAAAACTATCATCGATTTTTTGTAATTTTGCCATATATCAACGACTTACACCATGATACGAAAATTATACTCACAACTCTTAACCTGGAAACAATCATCAAGCCGCAAGCCACTTTTACTACTCGGCGCCCGACAAGTTGGTAAGACATGGCTTATGAAGGAGTTTGGGAAAAAAGAATATGATGAAGTTGTATACATAAACTGCGACGATGAACCGCTGACTCGCGAACTATTTTCAAAAGACTACGATATCGAGCGTCTGATTCTAAGCTTTCAAGCTATTTCAGGCAAAACTATTAGTAAAAATTCAACGTTAATTATTCTCGATGAACTGCAGGAAGCTCCCCGTGGAATTCATAGTTTGAAATATTTTTACGAGAAAGCTCCAGACTATCACATAATTGCAGCAGGCTCTCTCTTAGGCATCACCTTAGCTCAGCAAGATTCTTTTCCTGTTGGCAAAATTGACATGCTCCACTTATATCCAATGGATTTTGAAGAGTTTATTATGGCTAAAGGTGAAATGAACCTATGCAAAATAATTGAGCGTCACGACCATAGCCTGGAGGAAACTTTTTCTCAGAAACTGACAGATCTTCTACTTCAATATTATTACGTAGGTGGAATGCCGGAAATAGTAAAATCATTCATCGATAGCAATGATCTGACTGAGGTTCGCCGGTTGCAACTCGATATCATTACAGCATACCGTAACGACATTTCCAAACACTCATCTAAACAAGAGTCAATTAGAATAGGACAGGTTCTTACGAGTCTACCCTCACAACTTTCAAAAGAAAATAAAAAATTTATTTACGGAGTAGCTAAACCTGGTGGTCGCGCAACGGAATTTGAGTTGGCTATTCAATGGCTGATCGATGCGGGAATTGTATACAAAGTTCCGAGAGTGAATAAGATTGCCGTACCGCTAAACTTCTACGAAGATATATCAGCTTTCAAACTATTCTTTTTAGATGTTGGTCTGCTTGGCGCTATGGCAGGCACAGACGCTTCTTCCATATTATTGGATACGAGCTCCACAACTGAATTCAAGGGCATGATTACCGAAGAATATATCGCCCAACAATTATTTTCTGCGGGATTCCACCCTTATTATTGGTCGAACACACGTACACCTGCAGAACTTGATTTTATAATTCAACATAAAGGGCAGCCCGTTCCTATCGAAGTAAAAGCGTCAACAAATGTCAGGAGTCGCTCGTTGTCGCAAACGCTTAAGGATAATCCACATTTGAGAGGTATCAGATTCTCCATGCTGGGCTACGTAGCTCAGGATCGCATCACAAATTACCCACTTTACACAGTGCCTTTCTATTTCAGAAATAACGAAGTAATCGACGATTAATGGAACTGGTTGCGCGGATGATGTGCCAGTATTTCGTCGCGCAAACGTGAAGTATCCATGTGCAAATATATTTCTGTTGTACTAATTGAATCATGTCCGAGCATTTGCTGAATGGCTCGCAGATTGGCTCCGCCTTCAAGCAGATGTGTCGCAAACGAATGGCGCAGCGTGTGGGGCGAAATCACCTTATTCACCCCTGCCAATGCACACAGATCTCTTACAATCTGAAAAACACGCATTCTTGTCAAGCCTCCACCCCTTCGGTTCAAAAACACAGTTGTTTCTGCACCCGGCTTTATCTTCATTACGGCGCGCTCACCGGTCAGATAGCCGGTCAACGCCTCTACCGTATAGTCCGACATAGGCACCATACGTTGCTTGCTCCCTTTTCCCGTAACAACAACATAACCTTCGTCGATATACAAATCAGACAGACTCAATGTCGTTAGCTCGCTCACACGAAGTCCGCAACCGTAAAGAATTTCTATAATAGCCCTGTCGCGGCCGGCTTGAGGCGATTCCGGATCGATCGACTGTATCATGGAATCTATTTCATCAACCGACAGCACCTGGGGCAACTTCCGGCCTGCACGTGGCTTTTCAATCAGTGCCGAAGGGTCATTGTCTATAAACCCTTCCAAACGCAGAAATCCAAAAAACGATTTAATTCCAGAAACTATTCGCGAACGTGTAGCAGCCGAGATGCCCAGATCGTACAAATCAGCAACGAAACGGTCAATCGTATCCATGTCCGCGTCGGCAAGCTCCACAGATTGTGAATCGAGAAAACTCAACAACTTTCCGACATCCCACAAGTAAGCTTCGCAGGTGTTTTCCGACACACCCTTCTCAACCAGCAAAAAGCCACGGTAAGCAGCCAGCACTTTATTAATATCCGTAATAGTTCGTAACGGCATACAATCAGAATGGCAGATTGATTGTGAAGCGCTGAGGCTGAAGATATCTGAATCCCACAAAAACCGTCGAACGGCCACTGGAGAACTGAGCTCCTGATTCTTTCATCGACGCGCCTATCTTTTCCTCAACTTCTCGACAGCCGGGATCACGATTCACATTACGAACCACAACTACTCCCTGGCGCTCCAAAACTTCTCTGGCCATGTCAACAACCTGACACACCTCAACAGTCTGATCGATATTATTAACTACCAGCATCGGTCTGCAATCTATAGCCGAAGCTAACCGGTCAACCGCATCATATAGCTTCCCGACCACGGCTATTCCTCCTCCCGACCAACCGGCGACACTGTCAACAACCGACCCGCTGTTCACACCGGTCACAATGACACTCATGTCGCGACGCACGAGTCGCAAAGCCATTTCGCCTCTTCCGTTAGTGTGGCCAACCGAAAGCACCTGACCAACCCCAAGTCGTGCGGCTATTCTGAACAGGCATCTCGCTCCACGAGCTGACAGGCAGTGACACGACATCTCGCCGCGACGATTGTTGCGCAACTCTTTTCCGATTCGTTTGCAAATGCTGTCAATAGCAGGATAAGCATAATAAGCGTAGCGTTCGCGCGCTATTTCATTCACAAAACCGAATGCAAACGGAGAGTGAATTCCAAATCCTCGTGTACGCCACCACCGCAAAGGTGCCTTCCGACAATACAACAGATCAGAAATCATTTTTTGAAAGCCTTATAGAGCGACATGACTCCTGCCACGGCCAACAGGGCGAGCATAAGATATATCAAACCGATTGCTATATAAGCCACCGTCGTTGTCACTCTGACTGACTGCGGATTAAATTCAAAAACTATATCGTGGTTTCCCGCAGGCAGATTCAGCGCGCGCAATAAATAGTTCACTCTTCCGATTGGCACCTCTTTACCGTCGACTGTGGCTGTCCACCCCCATGGGAAATAAACCTCTGAGAACACCGCCACACCTCCATTGGCTGAACGGGCTCGATAAGTCAGGCGGTCGGGTGCGTATGACGTCGCATATATCGTGTCGCCATCGGCTTTTGCAACGAACAACGTTCCCAAGGCCGACGCAAACTTCTTGTCAGCCACTGCCTGATGCGCAGGATCTATAGCGGAAAGTGCATCCATTTCATCGTCGGCAGTCGAAACATATGCAACCGTATCGACCAGCCACGCATTACCGAGCGCATCCGGATTTGGATACACGTTATCCGGTCCGGCGATAATATACTTGGCATTCAGCATATTCAGCACCTGCATATCAGCGTCTGACACCTGTCCGGTAGTGAAATGGCTTAGATGACGGTCAATCAAATCCTGATACCTCGTCAATTTAGCTGCATGATAGCCTCCGATTGTCTTGTGATGATACGACGGGCCAGCCTCGCTGAAACGATAGATATCCATCACACGGTAGTTTGGATCGCTGTCGGCAAGAACTGCCCTGTCGGCGGCTGTCAGCGGGAACGGATTGTCCTGCACCAGCGCCCTGGGCACAAAACTGTCTGTATTCAGGTAGCGTTTGTCTGCCGTAAACAAATCAACCGTCACAATGGCCAATATCAGCAACGAAAACGGCAATGCGCGCAGCTTACCTTTGGCGTAGGCATACACGGCAATTCCCCCTAACGCTATTATGATGAACGAGCGGAGAGCATCCGACGACAACATCGACATACGAACACGCTGCACGGCCGCAAACAACGTTGCATACGGCTCCTGCGTCAGATAGCCCGCATAGCTGGCTGCTTCCTGCCCGCTTAGGAAATGTCCGAACACTTCGGGTGTGACAATTCCGGCCAGACAAATAAGAAGACACAAACCGAATGTCACAGCCAACGGACGCAATATGTGTTCACGCCAATAGTCGCGACGGTCGGTCAACTCCTTCAAAGCCAGCACTGCAAGCAGCGGAATGGTAAACTCTGCCACCACTAAAATACTGGCTACCGTGCGGAACTTATTGTACATCGGCATGTTGTCTATCATAAAATCTGTCAGCCACATCATATTGTGTCCCCACGACAAGGCAATCGACAGCAGTGTGACAACAATAAGCATCCATTTTATTGGTCCTTTGACAATCACGCATCCCAACAGGAACAGAGCCAGAATCAGCGCGCCCACGTAAACGGGCCCGTTTGTCATCGGCTGGTCACCGAAATACTGCGGAATCTGCCCCAGGGCTTGCGCCTGTTCACCCGACAACTTGCCGGAGGCCGAAAGACTTGCAGCAGCATCGGTGTCGGCAAGCGTCAACAGTTTGTTTTGCCCCTTTTCCGGCTTTATTGTTGCTCCGCCTTTTAAATTGGGTATCAACAGCGTGAAAGTTTCATCCTTACCGTAGCTCCATGCCGTAATATAATCTTTATCCAGACCTCCCGACGATGTGACACCGCCGTTTCCGGCCGACGAGGTCAGATCGCTATGGCGCCCGCGCATCGTTTCCTTTGAATACTCATACGTATTATAAAGACTCGGCGAATTCGCCGCCACCGCTGCTACTGCTGCCACTAAAAGCACCAGAGTTGCCTTCACCCAACGCATCATCTGTTTCTTGCGCCACAGCAAAATTCCATAGGCAACAACAAACCCGAGCACCACCATCATGAAGTAGTACGACATCTGGATGTGGTTGCCGGCAATCTGAAACATTGCAAACAGTGCTGCCAGCGTTCCCCCGGCAAGATAACGGCCACGGTAGGCCAGCACCATACCGGCAATTGTCGGTGGAATATAGGCCAGGGTGATAAACTTCCAGATATGTCCGGCACCTATGATGATGATAAAATACGACGAAAAACCGTAGCCGACAGCTCCGATCAGTGCAAGCGGCCACCGGGCACCGAAAGCAAGCATCATTATGAAAAAGCCAAGCATCATTATAAAGAGCAGCCCAGCCGGATCAGGCAATCCAAGACGGTAGATATTTTCCACGGCCTTAATCAGTTTGCCTGACGGATAAGAAGGCGTGATCTGGAACGTAGGCATTCCGGAGAACAGAGCGTTAGTCCACCCCGGTGTGACACCTGTCGAGTCGGCATACGTGCGCGCCTCATGTCCTATAGCCAGCCCCTGCTGTGTGTCGTGCTGCATCAGCACATTTCCCTCCATCACATCAGGCCAGAAAAAAACAAGCGACAGAAGCAATATTGCCACCATGCCGATTATAAAACCAGTAACATTCCGGCGGTTAGAAACAAGCACCGGCAGCCGACGCCCCGTCTTTCCACTATTTTCCATATCTTTATGCAATTCCTTTTCCATTGTTTTGGTAATATATTCGCAAATTTAGTGAACATCGTTGAGTTTTCCGAAAGTTTTGTTTTATCTTTGTGAAAGTTTTCACAACACATATCCAAGCAAATGAATTATTCATTTCTCGACTTTATGGCTTTAATCGGGTCGGTCGGCTTGTTCCTTTACGGTATGAAGGTTATGAGCGAAGGACTCCAGAAA
>CAYQYL010000075.1:0-11633 GCA_964421745.1 uncultured Muribaculum sp. | reverse complement strand
TCTTTTCCCCTCACAAAGACAGTCTCGACCTTAGCTTTCTTAGAGGAAAAATAATAAAATGAAAAAATATAAATAACGGCTCAGCCCGTGAAGCATATTATTCTGCTATTCGTAGCGAAGACTTTGAGCGGGTGAAATGCGGGAAATCATCCTGACGGGAATAAGAAGCATGGTCCATGAAATGATGAAAACACCGGCGTTGAGCAGAATGACATCGCCCCACCCTATTCTGACCGGAACGAAGCTGAGATAGTATGCATCGGGATCGAGAGGCAAAACATGCCAGAAAAACTGAATAGCAATCAGTCCGAGCGAAACAACATTCCCGATAATCATTCCGTAGGCGACCAAACGCCATCCTATCGCGATAAAGACCTCACGAATCTGCCGGTTGGATGCGCCAAGTGCTTTCAGCAGTCCGATCGTTGACACTCGTTCCAGAATGATAATAAACAGGCTTGAAATCAGTGTGAAACCAGAAACCAAAATCATAAGCACCAGTATCACTACAACGTTCATGTCGAGCAGTTCGAGCCAATTGAGATATAGAGTTGCTGTCTGGTTAATGTCGGTAATGCGATAGACACCAGGGAGTTCACCGGAGTATGATGACATCATCATGCGCCGCTGCAATTCGTAAGCAGCCGCATCGACATCAATCCCGTTGTCGCAGGTCAAATCGATCTGCGTGCCTTGCTGTGCATCGAGCCCATTCAAATCCTGCAAGAATTTGATGGGGACGAAGGCAAACATTTTGTCATAGTCGCCGAAGTTGGTGTTATATATCGCTCCAACCTCCAGCCGCCGGGCTCGCACAGTGCCGTCGATGAAAAAGTAGGCATACACTTTAGAGCCGAGATCAAGACCGAGAGCGTCGGCCGTGTGCCTCGACACGGCAATTTTGCTTTCATCGAGCCAATTTCCGTCAGCGGCAATTTCAAGGTTTTGAGTGACGAATTCCCGTCCGGCGCTTTCATCGGAAACGCCATAGAGCACAATACCTTCAAAATCGTCGTGGGTTTTTAAAATAGCCGGCTGACGAACAGTCAGATCGTAACCGGCAAACATTTCTGTGTCATCGATTATCGACTTCAGTTCATTGCCCAGCGTAAGATAGTCGATGCCTGTCACAGAGGTAGTATCATCGTCGATGTGCGTGGCCAATATATTAACCTGCGACTCAAATCCTGAAACTTTGCCTCTGATCTGCTGCTTGAATCCTGACACAACTGCTATCGACAGCATCATCACGACCACCGACAACGCAACACCGCAGACTGCCATACAGACACTCGTTGAGGGACGGTTCTTTCTTCCGCTCCCCAACCGCAAACGGCGTGCTATGAAGTGGGCTGCTCTCATAGATCTGTTTAGAAAATCGCTACACGTCCGGGATATGCTTTCAAAGCTTCGGCCAAAACTTTCATAGCCTTTGCCAATTCAGGTTTTTCGAGCACGTAGGCAATACGGACTTCGTTCTTACCCATTCCGGGAGTTGTGTAGAATCCCGATGCAGGAGCCATGAATACAGTCTGTCCTTCGAATTCAAACTCTCGCAGACACCATTCACAAAACTTGTCGGCATCATCGACCGGAAGGCGAGCAACAGTGTAGAACGCACCCATTGGAATTGGCGAATAGCAGCCGGGAATCTTGTTCAATTCATCGATAAGAAACTTTCGCCGTTCGACATACTCATTGTATGTCGCCAACATGTAGTCGGCCGAAGTGTCGATAGACGCTTCAGCTACGAGCTGCCCGAGAAGAGGCGGACTCAGACGCGCCTGACAGAATTTCATTACATTTTTCTTCAGCTCTTTGTGCTTTGTAATGAGTGCGCCGATACGGATACCACATTCGTTGTAGCGCTTGGACACCGAATCAATCAAAACAACTTGTTCTTCGATTCCCGGCAAGTGAAATGCTGAAATATAAGGTGCGCCGGTGTAACAGAATTCCCTGTACACTTCGTCGGAAAAAAGGAATAGATTGTGTTTCAGCACAAGGTCGCGAATCTGGAGCATCTCTTTCATTGTATAGAGATAGCCTGTCGGGTTGTTCGGATTACAGATAAGAATACCTTTGGTCCGATCCGTAATAAGCTCTTCGAATTTTTCGACCGGAGGTAAAGCGAAACCTTCGTCGATGCTCGAAGGAACAGTGACAATTTTCGCACCGGCAGAAATAGCAAATGCCATATAGTTGGCATAGGCCGGCTCCGGCACAATGATTTCATCGCCCGGATCAAGACATGCCATGAATGCAAATAATACGGCTTCCGATCCGCCGGTAGTCACAATTATGTCGTCGACATCGACGTCGATAGAGAATTTTTTGTAGTACTGCTGAAGTTTTTCGCGCAATGACAATAAACCTTCGGAGGGACTATACTCCAACACCTTACGGTTGATATTATCGAGTGCGGCAAGTCCTTCGGAGGGCGTCGGCACGTCCGGTTGACCAATGTTCAGATGATAGACTTTGGTTCCACGAGCCTTTGCAGCATTGGCCAGTGGGACAAGACGTCTGATAGGAGAAGCTGGCATTATAGCTCCGCGTTCGGAAACAGAAGGCATAATGTAGTGATTATGATTAACATTAAAGAGGGCTGCCATGGGAAGCAGCCCTCTGCTATTTTGACTTATATACGGTGAAAATCACCGGACTACCGTCGAATAAATTAATAATTCATCGATTCGATACGCTGCAGGTTTTCCTGATCGTTGAGCGAATAGTACAAGCTGCGGAGAATACGTTTAGCTTCCTGCTCGGTGCTTTCATCTTTGAGAGCAGCCTCAAGATATGGAATTGCCTGACGAAGTACAGGATCGATTTTTTCTTCACGCATCTTGTTGTATTCGGCGGTAGAGAGATTTGTCGCATTGTCAGACATTGCGGCTGCCTGAGCGTAGATTACACGACCAAGGTCAAACTGGAATTTAGCACCTGAAGGATCAAGAGCAACTGCTTTTTCAAAGCATTCGCGAGCTTTATCAAAATTGTTCTGGCTCTGATAGAGAATACCGAGCACATCGTGGAGTTCCGCGTTGTTAGGATTTACGGAAATAGCTTTTGAAAGCAACTGCTGCGCTTCAGCGTACTGTTCTTTGTTAATCTTGTCGTTGATGATGATGTTGATGAACTTAACAGTAGAATCACCGTGGAGCTTATTTCCGATTTCAGCATACTCAATTACTTTTGCCTCATCTTTTGCCTCGGCAGCTGCTGCGATAGCAAACTCGATAGCCTGAATGTCGTTACGGGTGGTTGAAATTGCCACATCGAAAGATTTAAGGGCTTCGGGATACATCTGAGCCTGCAATGCGGCAAGACCCTTGAAGTACTCGAAATCACCACGGAGAGTATCGCCAAGCTGTGCGGGTGCTTTTGTTCCAAGCGATTTATTGCTGGGAAGCGATGTGTAGATGTCCCACGCCTCATAAGCACCTTTGAAATCTTTGGCATTGTAAAGAGCTTCACCCATTCCGCCGAAATCATTATGGTGGTCAACGAGTTTCTTCACCATATCTTTAGAATATTTGGTTTTCACCTTAACAGAACCATCTTTTTCAAGTTTTGGTGCACCTGTTTTCTTGTCAACTTCGGGAACCGAGTCGAGCGGGAATGCGGTCATGAAATAGTTATAACCGTCGATAAGCGCTTTAGCCATGTTAACATCGTTATACTTATCGGTATTAGCCGCCATTTTCTGGAGGTTCTGGGCATCATAATCGCCGAACTCGATCATACCGGCAACATACCATGTCTGCGCGTCGTCTTTTGTTTCAGCGTTAGTTAACGCTGGTTTAAGCTGATTGCGAACACCGGCATAATCAGCGCTATAACCTTTTGCTTTACCCTCGACTTCTTTCACGAGGTTTTTCTGTGCCGAAACTGAAGTTACAGCCATCAGCGCCAGAGCTAAGATGCATAATTTTTTCATATAATATAGATGTTTGGGTTAATTATTCGTCGGTTGGTTCGTCTTCAACTTCATCCACTTCATCGACAATTTCCTCGTCTGTTTCGGGGTCGTCGACTATAGGTTCATTGAGTTCTTCGCCGTCAACAGTTTCAGCTTCGTCTTCCGGATCGGTTGGAACCGCACAAACCGAAGCAATCACATCGCCACGCTTATCAAGATTAATCAGTCGAACCCCCTGTGTGACACGTCCAGCCTCTTTTATATCAGCTACGCGTATGCGGAGAGTTATGCCCGAGCGGTTGATAATCATGAGGTCTTCATCGTCGTTAACGCTTAAGAATCCGACAAGCTCACCTGTACGGTCGGTTACATTGATAGTCTTCATACCTTGTCCGCCGCGGTTGTGTGCCGTATATGCTTCCAACGGCGTGCGTTTTCCATAGCCGTTTTCAGAAATAACGAGCACTGTGTTCGCGCTATCAGGCTCCATGGTTATCATACCGACAACTTCATTGTCGCCGGTCACTCGCATACCGCGTACACCAGAGCTAACTCGACCCATGGCGCGCAGAGAATTGGTGCTAAAGCGAATTGCTTTACCTTTGCGTGCAGCAAGGAGAATATCGGAATTGTCGTCGGTTAGTTCAACTCCAATCAGTGAATCATCCTCACGGATAACGATTGCTTTCTTACCCTTGGCCATAACACGCGAGTATTCGGCAAGAGAAGTTTTCTTGACAACACCTTTCTTGGTAGCGAAAACAAGGAAGTGCGAGCCGGTGAATTCCGGATCGTCGAGTTGTTTGCAAGCGATATAGGCACGTACTTTGTCGCCGGATTCGATGTTGAGCAGATTCTGCAAAGCACGACCTTTTGTGTTCTTTGCTCCCTCGGGAAGTTCGTAAACTTTCATCTTGTAAACAAGACCCCGATCAGTGAAGAACAACATCGTGTTATGCATAGAGGCTGTATAGATGTGCTCGATGAAGTCTTCGTCGCGGGTGACAGAGCCTCGGGCACCTACTCCACCGCGATTCTGCGCACGGAATTCCGACAATGGTGTCCGCTTGATATATCCCATATGGGAAATTGTGATCACCATATCGTCGTCGGAATAGAAATCTTCAGCATTGAAGTCGCCGGCAGTATAATCGATGTCGGTCATACGCTTGTCACCAAACTTATCGCGTACCTCGATTAATTCCGATTTAATGAGTTCGCGACACACGTGATCGTCGTTCAGGATAAGATTCAACTCCTCAATTCTTGCCATGATTTCTTCGTAGGCGTTGTGGAGTTTTTCCTGCTCCAGACCGGTGAGCTGCCCAAGACGCATTGCAACAATAGCAGCCGTCTGTTCATCGGACAATCCGAAGCGCTCGGTAAGAGCCTGGCGAGCCTCCTCCTGACGTTTCGAAGCCTTGATGATAGCAATCACTTCGTCAATATTTTCCGAAGCAATGATCAAACCTTGCAATATGTGGGCACGTTCTTCGGCTTTCCGCAATTCGAAACGTGAACGACGAATAACCACATCGTGACGATGTGCTATAAAAGCTTCAAGAATCTGTTTGAGATTCAATGTCGCAGGACGACCGTTGACAATAGCAACGTTGTTCACACTGAACGAAGCCTGCATCTGTGTTAGTTTGTAGAGTTTGTTGAGAACCACATTTGCATTCGCATCGCTCTTCAGACGAATAACTATGCGCATACCTTTGTAGTCGCTCTCATCGTTCAAATCGGCAATACCGTCTATTTTCTTATCATTAACGAGATCGGCTATGTATTTAATCAATTCGGCCTTGTTAACATTATACGGTATTTCTGTTACGATGATATTCTCATGGTTGGACTCTTGTTCGATCTCCGCTTTGGCACGGATAATAATGCGTCCACGTCCTGTCTCGAAAGCATCTTTTACTCCGTTGTAGCCATATATGGTACCACCCGTCGGAAAATCGGGAGCCTTGATGTACTTCATCAAGTCGGCGATTGTTAATTCGGGATCATCGATAAGAGCAACTGTTGCGTTAATTGCCTCCGTCAGATTATGAGGTGGCATATTTGTTGCCATACCAACAGCGATGCCTGACGTACCGTTAACCAACAAGTTTGGAATACGGGTGGGAAGTACAACCGGTTCCTGACGTGAGTTGTCATAGTTGGGCTGAAAATCAACAGTTTCAGAATCGATATCCGAAAGCATTTCTTCACCGATGCGCTGTAGGCGAACCTCGGTGTAACGCATGGCGGCCGGACCGTCGCCGTCTACCGAACCAAAATTTCCGTGGCCATCGACAAGTGTGTATCGCAACGCCCATGGCTGAGCCATCCGGACAACCGTGCCGTAAATCGACGAGTCGCCATGGGGATGATACTTACCCATAACTTCTCCGACACAGTTTGCCGATTTCTTGTGTGGATGATTGGATGTATTGCCCATCTCATTCATTCCGAACAGCACACGGCGTTGAACCGGTTTGAGTCCGTCGCGCACATCAGGCAATGCTCGCGAAACAATGACCGACATTGAATAGTCAATGTAGGCCGACTTCATTTCGTTCTCGATATCGATTTTTAAAATTCTGTCTTCTTCCAACATTTCTAAATCTATAAAAGTTAACAATTACGCTTGATAAGGTTAACACCTCAAATAAACCTGATTTCGACAAGCGAAAATTCCGGTGTCGAACTACTATCGGTTAAAGCGCAATTTTCACACAAAGATAACTATTTTTAACCAGTTGACAAAAATAAATGAAACTGAAAAAAGCGATGAAATTATTCGACTGAGCGCAGAATTCGGGCAATGGTATCGCCTAAATGAATAGTGTAGCCACTGTTGACAAAAACTATACGGTTAAATGAGTCGGCAATAACAAACAACGGCATATCGGACACCGTGAGATCTGACAGCTCAAGACCTTCTTTAACTTTTCCGGCTATATCACCGGTGTCGATTCCGAACAGTACATTCGAGGGGAGTCGACCGAAATCTTCCTGTCGGAAACGAGCTGCTGCATCCGCATCGGGAAACAACAGTATGATTTTTCGTCCGGTTGCTGATAATTCTGCGGCCGCAGCGGCAATATCGTTGAGGGCATGTGAACTGGGTTCATGGCCGGGAATTATAAGTCCGAGAACATAGTAGCCGCGTCCTGCAACCGACAAAATTGACTGAGGTGCCGAAGCCTCCAAAGGTAAAAATAATGATTCTGCATCCAGGCTACCAATTACTTGAATTGCCGTTGTGTCCTGTCTGACAACTAAAGCCGGCCGTGAAATTTCACCAGATTCCACATTAAAGAAAGTTGAACGTGCGAGCACACTTCCATCGGCCAGACGCTGACCTGTCACCAAAACATATTGACCCGCTAGCAAAGGTTGTTTCCTATTGTTAATAGACCCAACACTTTCAAAATCGTCAAATTCCATTAATTCCGGCAAACCGTCAACGATACGTGAAAGGGTGAATTGCGAGTAATATTTAGGCTGCCTTCCCTGATTGGAGCTTAGAACGTCAATTTCCAGCAATCCTTTACTTTCGTTAACCTGCTCGGAGGGTTTGTCTTCACCAAATGCAACATCGTGCCAACATCCGGTACTATCAGCAAATTGTGTCAAGTGGCTCACCGGATCAATGCGAGCCGGAACTCCAAGGCTTCGACAAATAGCAACAAAAGCTATCGAACGGTTAAGAGCATCCGCTAAATTATTTTCCAACGTAGCTGTTGATGACTGCCGGAAATGCCTTGGATTAAAGTCGTTATCGAATTTTAAATTAGTCAGTAAATCCTGAGCAATGATTCTGGGATCAGCCGTATAAGCTTGTATTTTATCGTTATCCAATAATTTCTGGATTTTCTCTTTATAAGGACGAAGCATTTCAAGTTCTATTCTCGGATTAAGAACATACGGAACAAACAATGCTGACGACTCATCGCTACGAGTATGAAATAGATTGTCAGTTAATACATCGGCCGAAACATCATGAAGATCTTTTTTTGCTAAAGCTCCAAGCATAGCAACTGCTTTTCCGCGCAATTGATTAGGAATGCTTTTTAGGAAATTAACAATCGTGAAATGATTGCCACGTGATTCAACAAGAATATCGGCAGCTGTAGAGTCCAATTGCAATTCACGACAAATCTGTCGAGCTTCATCCAGGTTAAGAAAAGTATTTACGTAACTTAGCCTTATGCTGTCCTCATAAACTTTACGGGCATCATTTATCGCAACAATTTCAGCACTTGCTTCCACCAAATTATCTCCCGGTCGCGGTGGAGTAATTTCAAAATCGACAACACCCGTATATGATGAATCTTTTTCAAGCATAAGGGTTAGTGTTTCCCCGGCTTTAAGGTGCTCAAGATTAAAATAAGTTCCATCTGAAGCCCATACAATCATGTCGCCTCGACCTGATGTAAATTCCGCACGGCCATCTGAATCAGTTTTTTTCACTGCAAGCGGATAGAATTCAGCATAATTATACAAAGAGAACCTCACCGTAGCACCTTCTATCGGTTTACCGTTTTTATCTTTTACATATACAACCGAGCGACTAACCGGAGCATACTTTTCTGTCACATTAATTATGGTTGATATAGGTGTCAATCCAAGTTGTTCTTCGGGACCGTCGTAAAAACCAACCACATTTGTTGACATTAACATTCCGCGCGAAGCCGGAGCATTAAACCAGGCCAAATCGAGCACCGCTTCAGGTTCACATGCGCCAATGAAATACCAATTGCCGTCGGCCCACGCCTCAACCCACGCATGGTTGTCGTCTGTGTGTGCCCACCTCGGTGTATACACTTGTCTGGCCGGAATACCAACACTTCGAAGAGCGGCAACTGTAAAAGTCGATTCTTCGCCGCAACGGCCAAGTGCGTTGCACATTGTTGCAAGAGGTGATGAAGTTCGCGAGTCAGAGGGCTGGTAGCTCACCTTCTCGTGACACCAATGGTTCACCTCCAGTATGGCGTCTTTCATTGAAAGATTCATTACACGACTTTTAAGTTCATCATAGAACACTTTACGCGACATGTCAAGATTCTCATTATTTACCCTAACCGGCAAAACAAAATGTCGCCATTCGCGGTCTGGAACCTTTTCACCCCAAGGCATCTCACTTTCTGCTTTAAGAGCAAGCCTAATATTTTCAAGATAAAATTCGCAATCGTAATCAAGCGCATCCGGAGTTGCCATGTAAGCATATAAAAACTTCAGTGCATCGCTCTCTTTAGACGACAAACCTGCAGGAACTGTTATTTGCGAACTGATTTCCGGTTGTTTTTGCAATCGGTTCTCATAATCTGTTAAAACACGCTCCGTAACAATTGTACGAGCGCTCACCAGATTTACAGTTAAATAAAAAACAATAAATTGAATAATTCGGATAATATATTTCATTGCAACGGAAGTATCAAGTACTAATATTATAGTAATCTATTAACGTAAAGCTATTTAGCTCAAATCCAATATAGCTCTGCGAATATTCATTACAGTAACTGCATCGGTTGCCATTCGGCTTCCGTCGGCCGCATCGGCGCTTCCCATTGTAGCATTTGCCGGAACACTGATCGAAGAATGCTTAATGGTTCTTGCAGAGGCATGTAATTCATTAACCCCTGTTAGTCTGACTATATCGGCTGCATTAGTCGGATTGACTCCTGCTCCAGCCATTATCGAAACCCGACCGGCCGCCCGTTTCCGGAGTTCAGAAATAAGCTCCGCACCTTCTAATGCCGACTGCGACTGACCGGACGTTAAAATACGTTTAAATCCCAACTCAATGATATCTTCTAAAGCCTCCATAGGATCTGCTGTCAAATCGAAAGCGCGATGGAAAGTATTGTCGAGTCCATTAGCATTTTTAAGCAGATAGCGGCAAGCGTCTTTATCTACGTGTCCATTCTCTGTCAGCACACCGATAACAACTCCTGCGGCTCCGGCTTCGACAGCAGCCTTAATGTCGGATGCCATGACTTCAAGTTCTTCGGGAGAATATGTAAAATCACCCGAGCGTGGACGAATCAAGACATTTGTCGGGATACGATCTGACGAAAACCTGATCATCGCTATAGATGGTGTGAGTCCGCCCTCTGCAAGACCGGAGCAAAGCTCAATTCTGTCAGCACCACCTTCTATCGCATTCAAAACTCCTTCGGGATCACCGGTGCAAATTTCTAATATTCTTGACATTTCAATTTACTTATGAACAATCTCCACAATGTAGTCTATTTCATCCGGAATGGAATCAAGATGAAGCATGATCCCGTCACCTTTTTTTGTATACTTTATTTTGTGTTTATTATCGTTATAGGCAAAAATATCCTTGACACTATCGACTTTTGGTACAAGTATGTCTTTTGAATCATGGGTAAGAATATGAATGAAGGTTCTTCCCGGAAGTCGGGTCGATGTGCCCCAATCAGCTTTAAACAGACTTCCTTCAGTGGAGTATATTGTTTCTCCGTATTGGCGCATCCACTGTCCCATGTCACGCAAACGCTCAACAGAAGCAGCCGGAAGCTCACCATTAGGTTGTGGACCGATGTTCAACAACAAATTTGCACCAAGCCCGGCAGTACGGACAAGATACTGTATAAGCGTACGCGAATCTTTATAGTCGGTGTCTTTCACCCGATACCCCCACATGTTATTCATCGTATTACACGTTTCAAGTGGAAGCAGGCTTATATCTTGCGATGAATAACCGGCGGTATTCTCACCTGGGCGATCACGTTCGAAAATTTGAATATCCTCACCCGGAAACACATTTTGATGATGATTATTGCCAACAAGACACCCGGGTTGCAGACTGTGCACAAGTGCATATTGCGATGACAACTCCCAATCGAATGGAGTTATATCTTCATCATGATCCCACCAACCGTCAAACCATATTGCGCGGATAGGACCGTAGTTTGTCAATAGCTCCGTCAACTGACGATCCATAAATGCGCGGTAACCCCTCCAGTCATAATGCAGGCTATCCAGATCTGGAGTGTGTCCTGTCCGGCCGCGGGGATAGTCGGGCCGTGTCCAATCTATATGAGAATAATAGAGGTGAAGTTTTAAATCATTGTCGCGACATGCTTCGGCCAGTTCCTTGACAACATCGCGTTTAAATGGCGTTGCATCCACTATATTATAATCACTTTGCTCTGTATCCCACATCGAGAAGCCGTCGTGGTGGCGCGATGTAAAACAAATGTATCGTGCTCCGGAATCCTTAATTGCCTTAGCCCATTCGTCGGCATTGAAATCTGCCGGATAAAAACCTTTTGCCGCCTTTGCGTATTCATCGGCACGTGGGCCATAGTTCAGATACCATTCCCCCTGACCGAACATCGAGTAGATTCCCCAATGAATGAATATACCGAACCGGTCGGCAGCGAACTCGCGTTGTGATTGCTTCACAGCTTCAGACGGTATATAAATTTCATGCGACCGTGTTTCAGCCGACACATAACTATGTATGCCGCACACAGCACCGAGGAGCGTCAAAAGAACACATGCTTTCATATGGTTTGTCTTGTAAGTTATCACTATCTTTGTATTCGCAAAGATAATGCTTCCTGTGCGAGTAAACCATAATTTAGAGATTTTTTTGCTCATCTTCACATAAATAACCGGTAATACAACTATAGATTCAGAACCGAAGTGCAAAAAAATACCGTTCTGAATAGCATCAATATTT
>CAYQYL010000074.1:0-11674 GCA_964421745.1 uncultured Muribaculum sp. | reverse complement strand
AATATTGATGCTATTCAGAACGGTATTTTTTTGCACTTCGGTTCTGAATCTATATAAAAAAAATCTGGTTGAATAAATTAGTTGGAGATGACATACCCCATACCTAAGTGGGTTGCCCGATATTGTTTTAGACCGTATTTAAATGTGAGGGCTTTTCCTGACATCGGTGCGCCGTTTCCTTGAAAAACATCATACTTGCTTCCGCATTTATGGCATACAGCGACGTAATTATCGGTGTCAACGTCTATGGTTACGTCGCGCGATGCCTCTACCGGACAAGCAGCGTCAAATGCTTTGACTTCTCCCAATAACGTATTTATTACAAGCACACCGCCAAATCCTGTGAAACTATCGGCAGAATAAACAAAGCCCGTAGGAATGTTTTTGTCAATATTGAAAAAGGTATAATCTCCGGGAGAATGAACACCATATACATCCCACAAAGAGGCGTATTCCAAATCAATATAGACAGGGCTGTAAGCAAAACTGTCGTCTAAGTTATGACCTTGCATATCATAACTTATGACAACTTCTTTGTTAGTGCCGTCAAAAAGCGTGAAGTAGTATGTTACTTCAAGGTGGTCACCAACAAATTCGTAAGTCTGTTTCTCATATCGAGGCTCATTGGTTTCGTTTGGGAAATATTTTTTGATAACATCAGAAACACTTTCAAAAGAAACACGAGTAACCTTTCCATTGAAAAAGTCAATTATCACGTTTCCCTGCGTGTCATTGGGTAGTCCGACACCATAAGCCAATGCATAATAATTAGAGGCATTATAGCCTATCGCAAAAGTGTTGGTAATTTGCACATCAACTTTACCACTCTTTACAAGAGCGATGTTTTGATCATATAAGAAGAACTCGCCATTTCTCTTGAATGAAAAGAGATGGTCGTTAAGGAAATCGAAAAATATTGCGTTAGCGATTTCATAACGTATTGATGATGTCAGTTCAGGGTCAACAGCGATAGCGTAGCGTGGAGCCTTATCGAGGTTATAATCCGTGCGCAATGCGATGGTTACAAGATTATTACCAAGCCTGTTGAGGGAGAACAATGAGAAATAGCACTCCTTCATAGCGCCGTATCCCGAGTTGACCGAAACTGGAGCCGGAACGTCAATGTCCAAAGACTTTATGATAGTTCCATCAGCGTTTCTCAATCTAACAAATGAGTCGTGGAGCGTATAGTACGTACCATTGTCATTCATTAGAGCTGCCTTCGGCACAGTTTCAAGAATGGATGGTGGTTCCGATTCGTGATTATTTTCAGAACAGGAGGCGGCAATGAAAACAAGAAAGATTGATAGAGTATAAAGAAATGATTTCATACAACAAAAAAATCGTTTTTTGACTCCAGGACGGCTGTCAAGACTACCACAAATGTACAAAGAAATTCAGTCACCCTAGCAAAAAGCTACTGCATATCATCTAAATAACAAACGACAAGACACCTGATTACCCAGAAGTCTTGCCGTTTTCTTTTTTCTAAAATATTCTTTTAAGGATAGTAGCGGACAAACGCTTCCATGGCTTCGTAGGATGCCAGACCGAGCGATTCGTAAAGAGCTGCTGTCGCGCGGTTGCGATCCTCAGCTCGTTGCCAGAACAGGCGCTCATCGTCGCCTAAGAACGGTGCGGACTCCATTTGTGATGAATGCTTCAGAATTGCCATTCGTTTCTGGCGAAGTTCTTCCGGACTCATCGGCACACACATTTCAATATCCTCGATTGCCCATTCGTCCCAGGCACCGCGATACATCCACACACGGCAGTCGTCAAGCCATTTTTCGCCATTCTTTTTTGCCTCGTCGATAGCAGCCAAAACAGCGTCCGTACATTTTTTGTGCGTCCCATGTGGATCGGCAAGGTCAGCAGCCACATAAATCTGATGAGGCTCGATTTTACGAAGCAAGTCAGAAACAATGTTAACATCTTTTTCAGTCATCGGTTTCTTCTCTATTGTACCGCTTTCGTAAAATGGCAAATCGAGAAAGAACACACGGTTGAGTGGTATGCCATTGTAGGTACAAGCTGTGCGAGCCTCGCCTCGGCGAATGAGTCCTTTTATTGAAAGTACGTCTTTTGTGTCGATATCGCCTTCCGACTTATTCTTCAAGAACTCTTTAACACGTTTGTAGGTATCTGGAATCACTGAATCGGGCCGCAGATCGCTTTCGCTGCCAAACAGCTGATTAAATCCATTGATAAAATGCATGAATCGCGTCACTTCTTCATCGCCGACAGCAATGTTACCAGAGGTCTGATATGCTACATACACGTCGTGCCCCTGTTTAACAAGCCTTGCTATGGTTCCACCCATCGAAATCACATCATCGTCGGGATGAGGGGAGAAAATCAGTATTCGTTTCGGATATGGCAACTCTCGGGCCGGACGCGCAAAGTTTCCGGTACCGGGTTTTCCGCCTGGCCAACCTGTAATTGTGTGCTGGAGTGCATCGAACACACTGATGTTCAAGTCATAGGCAGAGCCGTTGTACAACGCCAGTTCCTCAAGCTCAGCATCTTTGTAGTCGCGTGAGGTAAGTTTCAAAATTGGTTTGTTCAGTTTACGCGATAGCCATACTACGGCCGACAGAACGAGTTTGTCGGTCCACAACGTCTTGTCCTCCGGAAGAAATCCGTCGAACCGCGGTGAAAATTCTATCGTGTCAGTCAGATTCAGATTCATTATTCGTATTTATAATTGTTTGAAGTATCTATATGTGCCGACTTTCAATTCGAGCGTCGACGCTTCGTCGCAAACGATTATCGCTTTACGATGAAGCTGTAGAACACTAACAGGCCATTCCTGACTCACTCCGCCTTCAATAGCTTTGTGCAGTGCACGGGCTTTGGAATGTCCGCTACAAAGTATCATCACTTCTCGTGCATCCATTACAGTCTGTATGCCCACTGTCAGAGCCTGTTCGGGAACCAGGTCGACATTACCGTCGAAGAAACGGGAATTGGCAATACGCGTATCTGTAGTAAGAGTCTTGATACGTGTCAGCGAAGTTAACGACGAAAATGGTTCATTGAACGCTATGTGTCCGTCCGGGCCTATGCCTCCCAGGAAGAAATCAATGCCGCCAAATTGCTTTATCATTTCTTCGTAATGCACACATTCGCCTTCTATATCGGTTGCATTTCCATTTAGAATATGTATGTTTTCTTTCGGGCAGTCAACATGGTTGAAGAAGTTGTTATACATAAACGAATGGTAGCTCTCAGGGTGCGATTCGGGCAGCCCGACGTATTCGTCCATATTGAATGTCACAACATCTTTAAATGATACTCTGCCATTCTTTACAGCTTCAATCAGATATTTGTAAACACCAAGCGGAGTTGATCCTGTTGGCAGACCAAGAACAAACGGCTTTTTCCCATTGTTTGCAGCCTCGTTGATCCTGGCTATAATATACTCGGCGGCATAAGCCGACATTTTGTCGTAGTTGTCAGTGATTATCAATCTCATAGCAATAGTTTTTTGTGAGTTTGTAAAAGAATTTTGATTTTACCTCTGTTGTATACGTAATCTATTTTCTATTTCTCTCCACCCCATTTCTTATTCAGGGCTGCAAGTTCATCGGCGGTGATAGTTATGACTGTGCCATGGCGTGGATGAAAATCCATTGTCACTTCCTCAGTAACCGGCTCAAATTTGTCCAAATCAGTGCTTTGAGCAAATTCATAACGATGCGCTTTGTAGACATCGTACATTAATATGTAACGATCATCACCAATCAATTTGAATGTACCCGCACCTTCTACAGCATCATCGGTCTGCTGCTTGTAGTCAGGTTGCTCTTCCCACTTTCCGGATGTAAGCGATTCCGTGACTGCAACCTTGATTCCGTCGCCGTTACCCTCGGTCTTGTAGAACAAGTAGTACTTGCCGTCTTTTTCCACTATATCGCCATCGATACACGATTTCCCGTTAGAGGGCACAAAAAACGGTTTTGGATCACCTTCAAGATCTGTAAAATCATCATTTGCATATGCATAGTGGATTACATCGGGCTGATCGCCATACTTCAATGAGAAATAAACCAGATACTTACCCGCTTCCGGATCGTAAATCGTCTGAGGTGCCCACACTCGTTTCAAAGAATCCTGGCCTGCAAATCGATCGGGAAAATGAATGGCGGAGTGGATCCAGTCGGTCAAGTTATCAGACTTGAGAAGTACCATTCCGCGATTAGAATCCCAACCATTGTGACACACCATGTCTGTCACAACCATATAGAATGTGTTACCGTCGACACCGCGCAGAATATGCGGGTCGCGCACACCACCTGTCACACTGATCGTGTCACTTCCTATCACCGGTCGATTACCGTTCAACGCACGATAATTAAACCCGTCATTGCTTACCGCAAAATGAATTGACTCATCTGCTTTACTGTTGCCGGTAAAATAGGCAAACAGATATGCACTCGGCTCCGCTTTTTTTTCCGCAGATCCGCATCCCGACAATAAAACAGTCATGCCAATGGCAATTGCCGCTAACACTTGAACATTCATGGTTACTTCGATTGTGGAAATTATTGTTTCATTTGCAAATTTAGCATAAAAAATGTAACTTCACGCTCAGAGAACCAAATTCATTGAAAATTCCATTGAAAAACTCCATTTGTTATATCATGAAACTCTTTTACACAGCCAGTTTTGCTGCTGTTGTCCTGATCGGGCTTTCAGCATCTGCACAACGCTCTAAAATCCAGGCCAACCGCGACTGGAAGTTCTCATACGGCGACACAGAACAGGCTCAGCAAACAAACTTCGATGACTCCGAGTGGCAAATTGTGAATCTGCCTCACGATTATCAGATTTCTCAGCCTTGGGTTGAACCATCGGCCGACGAAAAACCTGATTCAGACAACCCTGTCGCAAACGTCAGGTCGCGACTCAGCCCACGAGGATTCAAAGAAATGGGCGCCGGGTGGTATCGTAAGACCTTTACACCTCCGGCCGACTGGAAAGGTAAACGCGTTCTCATCGACTTTGAAGGAATAATGCTCGTAGGCGACGTTTACATAAACGGTCACTATGTTGGCGGAACGGATTATGGTTATCTTGGTTTCGAATGCGACCTCACACCCTACCTCATCTTCGGACAGCCTAACGTGATTGCTGTTAAGGCAGACACCGGGAGTCCCGAAAATTCACGCTGGTACACCGGCGGGGGATTGTTCCGTGATGTCCACTTTGTGATCACCCCCGACAATCGTTATTTCACCCGTCACCCACTCTATGTCACCACTCCGGTGGCCGAAGCCGATTCTGCGACTATCGTTGTTGAGGCCGGCATCTACTCCGACCCATCCGATGTATCACCGATATCGACCCGACTCACAATTTTCGACCCGGAAGGAAAAGAAGTATTCACAAAAACCTCTTCACGGAAATTCAACAAACGACAAAATCCGTGGGAATATAAAATAGGAACAGCCAAACTCACCGACCCCCAACGGTGGAGCTGTGAAAATCCTGTGCTTTATACCGCAGTTGCCGAACTACTTGACTCGGCAGGCAATGCTTTCGACAAAGCTGAAACAACATTCGGAATCCGAAAAATTGAATTTTCGCCTGAATTCGGATTCAAACTCAATGGTGAAAAGGTGCTTCTGAAAGGCATTGCCAACCACCACACTCTCGGGGCACTGGGCGCTGCCGCCTACCCTGCCGCAATGGAAAAACGCATAAAACTGCTAAAAGACTTCGGATTCAACCATATCCGCACTTCCCACAACCCCTACAGCGAGTCTTTCCTCGAACTATGTGACCGTTACGGTATTCTCGTGCTCGATGAACTGTATGACAAATGGCTGACACAATATGCCGGCGGCCGAAAATCATGGGAAGAACAATGGCAATACACCATTCCGGAATGGATTAAACGCGACCGAAATCATCCATCAGTAATCATATGGAGCCTCGGTAACGAACTTCAGATTCAACCCGAAATACCTTACGGCGACTACGGTGTCACACCCTATCTCATGCAAAAACCGCTTGTAAACCGCTACGACCCGACACGACCCGTTACCGTTGCCATGCACCCCCACGGGCGCGGCACCGACCTCAACACAGAGCCCTGGCCTCTCGCTAAACTGACCGACATCGCTTCATACAACTATCGTTATATGTTCTTCCCCAACGACGGTAAGCGCTACCCTCACATGAATTTCTACCAGAGTGAAGCATCTGTTTCCGGTATGGGTCCGAACTTCTTTGAAATGGATCTCGACAAAAACATCGGCCTTGCCTACTGGGGAGCGATCGACTATTTAGGTGAATCGAACGGCTGGCCCGAAAAAGGTTGGGCCAACGGCGTGTTCGACATCTCTCTTGAACCAAAACCCACAGCCTACTTCCTCCGTAGTTTCTACAAACCCGAAGAACCGGTTGTGCATATTGCCATAACGGGAAAACGCAAAAGCGTTGAATGGAACGGCGTTGACGTCGGGACAGCGAAAGCTACCAATTCATGGAACATGCCCGAAGGTTCGGTTGTCGACATATACACCTACACAAACGCCGACGAAGTGGAACTGCTTGTTAACGGCAAGAGCCTCGGTCGAAAGAAGAACAACACCTCCGACCCTAAACAACACAACCGTATCCTTTGGAAAGACGTTCCTTACGCACCCGGCAAGATTCAGGCTCGCGCCTATAACAGTACATCAACCGTTCCCGTTGCCACACATTCGCTTGAAACAACCGGCAAAGCCAAAATGCTTGTTGCCACAGCCGACAACCCCGACTGGAAAGCCGACGGCTCCGATCTGCAGCATATTCGCGTAGCTGCTGTCGACAACGCCGGTCGCCAGGTACTCGATGAAAACACTCCGATAGTTTTCGCCATTGACGGACCGGCCGAAATTGTAGGCGTAATTAACGGCGACTTGTCGTCGTCCGAACTCACAGTAGGCAATACTCGTTCCCTATACAACGGAACAGCCACCGTGATCCTTCGCTCGACCCCCGATGCGGGCAATGTCACTCTGACTGCCACGCCCGAGGGCAAACTCAAAGGAACAATCGTAAAACTCAACACTAAATAACAATCCTATTAAAACAATACATCATGAAACGTTTTGCATTTAAAATGTATCTCAAGCCCGGCTTCGAAGAAGAATACGAACGCCGCCACGCTGCCCTTTGGCCCGAACTTCGCAAACAGATTTCCGATTCTGGCGTAAAAAACTACTCAATCTATTGGGACAAAGACACAAACATTCTTTTCGGCTATCAGGAAGTTGAAGGCGACGCCAACTCTCAAGATGCCGAAGCTGCCGACGAAATAACACACCGTTGGTGGGACTACATGGCTGATATAATGGAAGTAAACCCAGACAACTCACCCGTAACTGTTCCAATCAAGGAAGTTTTTCATATCGATTAATCATATCGTGTTAATATTTTTCAGAGTCCGGAATCAATCGATTTCGGACTCTTTTTAACCCTTATTATTATATTTTAAGCTAATCTTTTCGTAAATTTGCCCCAAGGAAGCATACAGATATTCTATCATATACCTTGTCGAACCTATCATACATGTAATTGAAACACTTCGCAATATGTTTGCCATGATGCACTCTCCAGCCATAGCATTCCGGTTAGCCACGCTGATGTTGATTTGCGTGCTACAGGTGTCATTTGCTTTTGCCAAAGACAACACTGCCGTATGGAGAGAATTCCCCGAACTGTCGTCACATGAAGTGATTGCCTTCGAAAAAGACGCCAGCGGTTGTCTGTGGCTTGCAACTTCAAAAGGTCTGTGCCGCTTCGACGGATACAATCTGCGCCTGTTCAGGTCGGGGCGCGACAATCGAGTGCGTGCGCTCACTGTCGACAAAGATCAGAACATTTGGTTCGGGACATGGCAAGGTGCCTATATGCTTAAAGCAAACTCAGAACAGTCGACACCAGTCGATACAGCTCGAATCAAATGGAAGCCGGTGACCGACATCCAATCAACCCCGGACGGCAGCATTTGGATTTCACAACATGGCGTCTTGCGACGCTTCGACGCTGAAGGCAACTGGGTGAACGATTATCCCCTGACAGACCGCACCGGCAAACCGACTACATTATCAGGGTTTTGCCACACACGCAATAACGAAATTTTCATCACAACCTATAGCCCGTTCATTTATCGATACAATAGGAAAGACGACAAGTTCGATCCGATTGCTAACATTGGCAAAAACCTTTCATTAGGCAAAATAATAGAAGATTTCCGCGAGAACTATCTTTGGATTGCCGACCATTCTAACCAAATTCACCGTTTCTCGCCTGACAAAGCAGATACAACCGGTGCATTCGTCACTTCAACCGTCAGCTCTCCCGATGATCCGGCCCAACTTTTGTCAGTCCACGACATGGCTCAAGACATATCGAACGGAAACATCTGGGTAGCCGGACGAACACTGATGATGCTTTTCCAGAAAATGCCGGACGGGCATCTTCTACCACTTCCACACAACTATGCCCCAATGCTGAAAGGCACTGCAATCGAAACTCTCGCCTCTTCCGACGAAGGAATATGGGTGTCGACATTCGGCTACAAAACCATGCTTGTTCCCTATAGCCCGGAAAACGTGCACTCGACGCTGTTCGGTTGGGAGTCAACGAAACGCGAGCCACTCATCACTGCCATTCAGGAAGACGATGTGCCTGGTTTCTATTGGATCATCCAAAACCGCAACGGCTTGCTGCTTTACGACGAAGCCACTTCGAATGTAGACAATCACGACAACCTACCCCAATCAGCATCGCTGAGGCTTCATGTGGCCTCCGACATTATTCCGTCGAGAAAACATGGTGGCGTCTGGGTTCTTCAGGAACGCTCCACCACAATTCACCGGCTGACAAACAACGGAGGCAAAATCCGCTATGAACAAACAATTTCTCCGGCTCCCGAAGTTCCGGCCGACGCAACAGCCCTGACCGCTATCGAAGATTATGCTGGCAATATTTGGATTGCCACAACCGAAGGAGCTTTCCGATATAATGCCGACAATGGCGAACTAATTGCCATTGCTGCACCCGGACGATTCATCACAGACATCACTCAGACATCCGACAAAAACATATGGTTAGCCACACGCAACCGTGGCCTGTTCCACTTCACCACAACCGGTGAAATCGTATCACACCCTGAAGTGCCATCAGGAATCGTTTCGCTTACTGCCGCTCCCAACGGCACAATATGGTGTGCCACCGACAGCGCACGAATCATCAGTTTCAAGCCTGAGCAGAACACAGCCGAAGACATCACCCCCTGGCTTCCGGCCCACTCCGACGACATTTACGACATCGTTGCCGATATGTTCGGTCATATATGGATTAAGACCCAGACTACACTGATCGAATACAACCCGCAGAACAACGCTTACCGCACACATCGTGTGCCCAGCATCACTTCACCCGTCGAAGTTTTCCTTTCAAAATTCTCATTCGGCAACAATGGCAACATAGCAATCGGTGGAATTGGCGGAGCTGAAATATTCTACCCGTCAAATTCTCTCGACAGAAAGAATGCACGTGTAAATGTGTCAATCACCGAAATCTCGGCAACCGACAGCAAACAGAACACCATCAGCAAAACGATCCGGCAAAACGATCCGTCGGCATCCGTATTCAGATTCCCCGCCACACTGCGTAATCTGTCGATAGCATTTTCCACATTGAACTACAAACATGTTTCAAAGGTACGTTACGCCTATCGCATGTACCCCTACGAGCACCAATGGAACTTCACCGACGAAAACCACAACACAGCTTTCTACAACCAGATTCCGCACGGCAAATACCAGTTTCAGCTTCGTGCATCCGACGAAAACGGAGTGATGTCTGACAATTATTCATCCTATGATTTCACCTTCACTCCGGCACTATACCAGACATGGTGGGCCTACACAGCCTACGCCCTTTTAGGCCTCGTTGCCATTTTCCTTCTCATACGGTTCAATCTCAGGTTGCAGAGGCGCAAAAACGAACGAATGTGGAACGATTCGTCGGAGATGATAAAAATGAGAAAATACCTCGAAACCCCTTCACCTACACAGAAACCCGAATACGAAGAACTCGATAAGGCCCTTTTCAACAAAGCGGTTTCAGTGATAGAGAATAATCTCTCCGACCCCGATTTCGGCGTTGATTCCTTTGCACGCGAAATGAACATGTCGCGCTCGACTCTATCTCGCAAACTCAAACTCATCTATAGCGGCACACCGCTCGATCTGATCCGCGACATCCGCATGCGCCATGCCAAAGCCCTGCTCGCAAGTCCGGACATGAACGTTGCCGACGTAGCTGTAGCCGTCGGATTCCCTGATAGACGCTATTTTTCTTCTTCATTCAAGAAAGCTGTCGGCATGTCGCCATCCGAATATCAGCGCACAGTCCGCCCCTTACCGTAACCCTCACCGCTATAACCTGTTATTACAGCAGCATTCAACGCTACAATTACAACAAAAGGGATGTTCCATAGAACTCCTCAACCAATTAAATGTCGGTTATTCACTCACCAACGATACTTAATCATGTGTATAACCTACCGGTTCTAAGGAGAATATTCTATGAACATCCCTGTTTAAGGCACTTTTATCAACACACAATCACGTTATTTAACACCATTCGTATTTATATTGCACACAAGGGGAAATTGAATTAAAATATCTTAATATTTGTTAAACACTTGGGGGGGGTAATTTTTTTACGTAAATTTGGCCGTCAATCATACTGTTTCAAGTATGCACCATGAAAACTGAGCACAACCATTACAGAAATGATTGCACAACAACTTTTTTTATTTATCTAATAACCAACTGATTTAAGTTCCTTAATTAATAGCCATAAAAAACAGTAATAAGATACTTTGAACAATCGGTTCATCTCTATTACGCAGTTTTTGTTTTTTTGTGACATCCCACCTACAGATTTTTTTTGCAGCAGACCACTACTATCTGCTCCAAAATTTCACCTCTGAAAAATAAGTGTCAAAATTACAAGCAAAATAGAACTGCACTTCCATGAAAACGAAATAACCAACAATCGAGATACTTAATCAATTATTATTAACAACCAAATCATGAAGAGCATTTCAAACAAAACCAGATTGTCCGGCTTCGCCCGAATAATCTCCATGGCTTTGCTTATGATTGCGTTCCTGGCACAAGGCGCAGCATTCGCAAAAACCATCAGTGGTACTGTTTTTGACCAGGACGGCGAACCGGCTATCGGCGCAACCGTTATGGTGAAAGGAACATCAGTTGGTACCAGCACCGACATTTCAGGTAACTTCTCTATCGCAAACGTTGCCGACAATGCTGTGCTTGAAGTACGCTACGTTGGTTGCCAGCCCGCAACTGTAGAAACAGCCGGCAAAACCAACATTGAAATCACACTAAAAGCCGACAACGCACTGCTCGACGAAGTAGTTGTTGTGGGTTACGGTGTTCAGAAGAAAAGCGACGTGACCGGTGCTATGACAAGTCTGAGTGCAAAAGATCTCCAGACTCGTCCCGTAAGCAATGTGTTCGAAGCACTCCAGGGTAAAGCTGCCGGCGTCGACATCACAACCAACGAACGCCCTGGTACAGTGGGTTCGGTCCGCATCCGTGGTGAACGTTCACTCAAAGCAGGCAACGACCCTCTCTAC
>CAYQYL010000073.1:0-11675 GCA_964421745.1 uncultured Muribaculum sp. | reverse complement strand
GAAACTTTCATTTTATTCTCCAAATATTTTGTCAGAAATTTTTGGAGAAATTTCATAAAATTCAGAATAAAACCAATATATATCTGAAGATCTGCTACATGCAGAAGTAAATCGTAGTTCTGATTTCGACGAGAAAAAATCCTCATCGACCATTTAGCACACCCCAATACAGTTTCTTTCGCAATGTTTCTGCAAAATTCCGGTCGGGACGAATGAGCACCTTCGTCACAAAAGGAGCCGGAGAAACTATCACGTCCTGCAATTCCGACAAAGAAAGACTCCGACCGTCAACACTGAGAAGAAACGATCCAGCTCTTGAAGATACCCTCATTCTGACAACAGAGGTGGCGCCCAACACCAACGGCCGCATGCTTAGCGAGTGTGCGGCTACAGGAGATAAGACATTAACGGGCGCCGTAGGTTGCAAAATAGGACCTCCAACCGACAAATTATACCCAGTCGATCCGGTGGGAGTAGCGACAATCAGTCCGTCGGCTTTATAATGAGCAAGGAAATCATCGTCGACATAAGCTTCTACATCGATCATCGATGCTGTATCTTTCTTCAGCACCGCGATCTCATTCAAAGCATATGGCCAAAATGAATCAAGAATTTCATCAGAGAGCCCGGATACGCGGATCATTGAGCGGGATTGAACATCGAAACCACCGGCGAACAGCAAATCGAGCCATTCGAAATCGGCTTCCAGACGGTGATCGGCCAAATATCCAAGGTGACCTGTGTTGATGCCCAAAATTGGTATCTCGTGCGGTGCAGCCCATTGTGCAGTGCGAAGAAAAGTGCCGTCACCCCCAATGCTGAATGCCATATCTGCGTCGGGACACTTTTGATCAGCCGCCACCACTTCATTAACAGAAAAAGAAGCGGAGATCTCATTTGTTATATGGCAAAACAATTTTTCGGCCATCACGACCTTTGCACCGCGACGACGCAGAGCCTCTACAAGTCTTATAATATAGTTAATGTAACCTGCCTGATGACGACTACCGTAAATAGCAATTCTCATAATGAAATTATATTAGTGACTTATGAATGCTGAAATTGACAGAATCGCTACAGTTCGAGCAGATGCAACAAAGCGTTGGCTCGCTGAGCGGTTGTATCATTTAAATTCTCGGAACCAGAAGAGTGCATCGCCACGGTTTCATAGCCATAACGCCGCAAAGAACGTGCAACCATTATGCCGCGTGCATGGTTAACACGCAACTCGACAGTTGTAACACTGTTAGGTTGTGTGCCCTGAGTGACATTGAGGTTTAGCAGGTGCGCATCGGCATCCTCAACAGCATGCGCAATGGCCGACGCACTATAATGTCCAGCAGGACAAACTACAGTCAATTCAGTTGATTCCTGAAGTTGCGGGAATAAACGCGTACAAGCATCCAACAGACTTTCGCGCGTTATATAACCGGACGTAATCTCCGGAGTTGATTCTTGCGTCAAGCGTAACATGCCGCCGGGAGTAGCGCTCATTTTTTCAAGCACCGTTCCAAACGGAGCCGATTCCGATATCGACGGAATATCCACTGATATAGATTCTATGTTTGCCGCTATGGCATCTTTTGCAACCAAGTGTTCTTTTTTTGAAATATTCTAATTAAATTTGCAATTGCAACTAATAAAATTAGTTACAAATATAATAAGTTTTTTTCAAATGAACTGACGTTTATATGTTATTTTAACTACGAAAGTAAACGCCATTAAAACCATAATTATTTCCGAAAAGACGATATATGACAAATTTAAGTGTCAACATCAACAAAATTGCCACTCTACGAAATGCGCGAGGTGAGGACGTTCCCAACGTTGTTCAAGTAGCCACCGACTGCGAACGGTTTGGTGCAGACGGCATAACGGTACATCCGCGTCCGGACGAACGACATATAAAGCGAGCCGACGTATTAGCGCTCAAGTCAATTGTGAAGACTGAATTCAATATTGAAGGTTATCCTACTGACGAATTCGTTAAACTCGTCACAATGGTAAAGCCGGCACAAGTAACCCTCGTACCGGATGCAGCAGATGCACTCACGTCCTCATCAGGTTGGGACGTGATAAATAATTATGAACAATTGACTGATCTGGTGGAAAAATTCCACTCCGTGGGTATTCGCACATCAATTTTCGTAGGAACCGACACAGATAATATCATGGCGGCGGCCAAAACCGGAGCAGACAGAATAGAATTATACACCAAGCCCTACGCCGACCTGTACCCTACCGACCCGGACAGCGCGGTTGAGCCATTTGTAAAAGCCAGCATCGCCGCACATAAAGCCGGACTGGGTGTTAATGCAGGCCACGATCTAAGTCTACGGAACTTAGAGTTTTTTCACAAGAACGTTCCTTTTTTAGATGAAGTTTCAATCGGCCACGCCCTAATCTGCGACGCCCTATATCTTGGACTGGAAGAAACAATCAAACGATACAAGCAATGCCTTGCCGATTAAAAACGAGGCCAAACAAACACAATCATCAATCAGACTTTTATTAGCCAAATTCATATGATACTCGCACAAACCCCGATGACGACATATACAGACACGATATCAGCCACAGTCGACAGTCTGTCGGCCATAACAGCAGCATCAGAGCAATTACAAGCCGAGCTTTCTGTTTGGGAGCTCTGTTTAAAGGGTGGTTTCATTATGATTCCACTTGCCATTCTGCTTGTGGTCAGTATTTACATATTCGTTGAGCGCTATATGGTTATTCGAAAAGCGCAAGCGGAAGACGCAACATTCATGCAGCGTATTAAAGACTACATCCACGACGGCGAGATTGAAAGTGCAAAAAATTTATGTCGCATCAATGGATCGCCCTACAGCCGTTTAATACTCAAAGGAATTACTCGCATCGGACGACCGATGAATGACGTTCTTGTTGCGATAGAAAACACCGGAAACCTTGAGATAGCAAACCTTGGCAAAGGATTGCCGTGGCTTGCAACAACTGCTGCCGGAGCACCAATGCTCGGCTTTTTGGGAACTGTGATCGGAATGGTCGAAGCATTCTTCGCTCTCGCGTCAGCCGGTTCGGCCGCAAACATCGGTGTACTTGCCGGCGGCATTTACGAAGCACTCGTTACAACGGTAGCCGGCTTAGCTGTCGGAATTGTGGCACTATTCGCATACAACGTGCTTGTTGCCCGCATCAATAACGTTATGAAATTGCTTGAGGGCAAAACAATGGAATTTATGGATCTTTTGAACGAACCAGCATAACGCAATGTCACTCCGCCGCCCTCACGACATGATGGCCACATTTTCGATGGCCTCAATGACTGACGTAATATTCCTGCTGTTAATTTTCTTTATGATAACCAGCACATTTGTGTTTCCAACAGCGCTCGACGTCAATTTACCACAAAGTTCAGTACAGACTTCACTAAAACCAAGCACTAAAGTATTTATTGATCGCGACCGTAAGTTATACGCATCGTTCGATTCGGAAGAACCGCAAGCGATGGAGCGCGATGCGCTTCTTGCATTTCTGCAACTTGCAAAACAACAGTCGCCCAACGGAGAAGACTATATTGCGATCTATGCCGACGAGGAAGTGCCTTACGGAACTATTGTGGAAGTGCTTGATCTTGGTGCCAAAAATAATTTAAGAATGGTTTTGGCAACCAGACCGACCAAAAGTCAACCGAAAAAATCATGATTAACAATAGCCGAAAAAACATCGACAACAACAAAGTGCGTGCGGGTGCGATTACAGCAGTAATCGTACTATTGTTGATTGTGTGGATGCTGACGGCCAATATCAATCTGACTTTAGACTTCTCTGCCGACAGGAAATGGCCCCCGGTCGATTCGAGCGAAATCGTATTTGGGGGAGAATTTGTTAAACTTGGAGACTTTGCCCAGCCTACTCCCAAGCGCAGCAAAACTAAATCCTCTGAAATGCAAAAACAAGAGGAACCGTCGCATGAAGGAACCTATATGCAAAACGGAGGTTTACCGTCTGCCGAGGAACCGGAAACTGTGTCATCGGAATTGGAGTCGCCAGCAAAAGTGACTAAAAAACCAGAGCCTAAGAAAACCGGACCGACGAAAGAAGAACTCGCTGAACGCGAACGTATTCGAAAAGAAAAGGAGCAGGCTCAAAAGAGCAAACAAATTAACTCCGGAATGAAAAATATGTTTAACAGGTCTGAAAAAGGTAGCAACGGGAAAGAAGGGTCGCCACAAGGCAATTCGACAATCGGAGCTACAAGCGGCTCGCCAGGTTACTCTCTGGCCGGACGTACGGCCGAAGGTTGGGGACGCCCATCGAGCGCGCATGGCGGCACAATCACCATAAGGGTGAAAGTGAACCGCAAAGGACACGTAGTCAGCGCAACCTACCTTAGCGGTTCGGGGTCGGCTGCAGCACAACCTTCTGTCAGACAATCATGTATTCAAGCTGCCAGACAGTCAAGATTCTCTGTTGACGACAACGCTCCGGCAGAACAAACCGGCACCATAACCTGGACTTTCCGATAAAGTTATGTCTATTAAGATTGTTAAATACACTCCTGAATGGCGCGACAAATGGGACGAATTCAACTGCCGTTCGAAAAATGGCACATTTATCTTCGACAGAGGTTATATGGAATATCATTCGGATCGTTTCTTAGATTATTCTTTGATAGCTCTGGACTCGACAGATAAAATTATAGGGATGCTGCCCGCCTGTCGTGTGGGAGAAGCAATAATAAGCCATGGAGGTCTTACTTATGGTGGATGGATCACCAATGCAAAGGGAATGAATGCAAGTTTAATGCTGGAGATATGGCAGTATATGGCCGATTTGTTCCGGTGCGACGGTGTGCGAAAATTAATCTACAAACCTGTTCCATGGATATATTTCTCGGCTCCCGCCGACGATGATTTATATGCTATTTTCCGTAATGGAGGAAAACTGAAGAGCGTACTTGTTTCGACAGCTGTCGATTTGATTAATCCGATAGGATTCAACAACTCGTCGCGCAACCGAGCCAACCACGCTCGCAAAAAAGGATTTTGTGTCCAAAAAAGCAGCGATTACACGCAATTTTGGGAGATACTTGAATATCGGCTTAAAACGCGACATCATGCAAGACCAGTTCATTCAATTGAAGAAATAACACTTCTCTCCGGACGCTTTCCTGAGAACATAGAACTCTGGGGAGTGTTCAACCCTGATTGTCAGAAAATGCTCGCAGGTTGCGTTGTCTATATGGCCGGACATGTAGCACATGCTCAGTATACCGCCGCCAGTCCGGACGGACTCAGCAATGAAGCATTGCCTTTATTGTTTCAAACCCTTATTTCGCATTATAAGGATAAGAATTACAGATACTTCGACTTTGGCACCTCGAACGAAGATGATGGGAAAGTATTAAACGCCGGACTTATCGAGCAGAAGCAACAGTTTGGAGGACGGTCTGTTGCCTACCAGTCATTCGAAATTGATATCACTCAACAACGAGAAAATGTCTGATTTCAACGTTAAAGGACATCTGTCGATGGCAGGTGCAAATGTTATGTGGGGGCTCATGTCGCCAATAGCCAAACTCACAATGGCCTCAGCCGTTGTTTCACCGCTACTAATGGTTGATTTTCGAGTTGCTGGCGGTGCAATTCTCTTTTGGTTGACAAGCATTTTTTGCAAAAGAGAACGCGTAAAGCCATTCGATCTTCTGCTTCTTGCCGGTGCCGCCATGCTCGGTATTGTTCTGAATCAAAGCTGCTTCATCATTGGCATAAGCATGACCTCACCCGGAGAAGGGTCGCTAATCACCACAACTATGCCTATGTGGGTAATGTTTTTGGCCTGGATAATTTTACACGAACCAATCACACTTAAAAAGGCCGGCGGGATTGCCGTTGGAGCTACCGGGGCATTAATTCTTGTTCTTGGCAATAAAACTTCATCGGTTCATTCTGGCGACAATCCGTTGTTAGGCGACATAATAGTTCTTGCAGCCCAACTCAGCTACGCTTTATACCTCACTCTCTACCGTAATTTCATAAAACGTTATTCGCTCGTCACTTTAATGAAGTGGATGTTTTTGTTTGCCACGTTTATCAGCCTATCCGTCACATGGAATGATATTGCAGCAACTGATTTCAGTTCGATCAGCATTCGGGAGTGGTTTGGAGTCGGATTTGTTGTAGTCGGGGGCACGTTCATCGCTTATATTTTGGTTTTGGTGGGTCAAAAAAATCTACGCCCGACTATTGTTGGGATATATAACTACGTACAACCTATTGTCGCAACATGCGTAGCGCTCTATTTTGGAATCGAACAACTTACCGCATCCAAATTATTAGCTGTTTTACTCATTTTCACCGGTGTATATTTAGTCACTATCAGTAAGGCAGCCCCAGCGCACGTGCCGTCACATAAAGCATGAGCAAACACAAGATTATGCAGATTCCGATGTGCACATTTTTGTAAGATATGTGCCATAGGTTAATATTGCGTTAATGTGAGCATTAAATTCAATTATTTTTTTTAAATTTGTTGAGAATTAAACTGTCGGAAAGTCTGAAAGCCCAGTTAGAGCCAGTTCCTCTGACGCAATTCAACAAAAAATATATCATACATCAGTTTTAAAGCGATTTTTCAGATGGCAAAAATTGAAGGTGCAGTTGTTATTAATCAGGAACGTTGCAAAGGATGCGACCTTTGTGTTGCAGCATGTCCCACTAATGTTCTTGAACTGCAAGCTAAAGAAGTTAACGATCGCGGCTATCATTTCGCATTCACAGCACGACCGGCCGATTGCATAGGCTGTGCATCGTGTGCTATTGTCTGTCCCGACAGTTGTATCGAAGTATATCGCGTCACGATAAAATAACGCACTCACATTCCCAACCCAAGACAAATCAAAATATATCGATCCGTAATGAGCGAAGAAATAAAACTTCTTAAGGGCAACGAAGCTATTGCACACGCAGCAATCCGCTACGGTGCCGACGGATACTTCGGATACCCGATTACACCTCAAAGCGAAATACTTGAGACCCTCGAAGAGCTTATGCCATGGGAAACAACCGGTATGGTTGTACTTCAGGCCGAAAGCGAATTGGCGGCAATTAATATGGTTTACGGAGGCGCAGCATGCGGTAAAGCTGTCATGACTTCGTCGTCTTCGCCCGGTATAAGCCTTAAACAGGAAGCAATAAGCTATATTGCTGCCGGCGAACTTCCTGCACTGATTGTAAATGTGATGCGCGGCGGTCCCGGACTAGGGACAATTCAGCCATCACAATCAGATTATTTTCAGGCGACAAAAGGCGGAGGTCATGGCGATTACCGCCTGATTGTGCTTGCACCATGGTCCGTACAGGAAATGGCCGATTTTGTTGGTCTTGGATTTGATTTATCATTTAAATATTGTACACCTGCCATGTTGCTGGCCGACGGTATTGTAGGGCAAATGATGGAGAAAGTTCAGCTGCCTCCCCAGCGGCCACGACGCACCGACAAAGAAATTGCTGAAATGTGTCCTTGGGCAGTAACCGGAAAGCCATCGACCCGTACCCGCAACATAATGACCACACTTGAACTTGCTCCTGAAGTAATGGAGAAAATCAATATCCGACTTCAGAACAAGTACAAAATCATTGAAGAAAACGAAGTCAGGTTCGAAGAGTATTACACTGACGATGCGGAATATCTCATTGTTGCTTTCGGCTCAATTGCCCGTATATCTTTGAAAGCGATAGAAGAACTTCGTGAACAAGGCATTAAAATTGGTCTTCTACGCCCAATAACATTATGGCCTTTCCCAACAGCACGAATCGAAGAACTGAGCAAACGCATCAAAGGAATTTTATGTGTTGAGATTAATGCAGGGCAAATGATTGAAGATGTGCGCCTTGCATGTCACGACGATGTACCGGTTCGTCATTTCGGTCGTCTTGGCGGAATTGTACCGAACCCACAAGAAATAATTGACTCCTTCTTTAACCACTTTCCTCAACAGCAGTAGTCATGGATACAAATGAAATTATTGCAAAAGGCACAAAAGTGTACAGCCGCCAGCGGCTACTCACTGATAATACGATGCACTACTGTCCCGGATGTAGCCACGGTGTAGTTCACAAACTCGTCGCCGAAATCATTGACGAAATGGGACTTGAGAACAAGACTATCGGTATTGCTCCTGTAGGATGCGCGGTTTTTGCCTACAACTACATTGATATAGACTGGATTGAAGCTCCTCACGGACGTGCTCCGGCTATTGCCTCGGCAGTAAAACGTCTTATGCCAGACCGAATGGTGTTTACCTACCAAGGTGACGGCGATTTGGCAGCAATAGGCACATGCGAATCAATACATGCGGCCAATCGTGGCGAGAATATTGTTATAATATTTATAAACAACGGTATTTATGGAATGACCGGCGGCCAAATGGCACCAACCACACTCGAAGGAATGGTCACATCGACAACTCCCTATGGCCGACGCGTCGACATTAACGGCTATCCGTTGAATATGGGTCCATTGTTTGCTCAATTGCCGGGTACATGCTATGTAACCCGGCAGGCTGTGCACACACCCGCAGCTGTTAGAAAAGCAAAAAAAGCACTGAAACAAGCTTTTGAGAATGCGATGAATAATCGTGGGACATCAGTAGTTGAAATTGTCAGCAGCTGTAATTCCGGATGGAAGCTGACTCCTGTCCAGGCAAATAAGTGGATGGAAGAAAACATGCTTGACAAGTATCCATTGGGCGATTTAAAAAACACCGTTGTAACGGAATAGAATAATGAAAGAAGAAATAATAATAGCCGGATTTGGTGGGCAAGGCGTTCTATCGATGGGAAAGATTCTTGCCTACGCTGCTTTGATGAACAACTTGGAAGTCACCTGGATGCCGGCTTACGGCCCGGAACAACGTGGCGGAACAGCAAACGTAACAGTTATTCTTAGCGACAAGCCGATCAGTTCTCCTGTTCTCGATTCTTATGATGTAGCCGTCGTACTAAATCAACAGAGTCTTGACAAATTTGAAAGTCGCGTAAAACCCGGTGGCGTCTTAATTTATGATGCTTATGGCATTCATCATGCTCCCAGCCGAGCTGACATCAAAATAGTAAAAATCGATGCTATGGATGCTACTCTGGAATTGGGTAACACAAAAATCTATAATATGATTGTCCTGGGTGCACTTCTCGGCATCAAACCTATCGTCGATATGGCTGCAATTGTCAAAGGATTAAGAAAAACTCTGCCAGAACGTCATCACAAATTAATACCGCTCAATGAAGAAGCCATAAAGACAGGAATGAAACTGGTTGAAAAACAATAGCACATTCATGCCAACTAAACAGACAACACGTAAATCGACATCAAAACGCAAAACAGCCGCTGCCGGAGAAAAAAAACTTCAGCAGCGGTCGTCATTACAGATAAAGGGTTCGTTCGGAATGCTCATAATTTTTATACTGATAGTTGCAGCATTCAGTATAAAAGCCCATATGCAAGATGAAGATCCGGATACAACGAACATTTCCAAATCCATAACCGGACTGGAGAAAGTTATAACAAATCCTGATTTCGACGAACGAATCATTGACTACGCCGGAATGCGCGTTTCTTTCAATCCAGGCATGCACATTCCAAATTGGGTTGCATGGGAACTTACCGCAGAAGAAGCCATTGGACAGGAAAGCAGAAATAACAACTTTATCTCAGACAATCGTGTACCAGGTTGTCCGGCTCCTTCCGACTATACTAACAGTGGTTTCGACCGCGGCCACATGGCTCCTGCCGGCGACATGAAGTGGAGCCCATTGGCGATGAAAGAATCATTTTACATGACAAACATATGTCCACAGGACAAAAAGCTGAACACAGGCTCTTGGAAAGGACTTGAAGAAAAATGTCGCGACTGGGCCAAAGTCGATAGCGCAATAATCATTGTCGCCGGTCCGGTACTTACCGACAAACTGACTGAAAGTATTGGAAAAATTCACGTAAGAGTTCCTAAACGCTTCTTCAAAGTCATTCTATCACCATATTCGAATCCGCCACGCGCAATAGGATTTATTATGCCAAACGGAAAAGTCCCTGGAGGTATGCAAGCCGCAGCAATGAGCGTCAACGATGTAGAGCGCATTACAGGTCATAACTTTTTCTCTGCCCTACCCGATTCTATAGAAGAATTAATTGAATCACAATGTCAATTTCACAAATGGAGCACAATCAAATAAACAGCTCCGGCGCCACAATCTGTGCAATAGCCACGCCGCCAGGAATCGGTGGGATCGCTGTAATACGCGTTAGCGGTCCATCAGCTATTGATTGTGTTAACTCGCTCTGGAAAGGTAAATCATTAAAGGATGCACCCACTCACACTGCACACCTTGGCTACATCACTGATACATCAACGAAAGAGCCAATCGACCAATGTGTGGCAACCGTGTTTAAAGCACCAGCAACTTTTACCGGAGATGACACAGTCGAGATTTCAGTGCACGGCTCCCAATGGATCCAGCAAGAAACACTTCGTCAACTCATTCAAACAGGCAAGTGCCGAATGGCAGAACCCGGAGAATTTACCCGTCGGGCATTCACCAATGGCCGAATAGATCTCTCACAAGCCGAAGCTGTTGCCGACGTAATTGCATCAACCACACGATCGTCGCACCGTCTTGCTATGGCTCAAATGCGCGGTCAGTACTCCCGCCAGATAGAAACCCTTCGCAATTCCCTGATTGAATTAGCCTCACTGCTCGAACTGGAACTTGATTTCTCTGAAGAAGACGTTGAATTTGCATCACGCCAAAGGCTAAAAGACATAGCCATTCAAACACTCGACACAACAAGCAGAATGGCCGAAACATTCTCTTTAGGGAAAGCCATAAAAGACGGCATTCCAGTAGCCATCGTTGGTGAACCAAATGCCGGAAAATCAACTCTGCTCAATACACTTGTAGGTGACAATCGAGCCATTGTAAGCGACATCCCTGGAACCACGCGCGATACAATCGAAGACATAACAATTATAAACGGAGTACAATACAGATTCATTGACACCGCAGGCATCAGAAAAACCAATGATACGATTGAAAATCTCGGCATAGAACGATCAATCGAAACAATTTCGAAAGCCACAATTGTTATTTGGTTATTAACACAACAAACATCGCAACAGCGACTTAACGCGATGGCAAAACAGATTGAAAAAGCCATTGACGCAAACGCCAAACTCATAATCTGCCACAACAAAATTGATCTACCGACCCCTGCCAATATCAAAGATATAAACATCACACACCCCTACACCACCCTCCACATCTCAGCCCTGACAGGCGAAGGAATAAAATTGCTAAAACAAGCACTCCACTCCTGCACAACCTCCGACGCAATTACACAGCCGGATATGGTTGTTACAAACGCACGTCATTATCAAGCATTGCTACAAGCTAAAGAATCACTTCAACGCATCATCGATGGACTCAATCAATCCCTCTCAGGTGACTTCATAGCACAAGATGTCCGCCAGACACTACACCACCTCGGAGAAATCACCGGAGCAATCACCACCCCCGATATCCTCGCAACCATCTTCTCTCGCTTCTGCATCGGCAAGTGATTAGTAATTACTAACGATTACAAAATCTCACATTCTATAATTAAAGCACTCACAATGAGTGCTTTTTCTTTTTGTC
>CAYQYL010000072.1:0-11704 GCA_964421745.1 uncultured Muribaculum sp. | reverse complement strand
TCTTACGGAATCCGTTTTGAATGAGTTCGGCCAACTGGTCGACCTCGGTTGAAATTTCAGGAATAATTGCAGCTTCGGCTCCGGAAGCGATAGCTCCGTTGAGGGCCAGGAAGCCGGCATCTCGACCCATAACCTCGATAAAGAACAGTCGTTCGTGCGAGGTGGCCGTATCGCGGATTTTATCGACACATTCCATGATTGTATTCAGGGCGGTGTCGTAGCCTATTGTTTCGTCGGTGCCGTAAAGGTCGTTGTCGATTGTACCGGGCAGGCCGATGCAGGGGAAGTTGAATTCCGATGCGAAAGTGCGTGCTCCCGACAGCGAACCGTCGCCGCCAATGACAACGAGTGCGTCAATTTCGTGTTGGCGCAGGGTGTCGTAGGCGAGTTGCCGACCTTCGGGAGTGCGGAATTCCTGACAGCGGGCGGTTTTGAGAATGGTTCCACCCATTTGTATGATATTCGATACGTTCTGTGTCTTGAAGTCGACAATTTCGTTGGTGATAAGGCCTTTATAACCTCGATAGATACCTTTAACCTTGAATCCGCTAAAAATAGCCGAGCGGGTAACGGCACGAATTGCTGCGTTCATACCCGGGGCATCGCCTCCGGATGTGAGAATACCTATGGTTTTGATTGATGCCATAATATACTTGAAGTATTGGTTTTTTCGAGTTTATTCAGTTGCAAATATAGCTATTATTCTAACAATCTAAATGCGTTAATGGCGGTCCGACTAATTAAAAAATCTTAATTCAACAGGCCGGTTTATGGCTTAACAATTTATGAATCTTATCTTTGCAGTCATAACACGATACAAACAATGAAGGTTATTTATTATTTTCTAATGATTTTTACGGTTGGGGTCTGTTGCGAGGGTGTGTTTGCCCGCGACCTGCATCCGCGGATAGCGTCTTTCTGGCAAGGCAAGAATCTGTCTGAATGTCCGCAAGACACGGTTGTGCAGATGACGGCAGATTACATCTATATCGCGCAACATGTCGATTCGCTCACTCGTAGCTGTATGGTTGATACGATTGTGGCGAAGTGGAACGTTGTGCCGTTGGCAAATACGGTTGTCGACTATCTGGGTAACTACGATTCACCTATGTTCAATGAGGAGTTGTTGATCAGTGTGCTTGAACGGCTCGATTTGTCGGATCCGAAGCTGGTTGCACTAAAATTTCAGTATGACGAGCTGTTGAAGAACAGAGTAGGAACGAATACTGCCGATTTTGAGTTTGTTGATGTCGACGGACACTCTGTTCGGTTGTCAGAAGTTGCAAAGGGGAAAACGCTGTTGCTCTTTTACGATCCGGATTGTGATGTTTGTCACGACCTGATGAAACGCTTGGCTGCGGCTGCGGATTTGCCATGGAGGGTAGTGGCAGTGTCGGTCGACCCCGAGCGTCTGACTTCCGGGCTACCTGCTTCGTGGATTAACGGACGCGCCGACGGCGATGCGCTTGAATCGCTATATTCATTTTCGCACTATCCCTATGCGTTGATTCTCGACGGCATGAAAGTAGAGCAACGCGATGCGCGCGTTGAATGGTGATGTGTTTATTCGGAAATTATTATAAAAGTATGTGATTTATTTTAGGATTTTATAATAAATCGACCAATTATTTGCAGCTTTTGTTGTTTAATTGTAAATTTGCAAGCAAATGTGGCGATTTTGTATCGGATGCTCGTGTTGTGTATCCATGCGTATGTTGATTTGACGTATCGTCACAGCACAGATTGTCAATAAAAAGTTACGTTATTGAAATATGAGTAAACCATTAAGAAGCGCCGCCACAACCGACGGACGTCGAATGGCGGGAGCCAGAGCTTTGTGGCGCGCTTGCGGAATGAAACCCGAGCAAATGGGACAGCCTGTAATTGCTGTTGTTAATTCCTTTACACAGTTTGTTCCGGGGCACACGCATCTGCACGAAATAGGCCAGACTGTCAAGGCTGAGATTGAGGCTTTAGGCTGTTTTGCAGCCGAATTTAACACCATTGCCATTGACGATGGCATTGCAATGGGACACGATGGGATGCTTTATTCGCTTCCGTCACGAGATCTGATTGCCGATTCCGTGGAGTATATGGTGAACGCCCATAAAGCCGATGCAATGGTGTGTATCAGCAACTGCGACAAAATCACTCCGGGAATGCTTATGGCGGCGATGCGCCTGAACATACCGGCTGTGTTTGTGAGTGGCGGCCCGATGGAAGCCGGTCAGCTCAACGGACGTGCTCTCGACCTGATCGATGTGATGATCGATTCGGCTGACGAAAGTGTGTCCGACGACACAGTCCGTCTGCTTGAGGCAAAAGGTTGCCCCACATGCGGTTCATGTTCAGGCATGTTCACCGCCAATTCGATGAATTCACTCACAGAGGCTCTGGGAATGTCGTTGCCAGGCAATGGCACAATAGTAGCAACTCATCAGGAGCGCTCCGAACTGTTCCGCCGTGCCGCTCGCCAGATTGTGGCAAATGCCAGGGCATACTATTTCAACGACGACGAGTCTGTGCTGCCACGCAGTATCGCCACACGCCAGGCAATGCTAAATGCAATGACGCTCGATATTGCCATGGGTGGGTCGACAAACACGGTGCTCCATCTCCTGGCAATCGCGCATGAAGCCGGAGTAGATTTTACAATGGCCGATATCGACCGTCTATCACGGCTTACTCCAGTGCTTTGTAAAGTAGCGCCAAATTCTCACTATCATATGCAGGATGTTAACCGGGCGGGAGGCATTATGGCAATATTGGCAGAACTTGCCAGACACGGATTGCTGGATACAGGTGTACATCGCGCCGACGGTTTGACTCTTGCTCAGGCTATTGATCTTTATACGCCCGGAGCAGATGGCAAATACAGCACTGAAGCGCTAAGGCTTTGGCAATGCGCACCAGGTAATAATGGCCGTAACCTTAAGCTCGGTTCGCAGAACGCCGAATATTCGCAGCTCGACACAGATCGCACCAACGGTTGTATACGCGATTTCGACCATGCTTATGTTGCCGATGGAGGTCTGGCTGTGCTGAAGGGAAACATTGCTCAGGACGGTTGTGTTGTGAAGACGGCCGGAGTTGACGAGAGTATTTTCCGATTTAGCGGTCCTGCTAAAGTCTATCGTTCGCAAGACGAGGCTGTCGATGCAATCCTGCGCGACAAAGTCTGCCGCGGAGATGTGGTTGTAATAACACATGAAGGACCCAAGGGAGGCCCTGGAATGCAGGAGATGCTCTATCCGACAAGCTATTTGAAATCGAAACATCTCGGTAAAGAATGTGCGCTAATCACCGATGGTCGTTTTTCAGGCGGTACGTCGGGTTTGTCGATAGGACATGTGTCGCCCGAAGCAGCAGCCGGAGGTAACATCGGATTGATCAAAGATGGCGATATAATTGACATAGATATACCGTCGCGTACGATAAATGTGCGCCTGACCGACGAAGAACTGGCAATGCGCCGGCAAGCAGAATTTGCACGCGGAAATGAAGCTTTCACTCCGGTGGGTCGCGACCGTCACGTGTCGAAAGCGCTTAAGGCATATGCAACCATGGTTTCATCGGCCGACAAAGGAGGCGTGCGCTTAATATAATTATGACAGAATATAAACAAATGAATACAGACAAGCCGGTTACAGGTGCCGATGCTCTTATGCGTTCGCTTGTGTGTGAGAACGTCGATGTTGTTTTCGGTTATCCGGGAGGTTCGATCATGCCCGTCTACGACAGCTTGTTTGACTATCAGGACAGGTTACATCACATACTTGTGCGCCATGAGCAGGGTGCTACACATGCAGCGCAGGGTTATGCCCGTGTGACAGGCCGCACCGGAGTTGTAATAGTTACGTCGGGACCGGCGGCTACGAATGTAATCACCGGATTGAGCGATGCATTGATGGACTCGACTCCCATGGTCGTAATCACCGGACAAGTTGCCACTCCATTTCTGGGGTTTGATGCTTTTCAGGAAACCGATGTTGTCAGCATCACGCAACCAATCACCAAGTGGAGCTATCAGGTGCGCAGCGCCGATGATATAGCCTGGGCAGTTGCAAGAGCATTCTATATTGCATCGACAGGCCGTCCCGGACCCGTGGTGCTCGATTTCACAAAGGATGCACAGGTAGGTTTGACATCAAAACCATTCAGCTATAGTAAATGTAGCTATATCAGGTCGTATGTCCCTTATCCGTCGGTCGACGAAGAGGAGATTATGCGTGCTGCATCACTGATAAATTCCTCCAGAAAACCAATGATTCTGTCGGGTCATGGAGTAATGATTTCAGGTGCGGAAAAAGAACTGGCGGCACTGGCTGAGAAAGCCGAAATACCGGTTGCCGCCACTTTGCTGGGATTAAGTACAATCCCGTCCGATCATCCTCTTTATAAAGGTATGCTCGGGATGCATGGAAACATCGGTCCGAACATAAACACCAACAAAGCCGATTTAATCATAGCGATCGGTATGCGTTTCGACGACCGAATCACAGGCGCGCTTTCTTCCTACGCACCTCAAGCGAAGATTATCCACATCGACATCGATGCATCGGAGTTCGACAAGAATGTGCCGGCAACTGTGACTGTTCACGGCGATGCTCGCCAGGTGCTTCAGCGTCTTTTGCCAAGAGTGCAGGAGGCCAGCCATCGAGAATGGCTCGATTCCTTCACGCGGCATGAGCAGGTTGAACGCGAACGTGTGATAGAGCCGGAACTGCACCATGAACCCGGAAGTATGCTGACAATGGGCGAAGTTATCGATGCCGTTTCTACAGCTACCGGCAACAAGGCTGTTGTTGTGACAGATGTCGGCCAGAATCAGATGATGGCAGCCAGATATTCGCGATACACTTTACCGCGAAGCATCGTTACATCGGGCGGTCTTGGCACAATGGGATTCGGTTTGCCGGCTGCCATAGGTGCCAAAATCGGCGAACCTGACAGGACGGTTTGCCTGTTTATCGGCGACGGCGGACTGCAGATGACCATCGAGGAACTCGGTACGATAATGCAATATGGAACAGGGGTAAAAATTATATTGCTTAATAATCATTTCCTCGGTAATGTGCGCCAGTGGCAGAGCTTGTTTTTCCACAACCGTTTTTCGCAGACACCGATGCTTAACCCCGACTTCGTAAAGATCTGTGATGCCTACAACATAAAGGCCGAGCGTGTTGAACGGCACGAACAGCTTGCCGGAGCAATAGAGCGCATGCTTGCCGACAATTCAGAGCCGTATATGCTCGATGTGGCTATCGACGAGCGAATGATGGTGTTTCCGATGACACCGGCCGGTGCACCGGTGGATCACATTATGCTAAACCCAACCGAAATCTATAAAGCCGACTGACAGATATGGAAAATCAATTATTCACCGTTACAGTTTTTACTGAGAATCAAGCCGGTCTGCTCAATCAGATTTCAATAGTGTTTTATCGCCGGGGGCTTAACATAGAAAGTCTGTCGGTTAGTCCGTCGTCAATAAAAGGTGTACACAAATTCACAATTACGTGCTGGAGCAATCGCGCGATGATGGAACGCGTTGTGAAGCAGATCGAAAAACGTATCGAAGTGCTCCGTTCGTTCCTCTATACGGACGACGAGATAATCTATCAGGAGGTGGCGTTATATAAAGTTCCGACAGGTGCGTTGATCACCGGTGGGGTAGTGGAGAGCATTATACGCCGTCACACTGCTCGTGTGCTTGAAATCACAGCGCAGTATGTGATTCTGGAAAAGACAGGTCATCCCGATGAAACAGAATCTTTGTTTGAAGAACTAAAATCATATGGATTACTCCAGTTCACTCGCTCGGGTCGAGTTGCAGTCACAAAAGCCAACGAGGAACTGCTCACACGTTATCTTGACGAGCAGGAACGGCGCCGTGCGCTGGAGCAAGGAAAAGAAACTAAAATATGGAACTGAATCAATTACCGGTCGAACATATCGAAACATACTATAATGCGGCAGGTGGGTGTAACGCTCAAAATCTGTTGCCATTGCCCGTATTGGCACAGCATGTGATTGATATATCGACCATTCACGCCAATAGAATCGGTGTTGGTTACGATAGGCTGATTTCGCGTGGTATGGCATGGGTGCTTTCGCGTCTTTCGATTGAGATGTGCGGCAGTTGGCCCGGGGTGAATGAAACCTACAGTTTGCGCACATGGGTTGAAAGCTATAACCGCCATTTCTCGGAACGAAATTTCGAAATCTCCGGTGAAGGGGACAGGCTATACGGATTTGCGCGGGCAATATGGATGCCTATCCGTGTGGCCGACCGCAAGGGTGGTTCGCTTGAAGGAATCGATGAACTGCGTCAGGTGATGAACGATCGTAGTTGTCCGATCGAGAAAGCTCCGAAGTTGTCATCTGTTGCGCGCGACGGTTCACAGGTTGCTACCTATCGTTTCCGGTACACCGACTGCGACAACAATCGCCATGTCAACACTACCCGTTACATCGAGCTCCTGCTCAACCAGCATTCTCTCGAATTTTACGACAAGAATTTGCTTGAGCGTTTCGACATAGCGTTTCATCACGAATCCTATTTCGGACAAGAGGCCGAAGTTGTTACCCGCAACGATGGCAACGGCGTTTATAATGCCGAGATAATTGGTCCGGACGGCGTGACTACACGTGCGCGAATGCGTTTCCGCCCCTGGGACTTTCATCCCGACGGATTGTAGAACAACGAATAATTTTACTTTTACCTTTAGATACACGAATTATGGCAAAACTGAATTTTGGCGGCGTAGAGGAAACTGTAACAGTCCGCGAAGAATTCCCTTTGGAAAAAGCACGCGAAGTGCTAAAAAATGAAACAATAGCTGTTCTCGGCTATGGTGTGCAAGGACCCGGACAGAGTCTGAACCTGCGCGACAACGGTTTTAACGTTATTGTTGGTCAACGTCCCGGCAAGACATTCGAAAAGGCAGTTGCCGACGGCTGGATTCCCGGAGAAACTCTTTTTTCGGTTGAGGAGGCAGCTGAGCGTGCCACAATAGTCATGTGTCTGTTGTCAGATGCAGCCGTAATGTCTGTCTGGCCAAATATCAAACAATACCTTACACCGGGCAAAGCTCTGTATTTTTCGCACGGTTTCGCTATTACCTGGAACGACCGTACGGGCGTTGTTCCGCCTGCCGACATCGATGTTATCATGGTTGCACCAAAGGGATCAGGCGCTTCGCTGCGCACAATGTTCCTCGAAGGTCGCGGTCTGAACTCATCGTATGCTGTCTATCAGGATGCAACCGGCCGTGCATTGGAGCGTACAATTGCCCTTGGCATTGGCATCGGTTCCGGCTATCTGTTCGAAACAACATTCCAGCGCGAGGCTGTCAGCGACCTCACAGGCGAGCGCGGATCGCTTATGGGTGCTATCCAGGGTCTGCTTCTGGCTCAGTATGAGGTGCTCCGTGAAAACGGCCACACTCCTTCAGAGGCATTCAATGAAACCGTCGAAGAACTGACACAGTCGCTCATGCCGCTGTTTGCCGAAAAAGGAATGGACTGGATGTATGCCAACTGTTCGACAACAGCGCAGCGTGGAGCCCTCGACTGGATGACACCGTTCCACGATGCCATCAAACCCGTTGTTCAAAAGCTCTACAAAAGTGTGAAAGACGGTGTTGAGGCACAGCGTTCAATCGACTCTAACTCGCAGGCCGACTATCGCGTCGGTCTGGAAGAAGAACTTCGTCAGCTCCGCGAAAGCGAAATGTGGCGTGCCGGCGCCGTTGTGCGCACCCTCCGCCCCGAAAACAACTGATAATTATATCGGAAGATATAAGGGGGTGTATCTTAATGGAAGATACACCCCCTTTTTGTGTGCTCTAAATCGTGTTGTCGTCCAGCTAAGCCTGAAGCGGATGATATGATAACAATACGAAAGTATTAAGTATATCTAACTTACGATATTAATCGCATGCAGCCTCCGTTTTTGAATTAGCTTCTTCTTGATGTTGGTTTAAAAATTTCTCTGCGTCATTACACTCTTGAGCTATAAATTCACGCGTTCCGTCCATATCATCAATTCTAAATGTTTTACCAATTTTTTTCATTTTGAAAACACGGTCAGATACTCCTCCATTGGAGTATTCGGCTTTAATGATGATATTATCTTTGTCTATTATCTCAATGTGATATACGACAAGATTAATATCCACTGCTTCTCCCTGAGAAGCGAATAGAATATCTGAATCAAATCCGCACAGTCCGCCTCCTGCGTCTGACACTTTTTGTGATAATGTTTCCATACGGTCAATCTCTGCTTGAAAAGATGGAGTGTATGGATTTTCTAAAGAAGAAGTAATTCCCAGTTCTTTGAACTTATTTTTTATTGATTCTGAATAAGTCAAGTAAGGCGCATTATCTGTGCCATAGAAGATACTGTATAAGTCTTTAATAGCACCTTCATAAGTTTCTTGATCTACGTCTATTACTGCTGGTGCTACCACTTCTATTTCTCTTTCTATTATCTCTCCTCCTTTCTCTTCGGAGTAATTTTGATCTTCGGTATTAGTATTCAAATATAGACTCAACACTCTTGAGGGATTAATGCGCAGAGTGTTTGAAGATTCCATTATTTTAGAGGATAATTCCATATTTAGCTCCGCTTCAATGCGGAGCTGTGGCTTGATGATAAATATCCAACTGACTATTCCACCGAGAATAAATATAGCTATAGAAACAATATATTTACATAAATCATATCTCTTTCTTATGGCAGCTACTTCCTCTTTATAATCTCCATACACTCCCAAGCCATGTAGCGTAGCTCTCCCTAAATTTTTCCAAAAGCCATCCCCTTTTTTCAATCTTACATTATTTAAGAATCTATCTATCGCTCTTTGTCTACTTTCATCGATAGCTTTATTCATCATGAAGGTTATTATCGCACAGATTATTAGTTCTATAATAAGATCCCAAAGTATATCTGAAGATACTTCTCCAATCTGTGATTGAGTCCTCTCTTTTACTAAAATTACGAGATCTTCATCAATAATAAAAGTGTTTTCGCCAGGAATTACATTGAAATCCGGAATCTCGATATTATTTCCTAAAATAACTTTCTGTTCCTCCGCCAAATCATCCTTGAAGCTATTTAGGCGATTGATATAATAAGCGTCACAGTTGGAGCTAAGTTCTGCCCAGTTGAAATCTTTGAGAAAGTTTTCCATAAATTCCTCGTCAGATTTAGTATAATAATTCCAAGTGTTAGGAATTGCACTGAGCAACGAATACTTCCCCTCAATATAAGCATCTATGTCATTATCTATATAATTAAAGATAATGTCTGGAGTATTCTGCCAAAAATTTTCAATTTGTTTTTGTTGAATTTCTGCGCATTCTTTTTGCCTAATACTTTGGTCAATCTTATTCTCACTAAAATTATTATCGTATACTATTGGAGATTTTTTAACTTCTGACTGAATAGATGATATTTTTTTAGTGTCACGCTTCTCCAGAGCCGACAAGATATTACTCATAATTTTAGTAACCTTTTCATCGTCAGACTTGTTAAAACGTAATCTTATCAAGTTAGATTTAGATATTCCGGTGATATCGCTAAGACTATCCAATGAAATATAATTAACGATAATTTCATCGTATGCATCGGCATACGAAAGCTTAGGAGTCTTACCACAACCAGTTATGATAAGAAACATTGAGCATATAATTAGAAGACAACTTTTAACTTTCATTGTTTTCAACTGTACTTTAATTTAATAATAAATTGTTCTTGGCCGTAGTAGATTCAAAATAATAAATCAATGTATTCAGATAGCTCTTCATACATGGGAGCTCTCTCTTTTTTACTAAATTCATCTCTGTTTATCTCACTTCCTACTCGTTTGGGATGAAGAATAGCCGACTGTGTCTTATGGTCATCGGCCATTAATGCGAAATAATCAGGATCAGCTTTTTGCCCTCCGTGATGAAGTTCAAAGGGAGAATATCCATGGTCGGCGGCCTTTAAATTCTTGGGATCCTCGTAAAGAGGCGCTAATCCTCTTTTCATACGTCCAAGATTAGTTTCACAGCCATCCTTTACAAACCGTGGATTATTATTATGAAATTTTACAGGGTCAAAATCTCCTGTATATTTCCTTGAAATTTTCAAATATGGATCGAACTTTGGTGAAACGAGAAGCGGTTTGTTAACTCCCTTTATTGGAGCCGTTATCTCACTGTAACCTCCTTTCGAAAATATTTCGGCCGTTTCTTTTGACATTTTAGAAAGAACTTTAGAACTAACTTTCTTAGTTGTAGACTTAACCACACCTTTTGAGATCGCAGATGCATCCTTACCAACAGCTTTACCGGCTTTTTTTGCTATATTTTTAGAAGCTTTTTTTTCTGTGTTTTTTGTTGATTTTTTTACAATTTGTTTTCCAATACTTTTCGCGATCTGTGCATTTAGGTCAATACTGAGGGGCGATATAATGCAACCGAAAAACAGACTTAAGAGGATTATTTTCCTTATCATTATTTTCATTATTATAGAATACGGATGTGACAATTAAAGAAAACTTTAACTCTGCAACTGCGAATAAGTGAAGGCCATTTGTCAGTTGGGAGTTGAACGGTAGAGTGCTATTGCCGCAAAGTTACTAATTTTGGTGCATAAAATTACAAGGAGTTTTTGTACTTTTGTGGTATGCGAAAGATTGATATTGAAATTGACGATGAGTTCCGTAGCCGGGTTGCCGGATTCAAGGTTGTAGTGCTACAAGCCAACATTGTGAACGGTGCGACAACAGATCAGGTGAAACAACTGCTGATCGAGGCTGCTGAAACCATTCGCCGGAAATATACATTGCCTGAAATTAATACCCGTCCGGGCATCGCGGCAACTCGCGCGGCCTACAAATTGTGTGGAAAAGATCCTAACCGCTATCGTCCGTCGCAGGAACAGTTGTGCCGTCGAATAGTGGCGGGCAAAGAGCTGTATTATGTCAGCAATGTTGTTGACTTGTTCAATGCTATTTCGCTTTTGAGCGGCTATTCGATCGGCGCATTCGATGCCGACAAAATACAAGGCGACACGCTGACTCTCGGTGTCGGCCGTCCCGGAGAACCCTACGAAGGAATCGGGCGCGGAGAATTAAACATCGAAGACATGCCGGTGTATCGCGACAAAGTCGGAGGCGTCGGCACTCCCACATCCGACAACGAACGGACAAAAACCGACGATGGCACCACTTCGCTACTTGTGTGTGTCAATATCTATGCCGAAGAGATGCCGGCCGACGAGGTGATCGAGCTATCCGTTTCTTTGCTGAAGAGCTGTTGTTCAGCTTCGGATATCACAGCCCGCATAGTAGAAGAATAAAATTAATCATAATATCATGTTAAAACTTAAGACTATATCAATTGCAATGATCGCCGTGGGGCTGTCAGCTTCAGCTGCAGACTCGGTTAGTAAAGTAGTGTTACATCCGTCAGATCATCCGGACACGGTTTCCTGCATGATGTACGGCCAGTTTGCAGAGCATCTCGGCGCATGTGTCTATGAAGGAATCTGGGTGGGGAAAGATTCTCCGATACCGAATACAGACGGATATCGCAATGATGCGCTTGAGGCGTTACGCGATTTGAAAGTGCCTGTTCTCCGTTGGCCCGGCGGATGTTTTGCCGACGACTATCACTGGCGCGACGGTATCGGCGATCCGGCCAAGCGTCC
>CAYQYL010000071.1:0-11764 GCA_964421745.1 uncultured Muribaculum sp. | reverse complement strand
GACCCCGACCTTGGCAAGGTCGTGCTCTACCAACTGAGCTATTTTCGCAATTTGCATGGGTGTTTCCCCGTTTGCGTTGCAAAGGTACGCATTTATTTTATTTCTGCAAAACTTTCGCCAACTTTTTTCTCAACTTTTTCTTTAATGTCACTCCATGCGGCCTCGCTATCACTGCCAGCAAACGGACAGAAGAACATAAGAACACAGACGCTATTAATCAACCATGTCGTAGGCATACGCAAGGTAGAGGCGCCGTAGGTGCCGTCAGAATAGTAGGCAGGGGTGAGAACCTCACCAGAGGTTCGCTGCCCCTGTATAAGAGGACGTTATCGGTGCGCCGCGTCGCGGTGCCACTAATACAGCAAGTAACGGTATTAGCAGTTTGGAGGCAGTTTAACAGGGGCTGCGCACAACTACGTAGCGCTTACCCCTGCCTACTATTCCGGCGGCAGCTACGCAGCCTCCGCATGCCCGGTAAATCGGCGTCTTCCAGACGCCACACCTATATGCTTCCTACCCAGTACGTGTCGCTATGCTCCACGTGCCGGGTTACTAATAATAACGTCCTACCGGACGTCAAATACTCTCAACGCCAAACACCGGATGCCAATCAAAATACGCCAAATAACAGACACTACTAATCAACCAATAATGTCGACCGCAAACTTGCAAACACAACGCGGGCTTCGGCAAAAACCGAAGCCCGCGTTAATGTCATTTGTAAATGAGTTTTATCGGAAGAGCATCACTTGATCCAGCTGCGCTGCGACCGCTCGAACCTCTCCATAATGAATACTTACTGTAATGATTGAATTGAAGTGTGAAGTAGTTAATGTCCCAAGATGCATAGTCAGTATTAACAATACCATTACCAACGGGCTGTTTAATCCAATATAACGCCCCGGGATCTCTATATATATTATATGTTAGCGGACGATTTTTATTGATATCACTCGTAAGAAGTCCACGCATACCACTATAAGTTAGTGCACCTGCTTTAGGATCTGCAAATTGTTGCAAAGGTGTATCTGCGCCTCCTGAAGTAAAAGTTATTGATCTGCGACCCTGACCAACTGCACCCAACGGGAAGAGAATATTATCTGCATTATTGCTATTATACGCAACACATACTCTAACACCTTTATTACTACCGTTTCCGGAGTTATCCTTATCTATAAAGCCATACACATCGTCAATCTTAACTGCTGTAGAATCTGCGCCGTCTCCGTAAGCCACGCCAAATCCAAAATCACTATTCTGTAATAACGAAATATATTGATCTGATGTCGGTACAGTAAGTTTTTTTCCCGGCATATAATCTACGGTGGTCCAGGTATCAGCCCAATGTTCGTTGTTTCTTGCCGCTCCACCTCCGCTTGTCCACGACATTCCATCAATATTATTCCATGCTCTATCTCTGGTTTGAACAGTCCGATTATTTGTTGACTCAAATGATGTTCCTGATAAACATGTCGTTGAAAGATCATTCGTTCCTACTGATTTCATCCAACCGTACGAACCAACATTGTTTGCTTCTCGGATCCCATAATTATACGCATTTCGTTTATAAAACGACCCGATAGACAATGGATTTCTGGTAACCGCGACACAAACGTCTTCAATACCTACATTATAACCCTGCTGTGCGATTGAAGTAGAATTAGATGAAAACTGAGGGCTGCTGGTACCTTCTGTGCCGGTTGCATAAACTTGATAGCAACTCCATGTCGCAGAACCCAGCTGAACACCCTTGTGATAGCCTTGACGTAAAAATATCAAATGATTACACGAGTAATCATGATATTCAACCAAAATAATTGCACATCTTGTTTCATCACTTTCTATTTTTCCTCTGGGAGTATACTTAAAATTGATAATTGTTTCGGTGGAGCCTTCTATGTATTTATTCTGTGTTGAATTTGTCACCTCTACAGAACCATCAATACTTGTTAATTTCACTAATCCCTTGGGGTCGCTAACAATTGATACGCGCCAAGGTCCTTGTGATTTAAATTCTGTAAAAGAATCGGCAGTAGGTGACAAAAGATGCATAAGCTTGATTTCAAAAGGATCATCATTATCATGTGCCCTATAAATTGCCTTTGGGTTTTCAATGCGACGTACCTGCATTATTGGAACTCTACGTTCCCATTCATACTCGCTGTCATCTTTTATGTCTTTAAATTTCACTTGCGTTCCGCTCTTATCCCAAAGTGTAAAGACTACAACAGCTCTTCTCTGATAATATGGGAAAGGATTATTACCGGAGAAGTCTGTTGCGGGAACCATTTGTTTTTGACGGGTATACATAGGTAATAATACCGTTGCCGAACCATCTTGATCATAAGTTACAGTATATTCCCCTTGAGAATTATCTCCTTCTACGAATGTTTTTGTTTCCGTGTTATATAATCCGACATTTCTGGTTCCTTCTTTCAAAGTATATGCAGATTCGCCAATATTATTGTTTTCGTAATAGTTCTTCAACTTCGTATTTGCAGCTTCACCATAATCCAGATCTTGAAACAAATTTCCACTTTCAGGTTGACGCATTGACAAAAATCCGACATAATTCTGATTTTTGTAGGTTGTATTATACGCAGGAACATTCCATGCAAAACCGTTGATATCATCGTATGCGCCTTCAGTTTGTGGCGGAACCTTATTTGCCGATTCATCCCAAGGATACCATGCATTCTCTTCAATATGTGCTTTAAGTATGTATTCAGACACCTTATCGTCGCCTGTCACTATGCGTACAGGAAAATTAAGAGATTGTCCGTAGAGGTAGGAGATATAGTAGTTTTCGGGGGTGTAGACACTCGGTGTAGGTTCATCGTAGGAGATGTGCCAGTCGGCTTCGTTGGCGAAACCGCGGAATTTAAGGGTGAGTTTGTAGTGATAGTTACGTTCGGCATCGTAGTTGTAGGTGATGTTCTTGCCGAGCATGAAACGATATTTAATCTTCCCCGACGACATTTTCTCAGTGTTCTGACTGCGGTAGTAGGCAATCACTTCGATGTAGCTGCCGTTTCGGATGCGGTCCTTATAGTCATTACCCACAGCAAATGTATCGACCTTATGTCCGGTTTCTTCCGGAATCTGCTCTTTCAGATAGTCCTTGCGCTCGGGCTCAGGCTTATTCTGATAGTCGCCCTGCATATTTTCGAAAAAGAACAGGGATTCGTCGGCATTGCCGTGCTTCGAACCTTTAACGCCGGAACTCTTAGTCATTATGAGCCACTTGTCGCGGTTGTCGGGATCGGATTTATCATAATAGACAATACTGTCACCGTTTTCGATTAGCTGGTCAGCGTTGTTAGGCGTGTTGTTCTTGCCCAGATAGCATGACTCGGGAATGTCGTGAATAGTGACAGATTTGATGTAAATCCAAATTGATTCTTTGAGGTTACGTGTGTCGAACGCTACGGTAACTTTCGACACGAGACGCTTGATCCATGAGTGGACGTCGACTGTCTTTTTGTTGACTATTACATATTTTCCATCGCCAAAACCCTGCGACGAAGGGTCTTCTGCAAGAGTGAAGTAGCCGAACATCTGATTATTGAGCTTCACTTCGTTATTCCACTTGAAACGCATGTCCAGCAGATCCTCTTCGTTGGAGACATCGACATTTGTCAGGTCAACGTTGGCAACGGCATACATTTTGTATCTTCCAAAGGATATGCCTTTAATCGTAAATGAGGCTCGTGGAGTTGCCGGCTCTTTTGTCGATTCGAAATCATATTTCGGGTCTTCGCTTGAAACCGACGCGTCGCCAGGCTCCGCTGTATTGCCGGTCTGGTTGCATGAGTAACCGAATTCAGAGCCTTCGCTTACGTGATACTTCACACCGGGATCCAGCGATCCATCGCTACTGACATGATAGAGCACCACCCACATGTCGTTGACTGTGTTGATTACATCGCCGTTGGTACCGGCGCGCGACACAGTGATTTCCTCCAGATTCTTAAACTCGACGGTGGCGCGCAAATCACCTTCGCCATCGCCGAAGTTGTCGGGATCATACAACAAATCGTCCTGACACGATGCCAGAATCATTATCGGTGCCAGAATTAAATATGTGAGTAAACGTTTTATATCTGTCATGTATCGTATCCTATTTATTTATCAAGACCGAACCAGGGTTCAAGTACACAACCGCGGTATGGCACCAGATCGACCGTGCATGTCAGTTCGGCTTTAGCGCTGATGTTAACTATTACATGGGTGTTGCGGGGCATCAGCGGCAGATTGGGAAGTGTCATATAGCTGAGCCATTCGCCCTTTACAATATTTTCTTCGTAGATGTAGAAATCAGCTTCAGCCGAAATCTTGAATTCTGTGCCTGGAGTCTCCATTACGTAGAACGAGTCGTAAAGGAATGCGTTACGCTTGGAGCCGTCATTACCGGTTATTTCTATTGGCCGTCTTCCGGTGAGCTGAATTTCGAATTCTTCTTCACCGGAACTGAGCGGCGATGTGAATTCAGTTATATTGCGGCCATTGACACCGTTTATCTCCTCAGGATCTGCATATTTGCCGGGAACATACGTAGCATCGGCCGGAAGGAAAAATTGTTTCGTCGCTATTTTGTTGAGCCGTACCATCAAGATGTCGAGGTCGTCGGCGCAGATAATTGTGTACTTGACTGCAATGCGGGTGACAAACAGATTTTTGTTGATGTATGTCGGATTGTTTTGCGGATCGGCTTTGAGTTCCACCGTGAACACTTCCGACATCGGTATGTTCTCGCCAAGTGGGAAGAATACATCGTCCTTGTCGCGTGTGAGTGTAATGGCGGCCATATCAAGCGGCATTTCGTCGCCTTCGCGCAGCTTGTCGTATTTCGACTGCACATTCTGGGGCAACGACATGTCGTTGCCAAACAGATAAATGGTTTTCTTGCCGGGTGTAACCTTAAATGTCAGATTATCGAAAAGTATATTGCCGTCCTTGTCGTAACGCACGCGGCGCGAACCTTCAACCATGTTACTGTCGTCGACAATTATCACATAGAGTTCGTTAAGTTTTTCGCTCTGAAGTTCGGGCTGCTCGAAAAAGTAGTTGGGGTCGGAAGCACGCGAACCGGACATCGGCATATTACTTTCGGCCACGCCGACGTTCAGCGTAAGATACACCACAGGCGAATCTTCATTGATTACGCCCGAGGGCGAGTCGGGGCGCTCCCAGGTTTCAGAGCAAGCCCCGAAACCCAGCAGAACCGCTGTCAGAAATATAATATGCAGAAACCTTTTAATTACCATACTACAATATCGTTGAGGCGCACCACCCAATCGTTGACAACAATTCTGGTATCGATCCAGTAGTTGCCTTTGTCGAGGAAGAAGAAGAGTGTCCAGCGACTTTCGCGGTCGAGGTACTCCTGCAGACCCATATCTTTTTCAGCCTCGCTCTTGTAAAGGCTCATGAATGTTACAAGCGGTATGTCGACAACGTTACGGCTACCGTCGGCAAGATCGATTACAAGCGACGGGCTGTTGTTGACCATTATTCGCGACAGGCCGAATTCGGCATACGCAACTTTCATGGGCGTTGGTTCGACTTGAGTGCCGATAACGAGCACGCCCGACTCGGCTTGCCCGCTGGTCCAGGGCTCAAATATAGTATTTTGTGTGGGTATTATATTGTTTTTGTAATCGAACAGAGTATTGTCGGCTTCGACGCGGAAAGAGAAGTCTTTGTCGTTGACGGGAGTGCCATCGAGTTGCTGGAGCACAACACGCAGGTTGTTCGTGTCTTTCATCATCTCGACGGTGGCCTCGGTGTAGCCGGTAGAGGGATCGGGAACAGTGACGGTCAGATTCCCGTTTAACGGACCGTAGAAAAGGGGATGCAGATTGGTGCTGATGCTTTGGGGCTTCATGAACACTTCAAGAGCTGACATCGGCGTTTCCGGTCCGGGAAGTGGCTGCCAGCCAAACGACGACTGAGGACATGCCATACCGCCGTATGCCACGAGCTGATACGTTCCGCCCGGCAGATCGATGTCTAATCGCCAGTTTTCGTCCGACAGAAGCTCCCGGTCGGTAACGGTACGCTCGGTCACATACCGGCCTTCAGCGTCGTAGACAAGCAGCGTCAGGCAATGTACCTGCGCGGGGAATGCATTGGCTCGTTCCATATTGTAGTCGTATATGAATCGCAGGCGCAGTCCTTGGGGGCAAGGGTCGAGGTCGTCATATATGAGCTTGTCGCACGATGTTGCTAATGTGGCCACAACCATTGCCAGCAATAGGCGGACAAGATTGGTGGTTATATGTCGTAGGCTATTCAGCTTCATTGTCGGTGTCAGTTGTTTTTTCTTGTTGAACCGTGCAAGGCACGTTATGAGGTGAGGAGTAGAGGAGATTGTCTGTGCTGTTTGCCGCACATCGTTGCGGCTATGAGGCCTGGCTCTCGCTGTAAGGACGTTCCGAAGGATGCTCCTCGTCGGGAGGATGCTCCGTGGAACATCCCTACAAAGCGGGCCGAGCCAATTGCCTGCCCTATTTATTCGGGTCGGCAATTGATTGGAGTTAGTTATTAGAATTCAATATCGTTCACACGAACAACCCACGGAAGCACCTCGCATGTAACTGACAGGTAAACTTCTTCCGACTCGTCGTCTTTGCCACCGGTGGGTTTATTGGGGTCGTTGCTTGAGTGACGAGGATGGCCGAGCTGCTTGATGTTTGTAACGGCAAGTTTGTAAACGTTGTTACGAACAACGGCAAATTCCATCGGGCCCATTACACCGTCCTGACCGTTGTCGTTATGACGGTTCCAATAGTAATAGTAGCAGTAGTAGCCCCAGCCGTCTTCTTTATCCTGACTGGTTTCGTAAATTGTTATCTTATTAGTTTTCGATGTAGCCGCTGCTTTAAAATTACTTAAAGCCGTAGCTTTATTTGTTGAGTTAGTCGTATTTACATAAACATTCCACAGTGCATCGCAACAGTTATCTACCACGGACTCTGTATCGGTAATCGTACCCGTACGACGAACTACAACACCGTTTTCCATAACAGGAGTCTGAGTTCCGTCAGGACCTTCTTCATACTCTGTGTATGTGAATGTTACAGTACCGAAGCCACCGGTACCGAATACAGCTGAATAGAGCGATGAACTGCGGTTGGGAACCGATGTAAATTCCCATTTACCTTTAGTCTTGTCAGTTTCAGAATCGGGCACCCATTTGATACCTGACACAGCCGACGCAATTGCCGCATTGCGGATTTCGTCCCAACCACAATAGAGGTTACCTCCGAACAGGAACAACATGGGAGAGTTTTGACCTGCATTTTTAATTGCTTCGGCCAGTTTTATTGTAGCCGGATCTGTTGTATTCGAACCTTCGGTAGCTGTACCTAAGGCATAATCTGTCGCTACCATTTTGCCTTTGAAAACAACACCAGTCGAAATACCGTTTTTCTGGTTTCTGTAGCCTGCAATAGTGTTTTCGGTAGCATAAGTCCAGATGCGATAGTCGTAATTGCCATTAGGGGTTGTCCAACCTTCATCATTGTCTTTAGTTCCACCGGCAACAACAGAACAAGCTTCGGTGATCCAATTATTGACAGTCGTCGTAGGTGTGTCGACATCTCCTGAATTTGTTAACAGCGGAGAAATGAAATGTGAGTTATAAAGAACCGTTGTTGGTGGATTTTCTGTTGAAAAATCATTAGCCGTTTGTGTTTTCCATACTTGATCGGCATCGACAACATAGTTACCACCTGAATATTCGCCGATAGCCTCTTCAATCCAACGCTTTTCGGCTCCACAGATAGCCAATTCGTTGTTGGCGCCGGCAGTGTTTGTAACAACATTTCGTCCGTTGTTGGACACACGACGGAGGGCATAGAACGATTTGTTTACATTGACCAGCGACATGTTCGACAGAACAATATCGATCAGAACAGGCTGATCGCCGCCGGCATTGACATCGTTTTCTTTAACCACATGGTAGGTGAAAGGTTTGTTTTCTGAAACTGCGAGAGGCGAACCGTCGCGGAAGTCGAAACGCGCAGCTGAACGTTCGAGTTTGATAGCACCACGGGTAGCTGTTCCGTTATCTATGCTCACTTCTCGGTTGTCGCCTGACAGGTCGAAGGGGTTGCCTTCGTCGGTGTAATAATTCCAGTCGACGAGCGATTCGGGAATCTGTCGTTCGGCCATTACGGCATTAGACATCAGGAATCCATTTGTTTTATTTGCTATAACATCAAGATATGTGCTTTTTTCGAGCGCCCCGGCAATTCCGTTGACCCATGCATTGCTAAGAAGATCCGGAGCGTCTTGAACGCCTGTTTTACCGAATAAGATTGTGTTGATTTTGTCGCCCGGATTAGCAAACACAAAAATATTACAAGAAAATTCTTCATCTTTCTGCTCATCCATTTTTGCATAAAACTCCGACAATGTCGTTTTAGAGAATGAAGAAGTAACCTGATAGGCGGTTTTATTAGCTACCACGCTTCTAATCTGTTCCTTAGCGACAGGAGCTGCAGCAATGAATCCATTGTCTTTGCTACGTGCGAGGACAACGGCAACGGTCTTGATTTCGTTTTCGTAATCTTGACCAATTTCAACACCGGAGCTACTTGAGCTTGAGCCGTCTCCATTAGGATCGGTTGTTGTGCTACGACTACGTCCACCCGAAGGTAGATCGATAATAAGCGAAAAATGGACACCATCGTCAACACTCGGTTTGTAGCCGGGTTCGTCGCCTTTGCCGTCCAATTTGTCGTCAGAGCAGGAACCGAGCATCATAAGAGCTACAGCTGCAATCGAGAGAAATTTGAATTTCTTCATAACTGAATGAATAATTGATTGATTGTTTTATTTGATTGATTTAGTTTGTTTTCGTTTTCCCTTTTGGAGAGAGCGGTTTTATTTAGTCTTGTTTGGCTGTATCGTGTAAGTCACCGGATAATAGTCGCGTATGCCTTCGACCTGACTGATTATCGACTCCATGCCGGGCATGCCTCCGTCGCGTGCGGCCGAGAAGCGCTTGATAGCTTCGGGATAGTCGGCGCGGCGCAGTGCCAGAATGCCGCGTGCATAGTTGGCCTGGGTTGTGTTGCCGGCCTTGAGCAGGTGGCTCTGGGCTTTGTCGAGATTGCCCCGGCCAAGCTCGATGTTGGCGGCATTGAGGTTGAGCATCGGATCGTCGGGGTAGACTTCGACAGCGGTTGCAAACACATTGCAATAGTCGCTGCTGCCAACGGGATAGGTCTGGGCGAGAGTGTAGAAGTCAACGTTGCGCAGACGCGAGGGATCGACCTGATAAACGCGGCGAATCTCGTTGATGTCGGTGTAGGTGCGTATGGCGTATGTCACCTTATAGTCGGAGTGGCGCAGCCAGGGGTAGATCTGGTGGAGTAAAACTGCGTAGTCGGCAGGGAACTGGGTCTGGATTGCCAGGTTCTTGTTGTCGAATCCAAGCGGACCGTCGATGATCGACAGGATTTCGGCACGATGCTGAATGTCGAAGTTCATCGAGTCGGCTACATAGTTGCGCAAGCCTGCCCAGTCTTCAGGTTCGTAGCTCGATGTGACAGTTGTGTCGTCGAAACGGTAGAGGTCGCGCACATAGCGCCGTAGGGTTTCGGTACGACCTTTTGCCAGACGCACGTTGTTGTCGTAGGGGCCTTCGGGCGAGGCGAAACCTTTGATGTGGACGTGTGTAATGGTTGCGTCGCTGTCGCGGCGGACATATTCGATTGAATTGATGATTTTATTGAGCTCGGCGCGGTTGTTCATATAGTTGTCTTTCAGTTCGGTGCGATTGACAACGAATGTGACGAAGGCGCTACCTTCGATGCTCTTGATGACGGGACCGGCATCGACCGGCGGAGCGAAAACAAAGTCGATGTCGAGCGTGGGACGCTGTATGTCGATCCGCGCCATGGGCACATAGCCCGATTGCGAAGGACCGACAAGCGGCTTGGGCGCATCACAGCAGTTGGCGGTCATGGCACGCATTTCGAGAGTTGAAGCGCCCATCCACGCCTGAAAGGGGAACTCTGAATCGACGCGGGCATGCTGATTTTTGCCGGCGCGATAGATGTGAGAGTCGCCACCTTCAAGCATATTATCGCGCAGATAATGGTAGTAGCGGTTGCGTCCGGCAATGACAATCTCGTCCATAACAAGACTGTCGGTGCGATTGTCGGCAATAAGAACCGGAGTGAATATTATTTCGCGTTCGGAGGGGACACTGTATTTTTCAATATCGAGGTCGATGCGTACTCTAACGTTCTGCGCCCGCTCGTCGACGGCAACGTTGATGTCGTAGAGCTTAATGTCGGTGCTGTCGACAGTCGAGCGGAAAGCGGCCAAGGCGCCAGGCGCTACAACGGCTAAAGCAGCGATTATGATAGCTATCCGTTTCATGTTTCGTATCAATGAGAGGGTTAGAAGTTGTAAATCAGGTTAACAGCTGCTTTGGTGGGTCCCACATAGTGGTGGGGCTTGTCGTGAGCGGTGCGAGTGCCGCAGTTGGCACAGGGATACTGGTCGTAGCGCGAGTAAACATAGCCGAAGCCGAGTTCGGCCTCGATGCTCCAATAGCGCGACAGAATCCAGGTGTAACCATAGGCAATGCCGACACCGCCAAACCACCCTTGACGACGATTGTCTTTAAACACGCTGAAGTCGGTTCCAAGAAACTTGAAGTCGGTGTTAAGATTCCCGAAGTTGTACTGGCCGCCAAGCAAATGCGCACCGATGAAATGGCCGGAATAGGTGCGGCAAAACCAATAGCGAAGCTCAGGCTGCACGAGCCAATGCTTCCAGCTGTGCTTGTTAACAGACCATGCATTCAGATTACCCGAAAGGTCGAAGGTCCATTTCGGAGCTAAACGAATCTCTATGCCTAAGTTTGGACTTAGTGCAGCATCATATAGAAGGTTCGATTTTAATGCAACTGTCTGCGAACTCGCGGCCATAGAACCGACCGACATAACAACCACACAGACCAGCATTCTTAAATATTTTTGCATAATTATCTTAATTCAGATATTAATGTAGCAAGTTTTAAAGCTGAAGTTCAATTTAGTACTAATGAGTGTGTTTACTTCCGCCTAAATGAGGACATACGGAAATGATAGCAACATTACACTAAATCTATCTTGATCAGTGATAACTCTCAATTCATTTATATCAATTTTCGAAGTTAGTCAAGAACATTATATTAAGCACTGATTATCAACAATTTTATAAAACAATAACCTCGTATTTTTAGTACGAGAACATTTGCCTCTGGTGTCGGTACGGAGTACCTCGGTTGCAAATTTATAAACTTTTACCCCCCCCCTTAAAATTTTTAACTATCTTTAACTTATTTAACTTTATCTGTTAATATGGTTGCATTTTTTAACACAAGTACATCGTATGAAAAAAGGGATCAATGCGAAAAATCGGAGCCTGAAATATGAGTCATATGATCTCCATACTTCAGGCATCGCATACAAAGGTTATTAGTTATCATGGGTCAGTAGATATCATGTTTCAATAGTAGGCACCTACGGGGAAGCATATCTGAATCTTCATTATGACATACCCTCCATTTTTTAACAATTCAACCGTGTTTCTACATTGCCCCCCTTTCTACATAGACCCGGTATGACCGTTGCTATCGATCACACAAAAAAAAGGGCTGCCTAAACTTGTTAGACAGCCTCTTATCAAAAAGGAATGATTTAGCTTGCGGAGAGGACGAGATTCGAACTCGTGGTAGGATTGCTCCTACGTCAGTTTA
>CAYQYL010000070.1:7700-11894 GCA_964421745.1 uncultured Muribaculum sp. | reverse complement strand
GGCATGACCAATGTGCAGATAGCCGTTGGGCTCTGGGGGGAAACGGGTCTGTACCCTACCACCGTTTTTACCTTCTTTTATATCATCAGCCACTATTTGCTCAACAAAATTCAGACCGGTTTTTTCTTCGGTCAGTTCTTCCTTGATGTCTGACATTGCTTATATTGTTTTTAAATTATTATCTGACAAATTTTCTTAAACCACAAAATTAAGCATTCTCTTTGTTTTTTTGTAAATTTATGCCCAAAAATATTGCTCACCTGACATCAATGTTGAACCGAATAACAGTTAAACTCGTAAGGCAGTACAAAAAGTACCGGCTTTTGTGGCACACCCGGTTGGGACAACGCACGGAATTTGCACGTGGGTTGCTCTCTACTGTCGATATAGTCACATTTCTCGGGGCAGTCGGTTTCATTGTATGCCTGGTGATGTTTATAGGTTTCGACCGGCCTCAGCAACAAGCCGGGAATCTGCTGAAAGCAATGTCGGCTATACGATGGCTATTTGTAGGCAATGTTCTGCTACACTTCTTATTTGACAGCAAAAAAACGTTAGCTGACACAAAAATTATAAAATGGATTGTCGACATAGGTATTCTTGTGTCGGGTGTAGCGACTTTGTTCCACGGCAATCTCGACAGCTTTCTTCCGGATGTAGCACATATCTTGTGCGGGAAATGGTATATGCTGGGGGTTACACTGGCCTATGCGGTTGTCGACATTAGCTACGGACTGATGCGGGCTGTTAACCGACGCACTAATCCACCGCTTCTGCTGTCGGTCAGCTTTCTTGTTTTCATTGTCATCGGGTCGCTCCTGCTTATGCTTCCGAAGTCGACATTAGAAGGTATTTCTTATGTCGATGCCCTGTTCGTTTCAACCTCAGCTGTCTGCATCACGGGGCTAACACCTGTCGACGTAGCCACCACATTTACTCCGTTCGGCCAAATTGTGCTTGCTCTATTAATTCAGATCGGCGGCATGGGAGTACTGACTTTCACGAGCTTCTTTGCCCTTTACTTTTCTGGCAATACTTCGATATATTCGCAGATGATGGTGAAGGACATGCTCGACTCCCGCACATTCAATGAACTCGGGCCCACACTGTTGTATATTTTCACATTCACGATTGTCGTTGAGCTTGCAGGTGCTGCCGTCGTTTGGTGGTCGATACATGATGTGCTCACAAATCTGTCGGTTCACCAACAAATTAAATTTTCGTTATTCCACTCCCTTTCGTCATTCTGCAATGCCGGTTTTTCGACACTGCCCGGTGGAATGTCGAATCCGGCATTAATGAATTCCAACCAGTCGATATATCTTGTTACCAGCGTTATAGTGCTTGCAGGCGCTATCGGATTTCCCGTGCTCGTCAACGTGCGCAATGCATTGGCCGAATACATGAAGCGTTTAGTCGACCGTATCCGCCACCGCGATCGCGCTGGGCGTTCCATTCATTTATATAACCTTAACACCAAATTGTCGTTCAATGCCATGCTGCTGATTTTCCTGATCAGTGCTGTGGCATTCCTTCTGCTTGAACACAACAACACGATGAAAGGCATGAGCCTGTACACCCAAGTGTGCCAGTCGATATTCAATGCAACTTGTCCGCGAAGCTCAGGATTCCAGTCGCTCAGTCCGGAACTGTTTTCACCCTCCACCCTCTTGATGATAGTATTGCTGATGTGGATCGGAGGTGCGTCGCAATCAACAGCAGGCGGTGTGAAAGTGAACACTATAGCCACATCGTTGCTCAATCTGCGAGCAACCGTGCTCGGTAAAGACCGCGTAGTTGCTTTCAACCGTACGATTTCGTCTACTTCGATAAGGCGTGCCAATGCAGTGATTGCATTGTCGATAGTGTCGTTGTTTACATTCAGTATGATTCTGCTTCAGCTTGAGCCCGAATTACCAGTGAAGTCGGTTGTGTTCGAAACCGTTTCAGCACTATTCACCGTCGGGTCATCGCTGGGTATCACAGACCAGCTTGGCGAACCGGCCAAGATTGTATTGTCGGCCGCAATGTTTCTCGGCCGAGTAGGCATCATTTCAATGCTCATTGGCCTCACCGGAAACAGGACAACATCTCCGGTCACCTTCCCCACCGATAACATTATTATAAACTAATAACTCATTCACAATAATATATGCGCTATCTGATAATTGGACTCGGAATTTACGGTACAAACCTCGCCATTGACCTTACAGCAATGGGCCATGAAGTTATTGGCGCCGACATAAATGCCATGACAATAGACAGTATAAAGGACAAAATAGCATCGGTCTACACACTCGATGCCACCGAAGAATCGGCATTGGCAGTATTGCCACTGAAGGCCGTCGATTTGGTGATTGTCACTATCGGGGAGAATTTCGGAGCATCGATTAAGACAGTGGCGCTTCTGCGAAAACTCGGAGTGAAAGCACTTTACGCACGTGCGGTCGACGAAATTCATCAGACCATTCTTGAGGGGTTCAAGGTTGAACGCATTCTGATTCCGGAACAGCGCGCGGCACGCGAACTGACACGCGAACTGGCTATAGGCCCACAAATCGACGCATTGCGAATCGATACGGAAACATATATTCTTAAATTCAAAGTGCCTGAAATGTTCGTTGGCCTGTCGCTTGCCGACACCGGAATCGAAAGCCGCTATGGGATGAAGATTATTACGATGTCACGTCCGGCCACGCGACGTAATCTGATTGGTATAACAACAGATATTCAGCAGATTATGCCCGACTTATCGCCTGATACAGTTCTCGAAGCCGACGATGTTATCACTGTAATGGCAACGCAGAAGCAATTCAACACAATGTTGCACAACATTTGAACCAACCCTGCCGACACGCGTTGTTAATATATGTAACAATTACAGTAAAACATTCGTCATCATGGCTATTACACAAACTACAACTGCACCACAACAGCCTACGCGCGACGACCGTTTTCAGCGTGTGGGCAAATATGTGGTTAACATAATGAATTTCATAGTACTGGTACTGTCGGTACTACTCATCGTCTACATCTCGATTGACACATTCGAAAAGCGCCAACTTCTGGAAAACCACCGCTATATGACGTTCCAGTTCTGGGTTTGTATGGTGTTTATTTTCGATTTCTTTGTGTGTCTGATTTTTGCTGAAAGAAAGTGGCGCTACGTCTGGCACCGACTGGCATTTCTATTATTGTCAATTCCCTACCTTAACATAATTCACTATCTCGCCATACCACTGACGCCAAACGAGTTGTATTTTATCCGCTTTATCCCATTGATGCGTGGTGCTCTGGCTCTTTCGATAGTGATCGGCTACATGTCGTCGAACGCTGTGACAAGCCTGTTCATGTCCTATCTGTCGATAATGCTGATGATCGCCTACTTCTGTAGCCTTATATTCTTCCAATGCGAACACCCTGTGAATCCGGAGGTGAAAACATATTGGACAGCCTTGTGGTGGTCGATGATGAACCTCAGCACCGTCGGTTGCTACATAAACCCGGTAACTGTAGCCGGAAAAATCAGTGCCGTCGTGCTCCCGATTTCGGGCATGATAATATTCCCGCTGTTCACTGTCTATCTGACCAACTTCGTTACACGATCGCTAAAGAAGGCAAAAACGGAGGAGGAAGAACACGAAAGCAAACACACTGATTCCAAATAGTATGCCGATGTGGAACCCGTGGCACGGATGCCACAAAATCAGCGCCGGATGTCGACACTGCTACGTGTTCCGCGAGGACGCTGCCTTCGGAGCCGAAACATCGACCAACATTGTGCGTCCGACTGCATCAGTGAGGCTACCTCTCAAGCGCGACCGTAACAAAAACTTGAAGTATCCTGCCGGCACACAATTTGCATTGTGCTTCACTTCCGATTTTCTTATTGAGGAGGCCGATGCATGGCGCAACGAAATCTGGGAAATCATACGCCAGCGTTCCGACTGCACATTCTTTTTCTTTACCAAGCGCATCCACCGGTTGGAACAGTGTCTGCCACCCGACTGGGGCGACGGTTACGAAAACGTAGGCATCGGCTGCACCGTTGAGAATCAAGATCGCGCCGACTATCGACTACCTATATTTCTTCGATTACCCATACGCCACCGGCTTATTGTTGCTGCTCCATTACTCGAATGCATCGACTTACGCCCATACTTGGACACGCAGCTTGTCGAGGAGGTTTCTGTC
>CAYQYL010000070.1:0-7690 GCA_964421745.1 uncultured Muribaculum sp. | reverse complement strand
GGCGAATCGGGTCGCTATGCCAGGCCTCTCCACTACGAATGGGTTACCGACATGGCCGCCCAATGCCGTGACGCCGGTATCCCCTTCTGCTTCCACCAGACAGGCTCATATATCGTGAAAGACGGCCGCACCTACCGCATACCACGTCAATACCAACACTCGCAAGCCACCAAAGCCGGCCTAAACACCCAGCATCACAACCCAATAACATAGCACAAACTACACACTTGTGCGTGTAGTACACTATTCCCACGAGTTATACAAGACATATTTAACGTGAGCTCGATATAAGAAGTCACACTATAAATTTAGCTATAACAAAGTATAAAATTGGACATACAAACCGAATTCCCGGTGCATACGTTAAATCCTGTAGATAGAGTGCTTAATATTGCAGACGTAAGGTGTCGTCCGACCGGACGACGATTAACCAGTAACCGAGGTACGTGGAGCTTCAGCTACACGTGCCCGGATCCCCCGATCAACCGAGTTGGCGTCTGAAAGACGCCGATTTACGTGGTTGCTAATATGCATAATATCAGTGATATATCCTATACGATCAGGTAAACCGGCGTCCTACAGACGCCATAATCTTATCTCTCCTACACGGCACGTGTCGCTGCGCACCACGTACCGTGTTACTAATAATAACGTCCTCCGGACGTCAATCCGACTACACCGTAAATATGTTTATAACATCTAAACCGCTAACGTTCCTATTACACCATTAGGTATTTCAAGACTCTCCAATTTTGTTCCCGCAAATGCCCATTCTTTTATAGTTTTAATAGATCCGGGTAATTCTATACTTTGTAATTGTGAATCAATAAATGTTTCTATTTCAATTTCTTCTATTAAATGAGGAATATTAATTGTCTCCAAGCTTGAATTTTTAAAGGCTCCAAATTCAATCGAAACTATTGTTTCGGGAACTCGAACGTTACGAAGACCTTTACTTTCTCTAAAAGCATAAGATTCTATCTTACGTACTAAATATTGTTTGTTACTTATTGTTATTGATTCGGGAATAACCACATTCCCTTTTAATGTATATTCAACTTCTGCATCATCATGGCCTATAACATTGATATGTCCATTATCGATTCTGTATTTTATATAATTAAGCAAAAAAGTTGTTTCATCAATTTTATCGTACCGAACCCCTGTTGATGTGGAACCATCGGAATAGACAACAACATTCAAATCATCATTTGTGTTAGGAACGTCCGGATTGTTTGGATCATCCGGGTTATCAGGATTTTCGACACCGGGCTTTTTTGGCTCATCCTTTGAACATGATGTTATAAACCCAACGTGAACAAAAAGAATACAAATCACTAAAAATTTACGTAACACAACTAAAAATTAGCCGCGGTCATCCCCTCGTTGGCCTATTTATATTAAAATGAAAAGCGCGGGAGTCTGTATCTGTTACCGTCCTACAACCTGAGGCTTCTCGCATTGCCCTATTCATGTCGGACGGCAACGCAGAAGCCCACGCCTGTATATGCAATCAATGTTTCCGACAGAATCTCGTGCGAGAAACGAGCCGGAAGCAAACATTACAATACCACGGGCATCTACCGTTGCACAACCCTTGACATGAATATGAAATTTTGCGAGAATTTCAGGTTGCCAAGAATCAGCGCGGATAAACGCTTTCTTAAATGTATGCTATTCCACCCACATTGCCCCTGACCGGGGCTTCTGGATCAGCGGTCAGCTCCGCTAAGTTAGGAACTATTTCAAAATATACAAGCCTGTAATAAATTAAAAAGGATGTACGTACCCCAGCTGTTCAATAGTATTGCATGTAGTTAAAACGTAACGGCGTTAGTTTTATCGGTTGGGTTGTTGTTTCGATTGTGGCACCTCTACGAGGCGTATTCACACTTAGGTGTAACAGGGGCTACGCACAACTACGTAGCGCTTACCCCTGCCTACTGTTCTGGCGGCAGCTACGCAGCCTTGAATGATAGTGATTGTTTACCATTTATTTGCGATATTGTGTTCATTACCAAAACACTGACAGTTTAGTAGGGGTGTATCGGCATGAACGTTTTATCCAGACTGTAGGGTTAGTGTTGCATAATAGTGGATTCGTCCGCAATGTAGGGAGGCTCCATAGAGCGTCATAATGATTTTTAGCCATATACGAATAGATACAAACAACATAAAGGATTAATTTATTGATTGTAAGGAGGATGCTCCATGGAGCATCCCTACAATTCGAGCAAATATTCAATTATTATGCACTTCCCTAACTGGCTGGTGAATTTTATGTTTGGCGGGGAGAATGCGGCCGGAGTTGATATGATATAATTATAGCGGCCAAAAGTTGGGTAAACTTTTGGCCGCTTGTTTTTTATGGGTGTCGTTATTTATTATAACGCGATGTATTGGAACAACAATAAAGATTATCGGCGGAAGAGACGGAAGAGTTTCTGAGCCTGGCGGACGCCTTTGAAGGCGAGGAATGCGTATTCGGCCATTGAGATGCTTTTGAACAAGCGCTGAACCAGGTTGCCGTAGAAAGTGTCGGATGCCGTGACGGCTCGCCGGGTGCTGTGACTGACTATGCGCTCACGCACTACTTCCATTTTCAGAATGTTAACGGCCCGTTTGTAGCGTATCTCTTCGATTGTATAGCCCTTCCAGCTATCGGGATTGTTGGGAAGAATGGAGTTCATAGGATTAGTCGTTTTTGGTTAGGGTTGTTTGATCGGAAGTTGAACTCTGTTCGGGCGCTTCAAGAAAGAGTCGCGACATGAAGCGGGCAATGGGGTCGACCAGCAACTGTTTGCGGAATACAACCACAAGAACTCCCAACACAATGTAGACCGCGCCCATCAGCAGCAAGCTCCACATCAGTGGCAGAACCTGTGCCAGCAGGAAAACCAGAGCAGCCGAGATGAAGAAAAAGGCAATCATCAATATCAGGCCTAATATGCCGGCCAATGCAGTTGATGAGAGCAGGATGGTTAGTTTTTCTGTAGAGGCAAGGCGCAGATTTTCCACGAACAGTTGTCCGTAGGCCTTGATGTTTTTCCAGGAGTATCCGAATTCGTCGTTGCCGGAAATCATAATGTGAGAGTTTTGTTAGTTGTTTGCTTTTTGAAATAAGCCACAAAGAGCGCGCACACAGGGTGCAGACTGTCAATGTGACATGAGTGAAATGGCGTAAGGATGCTCCGTAGAGCATCCCTACATTTCGGGCAGGTTGCTGTCTTTGGACAGTCTTCTATATTATTGTTGCCGAGGTTCTTGATTAAGAATCAAGATCTTCGGTGAGCTGTTCAACCAATGTGTCGATGTCTGTTTCAGAGCAAAGAATGCCTTTTTTGCGCAGAATGTCAGCTATGCGTTCGCGGAGGTCTTCACCTTTTTCAGGTGCAAACAGAAGAGCAGCAGCGGCGCCAACGAGTGCACCACCTACGAATGCAGAGATAATACCTAATGAGTTATTCATAATTATATCGTTTTTTATTATTTCTTAATTTCTTTGATTTCTTCAGCAATTTCATCGGCGAGCTGCTCCATTTTCGATTTGCGGAGTTTTATGCCGTTGGCTTTAAGAAATTCCATGATGTTTTTACGAGTGCGATCACCTTTTTCAGGAGCGAGAAGTAAACCGAGAGCTGCGCCTGCAACAGCACCGCCTACTACAGCGAGAATTACGTTTAATGGTTTCATAGTTAAATATTTGAATTTGGTTAGTTATTCAATTCAACCGGTGATACCGGTACGGAATACTTTCCGTTTTCAAATATAACAACTGAAAAGCAAAAAAGTAGGATGACGGAGAAATTTTTTTGGTAATTTTGTGACATGAAGAAAGGATTTGTGCTTGAAGGCGGAGCAATGCGGGGGCTGTTTACGGCCGGAGTACTCGATGTTTTGATGAGTCACGACATCGTTCCTGACGGAATTGTGGGTGTATCGGCCGGAGCAGCATTCGGCTGTAACGTTAAGTCGGGACAGCAGGGACGCGCGTTGCGCTACAACAAACGATTTGTTGGCGACAGCCGTTATTGCGGACTGAGGTCGCTGCTGACTACCGGTGATCTGTTCAATGCCCGTTTTGCCTACCACCGCGTTCCGGAGGAGTTCGACATTTTCGACAATGATACATTCTGTGCTAATCCGATGGAATATTACGTTGTTTGCAGCGATGTCGAAACCGGACAACCGGTGTATCACTTATGCACAGAGAGCCACCACCGATTCTACGAATGGGTGCGTGCTTCGGCATCAATGCCGATTGTGTCGCACATTGTGGACATCGACGGACGCAAACTCCTTGACGGCGGCCTGACGGACTCAATTCCACTGCAGTTTATGACAGACAAGGGTTATAGAAAAAATATTGTGATACTGACTCGGCCGTCAGGCTACCGGAAAGATTCGAGCCGGCTGACCGGACTGATGCGCGCGATCTACCGGCGCTACCCCAACCTGTGCCGCGCGATGGAAGAACGCCACACGATGTACAACCGTCAGCTCGATGCTGTGGCTGAGTCGGAGAGCCGGGGCGAAAGTTTTGTTATCCGGCCGCCGAAACCGCTTCCGATTGGTTATATAACGTCATCGCCGGAAAAGTTGCAGACAGTTTATGACATAGGAGTAGCGACTGCTAAGGGACAGATTGACCGACTCTCGGCTTGGTGGAATAAAGAGTAACCGCTTCTATTTGCGACCAAAAATACGATCGCCTAAATATTTAGCCAATTCGGAACGGAGAGCCGAAATCTGTTTTTGCTGCGAAAGCAGTTCGAAAACAGCTTCCGATCGAGCCTCTTCGGTCATTGACGTATCGGCAACGAGTGTCTTGAGTTGATTGCGCAGAGCACGGTCGCGACATGTGAGAATAGCATCCTTTAAGGCGAAAATAGCACGGGGCACTAGCTCTTCCAGACGATCGACATCGGTTTCAACTTTTGAGAATTTAGTGTGCATTTTACTGAGCACATGTTTCTCCGGGACCAATTCAAGGGCAAGATTTCGCACATCGGAATCGGAGTCGGAACAAAGCGCCCGTTCAATGTAGGCCTGCGCATAATCGGATTGCCACTGTCGGTAAAGCTCGTCGGCGGTATCGAGCAACTGCTTCTGACGACGTTCTAGATCGGCCAGGTCGGTTAAAGAGTTTCTGATTTCTTCTTCACCGGCCGCAATGTAGGCCGACCGTTTTTCAAGCAACAGACGGTTGTGTGAATCACGATCAGACTGCCAGCGTATCTGCGCTAACTCACGGGCCAAATCAAAAGTACGCCTTACGATGTCATTGCAGAATTCGAGATTGTCGTAAGACATTTCCTGCGCTACATAATCGAGGACACTTACAGCGTAGGTGTTGCCCTGCTCATCGACTTCATCGCAAAGGTCAAGCATTCCGTAGCGTAACACGAGCTGGAGCAACCATTTTTCATATGGCAGAAGAAAAGCAGCATCGGAATTGACGGCATTTGTGACTGAGCGAGCAAGCATTTGCGAAACCTCAGGCAGAGGCGCGTCTTCAGCATCGCCGGTTGATTCCGGTTCGATAATCTCGGCCTGAGGGTTGCCACCGTCGCGCAGACTCTCGCGAGCCTGTTGCTGCTTGCGGCGCAAACTCTCCTTCTCGGCAATGTCGGCCCGATGTTTATTCACCTCCAGACGAATTACACCCTCGTCGATTCCGAGCATTCGGCTGCACTCGGTAATATAGAGGTTTGTGCTCACGGTGTTGGGAATAACGGCGATTGACCGCACTATGTCGGAAATTGCGCGGGCACGTGCCATGGGGTCGTTATCGACACCCTTAAGAAGAATATCGGTTTTGAATTTGATAAAGTCGGTTTCGTTGTCGCGGATATATGCCTCCAGCTCAGATGCCGAGCGGCTCTGTGCAAACGAGTCGGGGTCGTGTCCGTCGGGCAAAAGAAGCACTTTTATATCCAGACCTTCGGCAAGGAGCATGTCGATACCGCGAAGCGAAGCTTTGATACCGGCAGCGTCACCGTCGTAAATAACCGTTACGTTTTCAGCAAAGCGGTGAATCAGACGAATCTGCCCTTCGGTTAAAGAAGTTCCCGATGAGGCAACAACGTTTTCAACGCCGCTCTGGTGCATTGAGATGACGTCCATGTAGCCTTCGACAAGGATACATTTGTTTTGTTTCGAGATTGCAGACTTAGCCTGATATATACCGTAAAGTTCGTTGGATTTGGAATAGATTACCGATTCAGGCGAATTTACATATTTGGCTACGTCTTTCTTAAGAGTACGTCCTCCGAATGCGATTGTCTTGCCCGACAATGAAAAAACGGGATAGATTACACGCCCTTTGAAACGGTCGTAGACGCGACCATTGTCGGTTCGGATACAGAGTCCGGCCGTTACAAGATTCTCCTCTTTAAATCCTTTTTCGGTAGCAGCCTGATAGAGAGCATTGCTGCGTTCAAGAGCGTATCCAAGGCGGAATTTTTTGATAACCGTATCGTTCAGTCCACGCTGCCGGAAATAGCTCAAACCAATCTCACGACCGTCGGCGGTGTTGAACAGATTATCTTCGAAATGTTTGAGTGCGAAATCGTTAACGGCAAGCAAACTGGCACGTTGACTTTCACGCTCTTTCTCCTGAGAAGACATTTCGTGCTCCTTAATCTCTATGCCGTATTTTTTAGCAAGATATCGGAGCGCTTCCTGGTAGGTCATATGCTCATGTTCCATAATGAAATTGACAGGACTGCCACCTTTTCCGCAGCTGAAACACTTGCATATATTTTTGGCCTTCGACACAGAGAACGAGGGTGTTCGTTCGTTATGGAACGGACACAGGCCGAGATAGCTCGTACCCCGGCGTTTAAGGCTCACAAAGTCGCTCACCACCTCAACTATGTCGGCGGTGTCTAAGATGCGTTGTACCGTTTCTCTGTCGATTGTTTTCATAAATCAAAGGTCGATGACCAATACAAAGATACGAAATTCTACGATAATTTTGATGCTATGCCATAATTGCGAATTTATCGTATTAAAATAGGAGAATAAATTAGCTGCGAATCGCTTTTTTTTGCTACTTTTGCGTGATTAACCAATTAACTTACTGCCATGAATTTAGTTGACAGATTCCTGCAATATGTAAAATATGACACCCAGAGTGACGAGCTGACCAATCTGTGGCCGTCGACTCCGGGGCAGATGATTTTTGCCCAGTACCTCGAATCAGAGCTTGCCAAACTTGGGCTCACCGAGATTTCACTCGATGATAACGGCTATCTGATGGCCACATTGCCGGCCAACACAACAGAGCCGGTGCCGACAATCGGGTTCATAGCACATATGGACACATCGCCCGACATGTCGGGACACCATGTTTCGCCCCGCATAGTAACGGCATACGAAGGGGGCGACATCGTACTCAACGCCGACAAAGAGATTGTGCTGTCGCCACGTGAATTTCCGGAGCTCGACCACTATATCGGTCAAGATCTCATCGTTACCGACGGCACCACATTGCTCGGCGCTGACGACAAGGCCGGAATTGCTGAAATCATCTCGGCCGTTGACTACCTGATTAAACATCCGGAAATCAAGCACGGAAAAGTGCGTGTTGCTTTCAATCCTGACGAAGAAATCGGACAAGGCGCACACAAATTCGATGTAGCAAAATTCGGCTGCGAATGGGCCTACACAATGGACGGAGGCGAAA
>CAYQYL010000069.1:928-12009 GCA_964421745.1 uncultured Muribaculum sp. | reverse complement strand
TTTAAAAAAGGTCAAAAAAAGCCGCCAGTACAAAGAAGCATCTTTTTGTTTTGTTTCCGCTGTCATTCTTGTATATAATTTCTCTGCAAAATTACACAGAACTGCCCATATTACTAAACGAAATCCGACAAAACTTGATCTCTGATTTACTTATTCTGCCCAAATATTGTTTTGTTTTCCTGTTTACATGTTCTTTTTTACCCGATTATGCACATTAAATTATTTTATTAATCTATCTTTGCAGCTCAATTAATCATTACCCACCCTCTCATTAGAGGAAACAAAATCATTCAAATGAAAAAATTAATTCTCTCGGCAACGTGTGCATGCATCTTTACATCCGCTATGGCAGAAGGCTATCAGGTCAACACTCTCAGCGCAAAACAAGGAGGTATGGCACACACTGGTGTTGCGCAGAAACTCGAATCGGAAAGCATGTTTTTCAACCCTGCCGGAATGGCATTCATGGATAAGACAATGAGTTTTTCCGCTTCTATCAATGCCCTTTCGCCAAGTGCTACAATAACAATGCCCGACGGCAAAAAGTACACCAACGCTTCCAAAGTGAGCACTCCGTTCATGGCCTCCGTCGGATTCAGCATCTACGACAACCTTAAGGCTGGCATCGCTATGTATATCCCCTACGGCAGCTGTATCGACTGGGGCAAGAACTGGCCGGGAGCGCTTCTTAACCAGAGCGTCGACCTGAAATCATACACTCTGCAGCCAACCATTTCATGGCGAATCACACCACGCTTTTCCGTGGGTGCCGGCCTGATGATGTCATGGGGCAACGTCGATTTGAACAAAGGCATCACAACAAGTGCCACAGCGCGCCTGCTTGGTATGCTTTCCGGTAAGGACTATTCCGACACCGATACTCCGGCATCAGTCAACATCACCGGCAATTCTCAAGTATGCTGGGGCGCTAACTTCGGAGCGATGTTCGACATTAACAGTAAATGGAGCGTAGGTGCGTCGTTCCGCACCGAACAGAAACTGAAAGTTAAAACTGGCGACGCATCCGTTATCTACTCCAGCGAAATGGCCGAAGAACTACTGAGCCCTTATCTCAACGTACTCAACACGCAGTTCCAGGCCTCGATGCCTATGCCATGGGTACTCTCTGTCGGAACAACTTATCGGCCTATCGAACGCCTTAAACTTGCTTTCGATATGCAGCTCACCGGCTGGAAAAGCTACAACAAACTCGTCATCGACTTCGACTCCGAAGCCGCTCCCGATCAAATCATAAGCAAAAACTATCACAACTCTTTCACATTCCGTCTGGGCGGTGAATTTGCCCTCACCAAACGTTTCGACATTCGTGCCGGTTTCATTGTCGACCTTCCTCCTGTCGACAAAAACCGCTACAACCCCGAAACTCCGGCAATGACAAAACTCGAACCGAGCGCCGGTTTCTCATTCCGCCCAATCCCAAACCTGTCGATCGACCTTTGCGTTCTGTACGTGCACGGTCTTGGAGCTAAGAATGCAAGTTGCACCTACTCCGACGTGATCGCCGAGAAACTCGCTGCAATGGCCGCAGCAGGAATGCTCCCCTCATCACTGCAGCCCGCTATTCAGGCTCTACAACCTGCGCCCTTCGTTGCCGACTACAAAGTGCACGCAATTTCAGGCTCACTCGGAATATCTTACTCGTTCTAAAACACCCCAATAATAGCAAGTCCCCGGCAGTGCGACTCACTTCCGGGGACTTGCTTTATCCGCACAGTTTCAAACTATAATGTATGAAGATTGTGCCCCATTCTATTCTTTTTAGTTTGCATATAGCGAAGATTGTATTTATTCGGCACCACTTCGATCGGCACATTCTCCACAATCTCAAGGCCATACGCATTCAATCCGACGCGTTTCACCGGGTTATTGGTCATCAGACGCATTTTTTTCACGCCTAACTCTCGCAAAATCTGTGCACCTACACCGTAATCACGCTCATCTGCCAGGTGACCCAGTCGTAAATTGGCGTCTACAGTGTCCACACCTGATTCCTGAAGTTTATAGGCGCGTATCTTGTCCATTAGTCCAATGCCTCGACCCTCCTGATTGAGATATACTATCGCTCCGCACCCTTCTTTTTCAATCATCTCCATGGCCCGGTGAAGCTGTTCGCCGCAGTCGCATCTCTGTGATCCGAATATATCACCGGTCGCACACGAAGAATGCACTCTGACAAGCACCGGATCCTTACTGTCTGCAATGTCACCCTTTATCAGTGCGATATGTTCCAAACCATTACTTTTTTGCTTAAACGGTATCAATCGGAAGTGACCGTAGGCTGTTGGCATATCAACTTCCACCCCTTTTTCAACAAGCGATTCCTGTTTTAAACGGTAGGCAATCAGATCGGCTATCGATATCAGTTTCAACCCCCATTCGTCGGCAAGCCGGCGAAGTTCAGGCAAACGAGCCATCGAACCGTCGTCACTCATTATCTCCATAAGCGCTGCAACCGGTTGCAGTCCCGACAGTCGCGCCAGATCAACAGCTGCCTCCGTGTGGCCTGAACGGCGAAGTACGCCTTTGTCCTGAGCATAAAGCGGATTGATATGCCCCGGACGACCGAATGTAGCCGGGGTCGATTCCGGATCTGCTAATGCACGTATTGTAGCCGCACGGTCATGAATGCTGACTCCGGTGCTGCATCCTTCCAGTTTGTCGACTGTGATAGTAAAAGGCGTGCCCAAAACCGATGTGTTGTCGGCTACCTGATGATCAAGTTCAAGTTCCTTGCAGCGCGAAATAGTCATTGGTACACAAAGGACTCCGCGGGCGTTTTTCAACATGAAATTCACCTGCTCTGGCGTAATTTTCTCGGCTGCCACAATAAGATCGCCTTCATTTTCGCGATCTTCGTCATCAACAACAATCACAAATTTTCCCTCACGGAAATCGTCGAGGGCTTCTTCTATGCTGTCAAGTTTTATCTTTTCGTTCATTGTTCCGTTATATTCTGTAAATTCTCACCGGTCGCTCCGGCTTCTGTTATTTCATTGGGTTTAATATCCAGCAGATTCAAAAGTTCTTTGGCTGTCACAACAACATGTGCCAGTTCGGCTTTCAATTTTTTCTGCATTTTCAGTCCAATAAGGTACAACGGCACGCCTATCGGGAAAAGTGCAATAAACACCCATGCCACCGCCTTGTAGTTTGTCGGATGATAGAACCAAAGGTTACGCATAATCGGCAGCTCCATCAATTTCAGTACAATTATACGGCTACGAGAGTTCGAAAGATATTCTACTAAATTTTCCAGACTTGCACTGATATCATGCAATTTGTTGCGGGAATAACCATGAAGCCAGTAGGTTGTATATGATTGGCTACCTTTATATTCATTAAGAAAATTATCACACTCGCTAATAAGTCCATTAGCCAGTTCTCTTGCACGCGACTCGTCAACTTCGTCCATAACCATCTCTTTCACTTCGAGATGCCGCGTTTCGGCTCTTCCTGTAATTCGACGGAAAAAGTTTAGATAAGCATCCGGATTAAACACTGCTGAGTCATTTACTGCCTTATATGTGAAAAATATTCCGAGCGGCAACAGAACAAACGTCGAAAGCCAGATTCCTTCCCAGACTTCAACGTGTCCTTCTCGCGCCATTTTATAACCCGTATTATCAATAATATAATAGAAAATAAACAAGAACACCGATATCACCAATGGCATTCCCAGTCCACCCTTACGAATAATGGCTCCCAGTGGTGCTCCGATAAAAAAGAACACCAGACATGCCATAGAGAGCGTATACTTCTTCATAAGCTCAATCGCATGGCGGCGGATCAACTTCTTCTCATCTTTCATTGTCAGAGCCTTGAACTCATACTCCTGTTTTCCGCGCTTGGCCTTGGCAAGAGCCTGATTCAACAATGATTTCTCCATTGCCGGGTTTGCCTTGTTGAAAAGAGAGTCGATATTCAAGGGTCGCTCAAGAACCATTGCCGGAGTCCTCACCGACTGTAATCCGGAGTCAGTGTCAACGTATGTCTGCGTATTGACCCCGAAATAGCGCGTTTCAAGCAATTCTCGGCTATAGCCGTTTCCAATGCTGTCGACACGCGCATTCACCGAGTCGATCGTAGCCTGAAGCTCTGTAATATTTTTACCCACATACTGGCTACGCATTCCGCTCTCATCCATACGGGTGAAATTTGCGTCGAAAGCAATCATAACCTCCTTCGCCGTGAAACTCTCCCTTCTGTAAGGAACGTTATTTGCCGACATTGCCCCCTGCTCCTTCAGGTTTTCAAACTGTTCGCCGTTCCAGAGTGTCAGAAACAGATGCTCCTTATCCTCTGTGATACTCATTTTACCCGAATCGGCATATATGATTGTAGCATTGTCGGCTCCTTTATCAACATTGTAAATGAGAAGTTGGCGCAATATGCCCGTATCACGGTCTTTCTTATTGACGTAAATATTGAAGCCCGTTATCTGGTCATAAAATTCCTTTTCCGGTATATCGAGCTCAGGCGACTTCTGGCGCATCGAGTAGAGCAACGTCCACATCTTGGTTTGCGCAACCGGCAATACATTATTCTGGAAAAAGAAAGCTCCGATTGCCACTAATACCATCAGCACAATCAGCGGCCTCATACTCTTTATCAGCGAAACGCCTGACGCTTTCATAGCGGTCAGCTCAAACTGTTCCCCGAGATTGCCGAAAGTCATTAACGATGCAAGAAGTATGGCCAAAGGCAAAGCCATTGGCACCATTGTCAGAGCTGCATAAAAAAATAGCTCGGCAATCACACTCACTTCCAACCCTTTGCCAACTAAATCATCGATATAGCGCCAAAGGAATTGCATGAGCACGATAAACAGACAAATCAAAAACGTCATCAGAAACAGAGGCAAAAAGCTCTGCAACATGAACAGATATAGACGCTTAATTCTAAGAATCATTCTTTCAGAGGAATTCCGTTATCAGGCTACAAAAATAGACATTTTTCCCCACTTGTCAAAATCCGGCTTTTAAACCGCCGACATTTGACTGAACAAAAAGTCTTAAAAATTCTATTCGCCAAAGTTTAAGTTTCTCCACGAAGTTGTGAGCGCTTCTGAAGCTTTAACCGTGGGTGTCTGAATTTTTTCGTTATTGATAACGGATGCCCGTTTCACATTAGTAATGATATAGTCCGAGAGCTCTCCGAGGGTCACACTGCCTTTGCTCTCTTTCAGTTTTTTCAGCAGAAAATAGGTGAACATCCCGTGATCCTGTCCTTCAAATGGATAGGCGGTTTCATCACCCTGCGTCGCAGAAAGAACAACAACCTTACCCCCCACTTCAGCTGAGCGTGGCTTTAGCTTGACGCCTCGCGAATTGCTCGCCATCATTTTGCCCGAGCGCTGCGAACCGCTGAAACATGCGTCAAGCAACAACACAGTCTGTTTAGCCGGAAGGCTGCTCAAAGATTCCATTAAACTGTTAAGCGAATAGCCTGTCGAAGCATCTGAACCATAACCATCCACAGGCAGAAGGTGCGCGTCGAGGCTCTTCTCGTCAGGAACGCCATGCCCGGCATAATAAACAATCACTGAAGCATCCGACCCGAAAGCATCGCAAATCTGAGCGAGGCGGTTTATACCATATTTAATGTCGTTAAGCGATGCATCTGTGTAAAGCTGAATATTCTTTTCCGGCACACCCAAAGTATTTCTGAGGTATTCCGCAAAGATTCGGCCGTCATTTAGCGCGTAAGGCACTTGTTCTTCGCGGCGATAGTTTTCATTGGCAATGATTAGCGCAAACGTATTGGCATGTGATGCAGAGGTTTTCGGGATATCATTATCAATATCATTAACCGTCTGCTTGACTGCTGGCTTGGTATGATTGCTCTGTTTTTCCACGACAGCTTTAGCCGGTTGCTGTTTGGGAGCAGTCGGAGTATTCTGAGCCAGAGCCACATTGCTCAAGGCTAACTTTTCTTCCGCGCCGCTCTCAGAAGTTTTCACAAGCATTCTCTTCCCGTTTTCGGTTCGCAAAGCCAGAGCTTTGTCGGTCTTAGCCCATGGCATCATCTCACCATAGTCTGGAGAATAGACAAAACAATCACCTTTTTCAACCTTTCCATTGAAGCCTGTGCTATATTTCTGAAGTATAAAAAACACTTCTCCGTCCAATTCGATATACCAGTCTGTAGCTCTTAATCCAGGCAACATTTTGCCGGCTTCATCGAAAACAAGCGAATAACTTGTGAGGCCTTTTATTCCGGGAATCGGACGATATGTCGTGAAATAATATTTTCCTCCTAACTTATAGTGCGAAATATAATCACCCAAGTCTAACAACACCTTACCCTTGGAATCTATGAGTCTGTTATAAACTTGCCTGCCACTGCTCGATCTTCCGATAAAAAACAGATTATTATCATCGTAAATAGGATCCAGTCCTTCAGCCAGGTTACTCTTGAAAAGTAGTGTTCCGTCAGGCAAATAAACTTCCGTATTATGGTATGATCTGTTATGATCCGGTCCCATGAAAGTTTTATTCATAAAAACTTTACTATGAGCATTTCCAATATACTCTAAACTCTCTGGACGAGGAACTATCGTCTTCCCGTTTCTATCCACAAGTGCAAGCTTTATGCCTGAATAAGCATTTTTTATCATGTAATGCTGCATCCCGTCATAGACTGAGTCCTTCTTCACAACGAAAGAACCGAGATCTTTGTACAGTAGAGTTCCGTCGGAAAGAAATGCACAATTCTCCTTGCTCTTCTTGTCAACTGCCATAATAAAATCACCATCGACCTTTACACTCTTATAGTTCTTCTTAAGGTCGTTAATAATTTGCTGATTTTGATCGGCCGATTGCAATGCATTTGCAAGCTTATGCTGGCCAAGCGATTGCAATGCAATGGCAACGACCAGAAATAGAGAAAGTATGTATTTCATATGTGATAATGCAGAATATTTGTTATTATGCAAAAATAAGCAAATTTTTTCTTTTTAGAAAAAAGGCAATCATAAGAAATTTTGTTAATGAAAGATTTTTGCGTAACTTTGTCGCAAAGAATTATCTATTTCAATTGATATGAACTCAAACGAATCGGTCGGCGAAAAAGCCGAACCTCCTGCCGAACCCCGTAATTTTATGTTTGTACCCGTATTCGGAACTGCGGGTAATGTGAATTCTATCATAAACAGCGCAAAGCCTGAAACAACTCCAAACCACGGCATTAGCGCTTTCCAGCACACATCCGGTTTCAGCATTATGTCCGCGCCTAATGGCTGCGGAAACATTGGCTGCGCCTATCCGGCAACAACATTCAAATCTCATAACTTCTAAGCAAAATTCAATCCTCCATAAATATATGGCCCTATTTTTACTTTTTCTGTTTGGAGCTATCCTTCTTTCGTTCATGTGTTCAATACTCGAATCAGTATTGCTTTCAACTCCGATTTCTTTTGTGTTGATGAAGGAAAACGAAGGCAACAAAAACGCTGCCAAACTGCTCGATTTCAAAAATAATATCGACAAACCAATCGCAGCGATATTGTCGCTCAACACCATAGCAAACACCATTGGTGCAGCAGGCGTCGGTGCTCAGGCCGTTAATCTCTGGGGAGAAGCTGTGTTCGGATTTGTTTCTGCAGGTCTGACACTGATGATACTCGTTTTCTCCGAAATCATACCCAAGACAATCGGCGCCTCATACTGGCGTTCGCTTGCACTTCCCGCGACCCGTATCATCAGCGTCCTCATGTGGATCACCTACCCTCTAGTGATTCTTGCCGAGTACCTCACTCGACTCATCACGCCAAAAGAACACATTCCGGTTGTAAGCCGCGAAGAAGTATCGGCGCTTGTCGATGTCGGTGTTGAAGAAGGGCAGCTAACCGAAGAAGAAAGCCGCATGATTCAGAGCTTCATCAAACTCGCAAATGTCAAGGCAACCCAAATAATGACACCCAACATCGTCGTGGCAATGGCTCCCGAAAACATGACTCTCGAAGACTTCTTTGAACACGACGAATACAAACCATTCTCACGAATCCCGATCTATTCCGAAACCCGCGACTATGTCACAGGCTATATCCTAAAAGATGAAGTGCTCAGTAATCTGTCAGAAGACCGCGACATGATGACACTCTCCAAACTTGCCCGACCCATTATGTCGTTCAGCGAGGATGCGAAAGTTTCTGAAATCTGGAGCCAGATGAGCAAAAAGAAAGACCACATTTCAACGATCGTCGACCAATATGGAGCTCTTCGCGGCATTGTAACCATGGAAGACGTTATCGAAACAATACTCGGCGTCGAAATCGTCGACGAGCTCGATACAACTGCCGACATGCAGGACGTAGCCAAACAGAAATCGCTCCGCATGCAACACCGCCGTAAACCGGTCTGACATCAATACAGAACCGAGTCAGGCCACCCTGCCAGCCCGTTCCACGTAGGCCGACACCGTAAGTTCCTTTTGGTTCAGCTCTTCCCGTAGGCAAGGCACCGTAGATGTCGTCAGAATAGTAGGCAGGGGTAAGAGCCTCGTTAGAGGTTCGCAGCCCCTGTAAACTCGACACGAGCTAAATGCGCCACATAGTGGTGCCACAAACCCCGCAGGCTGTATTTCCGGTACATGACTAAATCTAACCCGCCCATCAATATTCCACCGGTCTACATCGCAGCATATTGAACGGCTTAAAAATCTCTACTGGCTTCTCCGGCTCTTGCATGATCTGATCATAACTATAATCACGATCAAATTCCGATATAGATTGCGCCTTCAACTCCAATCTTTTTCTCTTGTTATAAGCTGCAATGGCCGGATGCTCCAACAGCAATAAACGGCGCCGCCGTGTCGACTCTGTTGCCCGTCGTCGGCGGTCGATAAGTGGCTTCACAAGAAGCAAAATCATTTCGAATTTTGACTCTATTCCATGCGGAATCTCTCCCGTCTGCTGGTAGTTTTCAATGATTAAACGTGCTTTTCTCGCGTCCTCATCGTTCAACAACGATAATGCTTGCTCCCACTCAGAGTCAAATTTACATCTTCTTTTTCTTGACATGTTTTTATGTGCTTTTCTTTGCATTTGATTAATTGCATTGCAAATTTACAATACAAAACACCCCTTTGTCAAGAGCTAATTGAATTTTTAACATTCACAATCGTCACTTTTTTGCTAAAATCATGATTATTACGTAAATTTGGTAAGTGGTTTTCATTCTTATAATCCGCAATATACCCTCATAACCAATCCTATGACTTCAAGACGTGATTTTCTCAAACAAACCGGCTTAATCACAGCCGCACTTGCAATACCAGCCTTAGACATGCACGCCAAAAAGCGCCACGCAAACGTTAACCTGAAAAACACACCCATTGCTGTCGACAACCAATGGGATGTAATTGTTATCGGCGGCGGTCCGGCTGGATGTACTGCCGCAATTTCTGCTGCTCGCGAGGGCGCAAAAACTCTTCTTATTGAAGCCATGGGACAACTTGGAGGAATGGGTACAGCAGGTATGGTGCCCGCATGGTGCCCGTTTTCCGACGGCGAAAAAATAATTTACCGTGGACTTGCCGAAAAAATCTTCAATGCGTCGAAACTCGGTGTCCCTCACGAAAAAGGCCGGAATAATCTCAACTGGGTAAACATCCAGCCCGAATATCTCATGAAAGTTTACGACAAAATGGTTGCCGATTCGGGAGCACAAGTGCTGTTCTTTTCCCGGGTTGCAGGCGTTGAAAAGTCGGCCGACGACACAATTGATGCTATCATAGTTGCCAATAAATCAGGGCTCACCGCTTTCAAAGCAAAAGTTTTCATCGATGCAACTGGCGACGGCGATGTTGCCGCATGGGCCGGAGCACAGTTCAAACGTGGCGATGACGACGGCAAAGTCCAGAACTCAACTCTGTGCTTTTCATTGGCCAACGTCGACACATACCATTACACCAATGGGCCATCACTCCACACAAGCAATCCCAAAAGTCCTGTCTACGCCGCTATAGCCTCCGGTAAATATCCATTGATCGACAGCCACCTTTGTAGCAACCTGGTTGGACCAGGAGTCGTGCAATTCAATGCCGGCCACATCGTTAATGTTGACTCCACCGACCCATGGGCCGTAACAACAGCAATGGCGACCGGCCGTGAGATTGCAGAACAATATCTTGAAGCCCTCAAAGAGTTCCAGCCGCAGACATTCGGTAGTGCATTTGTCGTAAAGACTGCATCTCTGCTTGGTGTAAGAGATAGTCGCCGCATAGAAGGCGACTATACATTCACTATCGACGACTGGATGAAACGCCGCAGCTTCGATGATGAGATCGGTCGCAACTGCTATTACATCGATGTCCACAAAGCCGGACACAAAGAAACTCGCTATCGGAAAGGTGAATCACATGGAATTCCCTATCGTTGTCTCACCCCTAAAGGACTGAAAAATCTACTAACCTCCGGCCGATGCATCTCAACCGACGAAGAGGCTTTCGGCAGCCTTCGGGTAATGCCTCCATGCCTTGTAACAGGTGAAGCAGCAGGAATGGCAGCAGTACACTCTATTAACCAGACTGGAAACGATGTCCACAAAATCGACACCGATTTTCTCCGCAAAAGACTTCGCGAAGAGGGCCAGTACTTCGTTTAGGCCTGTCACATGCACATACCAGCCACTGTTTCACAAGCTGGTCGTCACCGAAGAACAAGCAACAGCTTTTCTTCATTCAAAGTAGTTGTAGCCAACAGACGCATCCCGTCAGCTCCGGCCTGAGAAACCCGAAGTTTTGCTCGCAGGCTGTCGGCCGACACCGGAAAGTTGCGGGTTGCAACATCTATCTTAGGATATGAACGAACAAATGTTTTCAGTATTCTTGAGGCATAAGGAAGCACATCCACAACTTCGCGACAATTCCCTGGAAAGTCATCTACTTTTTCCGGCGATGTGTAAAGGTGGGTGTTCGGAGCCAGTTTAAACAGACCGAACCGTTCCGACAACAGTTTCACAGGTGCAGCTTTTTGCGTCACCCCCCAGGGTTCATACAAATACCATCCCTTTTCAGGCTTTCCGTAGATAACAGTCGACTGTGTTTCTTCCGATTGCGTA
>CAYQYL010000069.1:0-918 GCA_964421745.1 uncultured Muribaculum sp. | reverse complement strand
CGAAAACTCCTGTTCCGGTGTCCACACATGTATCGTTGCGGGATCGCTCCCCACATAAGCACCCAACCCGACAACAGAAAGCAATTCCTTACACTCTGTTTTCGAGCCCGCTGCAAAAATATCTGTAGTTCCGGGCAAGTCGCGCAAAGTAGCCGTAATATCAAGCATCGGTGAAGCCTTTACTATCAGTCGACGCCCGATGCGAGCGATCTGTGTCAGCATCAGAACCACATCGGGTTGACAATCGCGCAGCGAAAACAAACGGTGGTTATCCGCCGAGCGCCGTGCCGGGTCAATAAAAACAACATCGAAGGCGTTGTCGGCTACGGTAGCGATATACTCAACGCAGTCGGCACACACAACATTCACATTCGGGCAGCCTAATGCATCAGCATTATATTTCAGTGCCTCAGCAACTTCCGGGTTGATTTCAACACAAGTGACCGTAGAAGCTTTTCGGGCAATATGAAATGCATCTATGCCAAGCCCCGATGTAAGGTCTAAAACCCTATCTCCCTGATTTACAAGGCTCGCATGCAGTGCGGCGACAGCATCCGACGTACACTGCTCCGCCGATAATGCAGTAGGGAAAATGAATCTTTTGCATTTCAATTCTTCCGGAAGTTTAGCGGAAGCCTTACGCCGGCATTCTATCTGCAGAATAGCCAGATTGAGCCAAGGTTGCCCCCCACCCTTCAATCTCAGTTTAGAGGGGTCCTTTTCAGCATTCTGCTTAATCCATTTCCAGAATTCCGAATCTATATCCATTATAATAGCAAAAAGCCCTGTCTGTATCTTTCAATTGATACTACGACAGGGCATTATGAAATTAACGTTGAGTTATTAGCCTTTGATAGCTGCTACGCCTGGAAGCACTTTACCTTCGATTGCTTCGAGGAGAGCTCCACCACCGGTCGA
>CAYQYL010000068.1:0-12057 GCA_964421745.1 uncultured Muribaculum sp. | reverse complement strand
TGTGCCCGGGCCACACATCGGGTCGACCAACGGACATTCGCCTTTCCAGCCGGTCTTAAGCAGAATGCCTGCAGCAAGGACTTCGTTTATCGGTGCCTCGGTCTGGGCAACACGGTAGCCGCGTTTATGGAGCGACTCACCCGACGAATCGAGCGACAATGTGACGCGTGTGCCGTCGATGTGAACGTTTATCATCACATCGGCATCCTGCAACCTCACCCCGGGACGGACTCCCTGACCGAAACGGTCCTGAAAAAAGTCGACTATAGCATCCTTGACACGGTAGGTGACATAGCGCGAATGGTTGAACGATTCGGAATTAACAACCGGGTCGATCGAGAATGTCTTGTCGGGCGACAGTACTGTAGTCCAGTCGAATTCTTTTGTCATCTCATACAGCCTGTCGGGATCCGAGGCTGTGAACTTGTATATCGGTTTCAGGATTCTGAGTGCAGTGCGGCAACACAGATTCGCTTTATACAGAATTTCGTTATTGCCGGTGAACGACACCATACGGCGTCCTGGGGTCACATTTTCGGCACCCAGATCGATGAGCTCCTGTGCGAGCACATCCTCAAGTCCCTGGAAAGTTTTTGCTACGAGTTCGAATTTGTCGGTATTCATTGGTCAGTCTGCTCTTAGTCTTAGAACATTGTTTGCTTTTGCCTGGATTATTTTCTCGCCGGGAGCCACGTCGGTGGTCACCCAGATGTTACCGCCGATAACGGCATTGTCGCCAACTGTGATTCGGCCGAGAATTGTTGCGTTTGAATATATCACTACGCCGTTGCCGATTATCGGATGACGTGGCACACCTTTGACAGGATTGCCTTTTTCGTCAAGGTCGAAGCTGCGTGCTCCGAGGGTGACACCCTGATAGATTTTCACATTGTCGCCTATTATTGCGGTCGCGCCGACAACGATACCCGTTCCGTGGTCGATCGTAAAGTTGCGGCCAATTGTTGCGGCAGGATGTATGTCGACACCGGTTTCGCTGTGGCTCAATTCGGAAATCATGCGTGGAATAATCGGCACATCGAGGCGGTGGAGGCAATTGGCTATGCGGTAGGCCGAGATAGCGCGCAGACCCGGATAGCAGTAAATGATCTCTTGCTTGGAGTTTGCTGCGGGGTCGCCGTGGTACATTGCCGTCACATCGTCGTTGAGCATGTCGCGCAACTCCGGCAGCTGTTCGATGAACGCTGCTGCTTTGTCGGCAGCCAGAGTGTTGCGCAAACTCATGTTGTCGCTAACTTTGCTACGGCATTCGCCCATCGACAACCCTGCATGAATCTGCTCACACAAAAGTGTGTAAAGCCGCTCGGTCCAAAGCCCGGCATGGTAGGTAATGTTGGCACGGGAAACTGTGCTGTCGCCGAAAAATCCGGGGAATACAAGTGCCCGGCAAAGAGTTACAATCTCTTTTATAGCACTATGCGAGGGCAGTGGCTCGCCTTGCCACTGCGACGGGCATATATTTGTTAACTGGTCGCTCCGGCTCAATTGCCGGGCCGTGCCGCGAAGAATATCTTCGTGCCGGGAATTCAACGGGTTCATTGCGCTCTGATTTTATTAGGCAAAGTTACGGCAATTTGGCGGAATGCTCCCTGTTTTTTCCAAAAAAATATCGGGCATATTGCAATAAATATGAAAACGCACATCCCCGCGGCCAGACCGGCCGGCGGGGATGTGCGGAATATCTGTGGGGTAAGCTATTATTCGACTGTGACTGATTTTGCAAGGTTGCGGGGCATGTCGACATCGCAGCCCTTCTTGACGGCAATGTGATAGGCCAGCAGCTGGAGCGGTATCGATGCGATTATCGGCGACAGACACTCCGGAACAGACGGAATCTCGATTACGTGGTCGGCCATTGCGGGAATCACTTCATCGCCACGCGTAACGATAGCTATCACTGACCCTCCGCGGGCTTTCCCCTGCTGGATGTTCGAGATAACCTTTCCGTGGAGCTCGTCGTTGGGGGCGATGAAAACAGTTGGCAGTTCGCGGTCGATGAGCGCGATAGGGCCGTGCTTCATTTCGGCAGCAGGATAGCCTTCAGCGTGTATATAGCTGATTTCTTTCAATTTGAGCGCACCTTCGAGTGCCGACGGGTAGTTGTAGCCACGGCCAAGATAGAGGAAGTTGTGGACATAGGTGTAGACGCCCGACATTGCTTTGATCTGGTCGTTGAGTTCGAGCGTTTCGCGGATCAGGTCGGGAATACGGCCGATTGCCTGACCTATCGGACGGATATCGTCGGCCGTCATCGTGCCTTTCAGCTGCGCCATGGCCATGGCCATCATTGCCAGCACCGTCACCTGTCCGGTGAACGCTTTTGTCGAAGCCACCCCGATTTCAGGACCTACGTGGATATATGTTCCGCTGTCGGTTGCGCGTGCAATCGACGATCCGACAACGTTGCAGACTCCGTAGACAAACGCGCCGTGCTGCTTGGCGAGCTTGATAGCGGCAAGGGTGTCGGCCGTTTCGCCCGACTGCGATATGGCAATGACTATGTCGTCGGAGTTAATCACCGGATTGGCGTAGCGGAATTCGCTGGCATATTCGACGCGGGCCTGAATGCGGGCAAACGATTCGATGAGCCGGCTGCCGATCAACGCGGCGTGCCACGACGTTCCGCAGGCTACGAGCACCACGCGACGGGCGTTGATGAAACGCGCCGCGTTGTCCTCGATTCCCGACAGCTGGATGCGGCCTCCGTTGTCCACAACACGGCCGCGGATGCAGTCGTGAAGCGTGTTTGGCTGCTCGAAAATCTCTTTGAGCATGAAGTGAGGGAATCCGCCCTTTTCAAGCTGCGACACCGACAGTTGCAGTGTCTGTATGTCGATGTCGGAAGGGGTATTGTCGTTTTTAATAACCTGCAGGGGTTCTCCGCGTCGGATGATTGCTATCTCATCGTCGCGCAGATACACTACGCGGTTTGTGTGGTCGATGATCGGCGATGCGTCGGAAGCAAGGAATGTTTCGTCGTCGCCAAGACCGATAGCCAGGGGCGAACTCTTGCGCGCGGCAATAATCATGTCGGGGTCGTCGGTGCTGACAACAGCGATCGCGTATGCGCCGACAACCTGATTCAGCGCCTCGCGCACGGCATCGACAAGCGAACACTCGTTGTTTTCGTAGATATATTCAATCAGCTTCACGGCCACTTCCGTGTCGGTGTCCGACTGGAATTTGCATCCATGCTCCTGAAGCGCTTCCTTGAGCACCGTGTAGTTTTCAATCGTACCGTTGTGCACGATAGCAATGCGGCGGTTCGAGCTGTAATGCGGGTGGGCGTTACGGTCGTTTGGTTCGCCGTGGGTTGCCCAGCGCGTGTGGGCAATACCTACAGTGCCGGTCGTGTCCTTCGACTCGCAGAAGTTTTCGAGTTCGCTGACCTTTCCGCGGCTTTTATAAACATTGAGCTGGTTGTCGCTGTTAATCAGCGCCACGCCGGCGCTGTCGTAGCCGCGATATTCCAGACGGTGCAGTCCTTTAATCAGTATCGGATAGGCCTGCTGATTGCCTATGTATCCTACAATTCCGCACATAATTCGTAATGCAATTTTTTATTAATTTTAGGCGACAGGAGTCGTCATCCTCTGTCAAATTTTTGCAAATTTAATCAATCGCCACAAATCTAACAAGACATTTCCCCTTTACTTCTGCCTCGGCACCCCGCAAAACAGGTACCGAAAAACATTAGCGATTGAATCGAGAGGATGTATGCTTATTTTGCTATAATCTTGCATTTGATGAATTTATAGCACGGCAGAGCTTGTGGAGGTGTTCACGCGGTCGACACCGGAGCGTTGCACTTTCTTGCCGAAGTCGAAGGTGTAGGTCACTTTCACCATTGCATTGCGCGCCTTGCGGGTTTCGGTGTACTGGCTTAGCTGCGGAACATTCATCGTCACCTTTTCCACTATGTGGTTGAAGGGATTTGTCATCCACGCTTTAACACTCCAGTTTTTGTGATTCCAGTTGACATCGATACTGTATTTGAACGGGCTTTTCGTTATGGCCCAGCCGCTCATTGTTTCCTGTGGTAAATGGAAAGCGGTGTTTATCATGAATTCGCCAAGAAACAGCATCGCGTTTAGCGAACCGCCGAAATTGTCGAGTCTGCGCTTCATAAACGACTTGCTTTCGGTGAAGTTGTATTTGCCGTTGGCGTTTAGCCGGAAAGTTTTGCAGGCATTCCATGTCAGCGACAAATCGCCATTGAAATAGTAGCGCGTTCCGTTTTCAAAAGTCTGTATCAGTTTGTCGGTTCCGAACATGTAATAATTGAAAACGGCATTGTCGTCCCACCCGTAGTTCAGGTTTGTAGCTGCGCTGAATCGACCAAACTGCAGACTGTAGTTAAGCGTATAGCCATACCTGTGAATGTTACTGTTCAGATTCGGATTTCCACGACGTGCGTTCAGGAAATCGGTCTGCACCTCGGCATCGTTCAAATACGCCATCCCGACCGTCGAAAGACCGATCATCATGTTGGCTCGCAGCTGCTGTTTGCTTGTTGGACGATAAACCGCCTCGACCGACATATTCGGATTCACATCCGTTGAATTGTCACCGCCATGCACATGCGTTTTGGTTATGGTGAATCCTACATTGGCATTTAGCGCAACTCGCTTGATCTGGTGTCTGTACTGACCTCCTGCCCAGACAACTGAGTTCCACAGTTTCTGTTTTCCTGAGTAGCTACCGCCATAATTAATGGAAGAAGTTGTAAAATATTCCTGCACAGTTGCATATAGTGAATTGTTGTGACGGAATGTCTTGCCGTAGCCGGCCGATATTATTGCAAATAAATAATCTTCTTCCGAATTGTTTGGCAAACTGTTGTCACCAGCACTGTAGAGGGAAGTTCTTTTTTGTCTGGAATAATTTGCTTGTGCGTAAACTTGCGTCCACTGTTGTTTGGGGAGATTAAAATAAGCATATCCACATAGAGAGGGCGCTACATATCTTTTCTTATCCAACGAATATGTTTTTTCCTCTATATCATAAGGCGACGAATATATTTGCAGCCTATGCCTGTTTTTGTCAGAATTGTTATGTATCACGGAAGCCAGAAAAGACAATTGTCGTTTTTCATTTGAATTATTTATACGAATCTGGCCATACTCCGTATTCTGTTTGGTGTTTCCACCCTGATTTTTGTTGGTGCGGTCGACAGGATTGTCGGGGAATTTATACTTTTCGCTCGAATTCACAACGTCGCGAGCCATATCCCACATCGAATATCCTCCCGTGACATGATACTGTGTGTTGCCTCTGACAAACTGGGCATATCCGTTATAGGTTCCATTAAGAAGTCCTATACATTGCTGTGCGTCGAAGTTGGCATAGCCGCCGAACTTATATTTGCGCATTATGAAGTTTATCGCCGCATAATCGTTTGAATAGCGTCCCGTCGGAACATCATGGTATTCGATTCTCTCTACATCCTTTGCCCGGAGATTCCTGACCATATTATAGTCGGGCGGCACACCGTCGACATAAATCGTTACATCTTTACCGAAAAGTGTGACCACACCTGAATTACTGTTCACATCAAAACCGGGCAGCATCAGATTATTCAACAGCTCATAGGTCGAAAAAGAATGTTTCACAGTCGTTTTGTCGGGAATAATCAGCAGATGATTGTCGATGCGAGTCATACGGTCGGCCGTCACCGTTACTTCTGAAAGCTGTTTGGAATTGACATTTAACCGAACTGTAGGTATAACTAAAATTGTTGTTGGCTCGACAACGGTAATTGTGACTTGTTGTGGATCATAACCTATTGCGCTAAATTGTACTAAGTAGTTACCGTTGTTTTTTAAATTCAAAAAATATCGTCCTTTTTCGTCAGTATGTGTTCCTGAAACGTATGTGGAATCCATTGTCAGCACCCTCACACTTGAATATTCAACCGCGTTGCCATCCGGTCCTTTTACACGTCCTCTGACTTTATGCTGGGCATTGGCAGAAGCCACGCACAGAACGCAAAATATCAAGCATGCAAATACCCTGTTTATCATACAGCATTAATTTAATTGGTTTATTATACTCCGCAAATCCTTCCGGTTTGTGACATTGTAATTTCATTATAATTACGTAACCCAACCTCAAAAGTATTGATATTTCAGTTCAATACGATGAACGATCACATAATTACGCAAATATAAATGCAATTTGTAAAAAAACAAATATTTTCATAATTAATTAACGACCCCTGTAGTAATATTTAGCAGATGTGCATTTTTTAGATATAAACGAAATACATACAATTCCAAGCGGTATTATTTTTAGCAAGTTTTATAATCTATGGAGAATGAATCGACACATATAATGCATCGAATACTCTAATTTAATTTCAACGCTCACTGGGCTTGATTTATTAATGATGTTATTGCCTTTATTTGGGGTTGTGTAAGCTCATGATAAAATTTAACAATTTCAGGATAAAAATCCCTTAATGTCGGATATTTATCTCGCTGATTTTTATATTCTTCTAACTTAATTGCCAACATAGGAACCCAAACAAAACCACTCATAACTTCTCGGTCAATCGCACTCTGCAATTCTTGTTTAGAATGATTGTTATCTATGAGATAATTTAATACAACTGCCCTAACTAACGATTCATTTGAAATTGTTTCCCATGTCTTATACGGCTGAAATCGACTAATTGCAGCGCCATAATAAGCAAGATGCGGTCCTATATTTTTCAGACTTTGATAGTACGGAGCATTCACATCCAATAAAGGATTAATGAACGAATGATTGAATTCGTGAACTATAAGATTGACTATAGAGTCTGGTGTTTTTTCGTAAAAAACATTTTCTTCTTCATCTATAATAGCGCCAATTATACTACTCGCTACCGGTTTATTGTTTTCTTCGTAAAATTTTATTCCGTAACACTGCCCACCATTTGTGAAGCATACATATACTTCAAATTTTTCCTCTGGAGAGGTTCCATAAAAATTTGTATACCAAGATTCGTTAAGCTTATTATAAAATATGTTTTCATGCTTGATACAATTACGTTGATAGTATTCTTGGTGATCATTATAGAATTTGCTAAAATTAGATTCTTTATAGAAATCGTTTATAAGAGCTATAACTGTGTCCATGTTGATGTTGTTCCAACGTTCTTCAAGAAAATTACAATCTTCACTCAATTTGTATTGTTCATTATATTTTTTTAGATGCAGTGCAAGCGACATCGGCGCATCATAGCCGATTCCATTTTCTTTACGGAGTTGCTGCATCTTTGATGTTACCGGATGTTTTTTAACAGATTCAAAAAAATCATTTATATCTTTAAAATAATGTGGATTACGATAATGATTCCCATATTCATTGAAACCAGACAAATAACTAATAACCCCTATAAGTTCAAGTCGTTCATCATACGAAGCACTTATAGCAAATGATTTTAATGCCAATGTCATTAATGTAATTATAGCACATAAATATTTCATAGTAAATTAATTGAGAGGTGAGTTCATTAACATTATAAATTATATTTGCAAATATAAATGTAATTTGTAAAAAACAAATAATTTTCATACGTATTTATAATTTCACTATTAATTCATAATAACTATAGGATCCGACAGGTGAATAATTCGGGTTATGGGCTTTTTTGTGGGTCGGAGGGTCGGAGAGGATTGGTGGTTTAGTTTAATTTTGTAAATTTGCGTTGTATTATAATGACATTGCCAATGCCTGATAGAGCAAAGAAGTACGAAAAATGGCTGCTTGCCGTTTTTGTAGTCATCACATTTTTTGTGAACAACCATGTGCTGGTGCCCGACATTATGGAGTCGCGCAACATTATTACGGCGCGTGAAATGGTTTATGACGGGAACTGGGTTGTGACAACCATGAACGGCGATCTGCGCCTGGAGAAGCCGCCGCTGCCAACGTGGGCTACGGCCGTAGCCGAAATGTTGAGCCCCGACTCACTGTTTCTGCAGCGTGCCATGGCCGGACTGGCGGCTGTGTTGCTGGTTGCCTTTTTCTACAGATTTGCCAAGCGGGTGACCGGTATAAACCCGATTGTGGCTACGCTGGTGCTGTGCACGTGCTACAACATGGTGCTGATGGGGCGCACGGCTTCGTGGGACATCTACTGCCACGCTTTTATGATGGGCGGAATTTATCTGCTTGCCGAAGCTCTGGCGCGCCCCGGAGCGCAGTGGAGCCGGCTGCTGGGCGCGGGAGTGATGATGGGTCTGTCGATCATGAGTAAAGGCCCCGTGTCGCTCTACGGATTGCTGCTGAGTTTTCTGATAGCCTATGGAGTGGAGATGCGTCCGCGGATGCGCGGCAAATGGCTGCCGGTCGGTGCGATGGCCGCGGTGGCGCTCGTGCTGGGGGCGTGGTGGTATGTCTACATACATCTGACCTGTCCCGAAGCGCTGGCAAGCGTGGCCGGTAAGGAGTCGGGCGCATGGTTCAACCATAATGTGCGGCCGTGGTACTACTATTGGACTTTCTTCCTGGAAACGGGCATCTGGTCGGTGGCGATGCTGACAGTGCTGGTCTACGCTGCCGTTAAGGGCTGGAAACAGTTGTCGCCTTCGTTGCGGCTGCCGCTGTTGTGGCTGCTGGTGGCACTGGTGCTTCTGTCGCTGCTGCCCGAGAAGAAAAACCGCTATCTGTTGCCGATACTCATACCGGCGTCGCTGTCGATAGCGGCGATGTTCGGCGAGTGGCGCAAGGCATTTGCCGACCGTCGTGCGTCGCGCTTTGTGAAGGCGGCATTCGGCATCAACGGCTGGAGTCTGGCCGTGGCTTGTGTGGCCGTGGTGGTCTTCGCGATCTATCTGGCTGTTAACGGCATTTTAAGCCTGTGGGCGGCGATAGGCATGACGTGCTGCGCTGCTGTGTCGGCATTCATGATTGTCCGCGCTACGAAGGCGCGGTCGGCGCTGATGATAGCCTGGGGCGTGGCGCTTCTTTTTGCCGGCGCCGAGTGCCTGGCAATGCCGGCTGTAGGCCGACTGGTGAACAACCCTGAAATGCGCAGCATCGGCCTGACGCGCGACATGCATCAGCTCGACAACGTACCCTTCTATTATAACGCGGCCGAACCTATACGCATCGAGCTTGTCTATTCGGCACACAGGAAAATTAAACCGCTCGATTTCAGCGACTCAACAGCTGTCATGACATCTCTACCGTGTGCAGTGATGACCCACCGCTACGCCTCTGAGGAGTTGCCCGCCGATGTGATTCAACAGATCGACACCACATACGTGGGACTGTTCGACGACAACCGACGCCCCAAAGGGAATATGCGACACAACAATAACGTGGTTTACCACTTAACCATACTAAAAGCCAAAGAATGAACCAGACAGCCAACTACACCCTGACGATAGTCGTTCCGGTCTATAACGAGGAAAACAACATGGCCGCCCTCGAATCGACTCTGGGGGCATATTTGCCGACGGCATTGTGCAAAACATGCGTCCTTTTTGTCGACGACGGCTCGAAAGACCGCAGCCTGAAACGAATAAAGGAGATCTGCGAACGAAATCCGGATTTCTTCTACATAGCACTCGCTCAGAACACCGGACTGTCGGCTGCGATAAAGGCCGGAATCGACGCGACATTCTCGGATCTGGTGGGCTACATCGACGCCGACCTGCAGACGCGTCCCGACGACTTCAATCTGCTCATTCCGCAAATGGAAAACCACGAACTGGCCGCCGGAATACGCGCCAACCGTAAAGACACCGGATTTAAACGCCTGCAGTCGAAAATTGCCAACGGTTTCCGCCGCATGATGACCCACGACACAGCAACCGACACCGGCTGTCCGCTCAAAATCATTCGCACCGACTATGCCAAACGCATTCCCTTCTTCACCGGGATGCACCGCTTTCTGCCGGCTCTGATAAAGCTCCAGAACGGACGCTTTGTCGAAATTCCGGTAAAACACTATCCTCGCGTAGCCGACCAGTCGAAATTCAATCTAAGCAACCGCCTTGTCGCACCGTTTGTCGACTGCTTCGCCTATCGCTGGATGAAAAAGCGCTATTTCAACTATAGCATTGGCATAACCGACCTCACAGAACAGAAATGAACTTGCTCGTAACCGCCGTCGGACTGCTCGCACAATGTTTCTTCTCTGCGCGAATACTCGTTCAGTGGATAATGTCGGAACGGGCACGGCGTGTACTCTCGCCAACAGTGTTCTGGGTGCTCTCACTGATCGGCTCACTACTGTTGTTCTCCTACGGCTGGCTACGCAACGATTTCGCAATTATACTCGGCCAATTCATTTCCTACTACGTCTACATCTGGAACCTGTCGGCCAAAGGGGTGTGGACAAAATTTCCAGCTTCCGCACGCATCCTGCTCCTGGCAATACCGATGTTAGCCATATTAATGGTGCTTAACGACGTCCAAGGCTGGTATAACCGCTTTTTCTGCGGCGACGTTCCGCTATGGCTCATCATATTTGGATCAGCCGGACAAATCATTTTTACATTCAGGTTCATCTACCAGTGGCTCTACTCAGTCAAGCGACATGAATCCGTACTCCCCGCCGGTTTCTGGATAATTAGCCTCACAGGCTCCGTAATAATCGTCGCATACGCAATAGTCCGCCACGACCCCGTTCTTATCCTCGGTCAGGCATTCGGCCTTGTGGCCTACACACGCAACCTTATAATCGGCTACCGCGCAAAGAAAGCATAACACCACCAAATCCCACACAATCGGCAACAACCACGCACCACTCTGTCACTGCAATAATACCACACCTATGCCTTAAGCATATTGTGTAACGTTTGTATAGCCACATACACAAGTTATGCCGTTAAAATCGAAAAAATTGTGTTTCGCTGGCAGAAAAGCGCATCCACTATCGCTATTCATGTGGCGCCACGACGTGGCGCATTCTGCTCGCGTCGGGTTACAGGGGCTGCAAACCTCTTACGAGGCTCTTACCCCTGCCTACTATTCTGGCAACACCTACGGTGCCTTGCCTACGGTGAAATCCACCTGCGACGTTTTTGGTGCACCTGGTATGACGTCCGGCCGGTATGACGTCCGACAGGACGTTATTAATCAGTAACCGGGTACGTGGAGCCCCAGCGACACGTGCCCGGTATATGTGACGTAATGATGGCGTCTGGAGGACGCCCGTTTACCAGTTTGGATAGTTATAGCATTGTTTCTGCGCACGTTGCAATCGCGTAAATCGGCGTCCGACAGACGCCACTGAGGGTATTCCGGTGGCCGGGCACGTGTCGCCAAGGCTCCTCGTACCGCGGTTACTATATAATCGTCGTCCGGCCGGACGACCCTCTACAAAACGGGCATTATCAATCCTCCCGCACCACTCCCTTAATGCATGCAAGCTGCTCAGCAAAGGCTGCGTAGCTGCCTACCATTCTGGCTACACCTACAGTGCCTTGCCTACGGTGAAATCCACCTGCGACGTTTTTGGTGCACCTGGTATGACGTCCGGCCGGTATGACGTCCGACAGGACGTTATTAATCAGTAACCGGGTACGTGGAGCCCCAGCGACACGTGCCCGGTATATGTGACGTAATGATGGCGTCTGGAGGACGCCCGTTTACCAGTTTGGATAGTTATAGCATTGTTTCTGCGCACGTTGCAATCGCGTAAATCGGCGTCTGACAGACGCCGCTGAGGATATTCCGGTGGCCGGGCACATGTCGCCAAGGCTCCTCGTACCGCGGTTACTATATAATCGTCGTCCGGCCGGACAACCCTCTACAAAACGGGCATTATCAATCCTCCCGCCCCACTCCCTAAATGCATGCAAGCTGCTCAGCAAAGGCTGCGTAGCTGCCGCCAGAATAGTAGCAGGGGTAAGAGCCTCGTTAGAGGTTCGCAGCCCCTGTTAAACAGCAGAGTGTAAATGCGCCTCGTAGAGGTGCCACATCACTACAGATTTCTAAATCATGCACCTGCGCCATCACCCGATGAATAAAATATCATATGCACAAAAAAAGCGAATGCCGACGGTGTGTTCCGTCAGCATTCGCTGTGAAGGGGGCGGT
>CAYQYL010000067.1:0-12207 GCA_964421745.1 uncultured Muribaculum sp. | reverse complement strand
CTGCTTCTTCCACATTCATCAGAATGGACATTATTGCAAGCCGGAGTTGCGAATGTAGAAGCGGATCCAGTTCTTTCATTCTTGTTTCGCTTTATGGTTTAGAATATGACCGGGAATTATCATCATTAATATGAATGATATTATATACAGAGGCACCGTGAACGCCATCAGCCATGAAGCGCCTATTATTATACCCGATACAAGAAATGCACCGGATAGTACACTGAAAGCGCCCCCTATGATCATTGATTTCTCCTTAATTACCATTCCTTGTACAGACACTGCCATGCCGACCATAAAAAACGAGAACAGCATCATAACATACCATACATTAAAGCCGGACAAGAAAAACACGGCGCCTACAATCATAATTACCAGGGCTATCCATAGTACATAATTCCACAGTGTAATTGACAATCTGTCGGTGTATGTCATGACATTACGTAGTTTGCATTTCCGACTTTTCACTACTAATGTATATGGAATTCCAATAATAGGAATCAACCACCAGACAATTTGTGAAGAAAAGGGAATTTCTACACCCATGCCGTAGCTGATATAGCTGCAACCTACTTGGATAACGGCGACAATTACACACAGGTAGCCCCAGAAAAGCAGCATATTTCCTTCTCCTTTGGTAAAGTGTTTTTTCGTGCGGGCGATCATCGAAGTTATCACTTCAATACTCTCTTTTTCAGTTAATTTTTTATCTTCCATTATTACAGGATTTTGAGAATTTGACATTTGGTTTATTTTATAAACCATTTAGCTCTAAAAAAGAGCGGTCGCGCGATTCCGCTCTTATTCCGGAAGCAAAATTAATATAGTTTATTTTATAAACCAAATTTTTCTCTAATATTTTTCGCCTATAATTTTTCTTTATTTTGAGCGCTGCATATCGGCCAAAGCAGGCAGACGGTAGGCAAAAAAAGCAAGAACCAACGCAACTGAAGTCACGGCTACGAATGCGATTGCTGCCGAATGGAACATGTTGCCCAAGCCTACCAACGGTGAAACAATTGCGGCGAATGCGTATTTGACAACACTCAATATGGCAGATGCCGTGCCTGCCTCTTCGCGGCCGACTTCCATCGATAATGTGTTTGCGCTGGAGAATATCATACCAGAAAAAAGCAACATAGGCACTGCACACAGCTCATAGAACAGAAAAGAAGACTGATTCCACATAACGAAAGCCTCCGCTACGGCAAATACAAACATTCCCACACATCCTACTACCATGCCCTGCTTCATCACCTTGAATTTCAGTGCAAGCGATGAACCGACACCCATCGCCAATGCATTGCCTCCGAAAATCAAGCCGAAAGCCATGGCGCTAAAACCATAATGCGACTGTATTATAAACGGTGCGGAAGCAATGTAAGCATACAGCAACCCGATAGCCACAGCTTTAATAGTCACATATATCATGAAACGTCGGTTGCAGAACAGCGACCGATAGGCTTTCAGATAATCATCAAGACTGCGAGCCTGCAAGCGGCGCTGCGGCGGAAGAGTTTCGTTATATCGGGTTGTCCAAAATGTCATACCAACACCTATCACGAGTAATACAACAAAAATGCCGCGCCAGCCAACCCAATCGGCCATAAAGCCACCAACTACCGGCCCGAGCGCAGGAGCGACACCATTGATTGCTCCCATTATAGCCATCAGTTTGGCAAGTTGGCGCCCCATATACACATCGGCCGGAATAGATGTGGACAGCACCATCGCACCTCCGGCGCCAAGTCCTTGAAACAAACGACACACTATGAAAAATGTTATGCTGCCGGAAAATAGCGACAGTGCCGTCGACAACACAAAGATTATCAGCGAAACTATCAGCACCGGTTTACGGCCATATCTGTCGCTGGCCGATCCCCACAACACCGACCCAAGTCCCATACCCGCCATTGCCATTGAAATTCCCATTTGGGTCATCGACGGAGTTGTGTGAAATTCCTTCATCATCGAGGGAATCGTTGGTAGATACATATCATTTACAAGCGATGAAAAAGCCCCGATAATAGCAATAAAAGCTACGAAAAGCCAATAATGCTTCGGCGCGGGCGACACTGCACCCGTCAGCGGCTTTGCAACAGAATTAGATGCCATATTTTTGTTTTATTACTTATTTTAACATTTTTATTTTAAAAACAACTTCTTTCCGCCCGGGGTTCATTTAAAGTGATGGAGCAACGCAATTGCAAACCCAAATAATCTTAAACAAAAATTTTGAAAACAGATTCTTTTTGTAAATTTGTCACTTGAGGCTGTGTCAAAATAGGCGCAGCCTCTTATTGTCAGTCGTAAATAAATGCACCACTGTTGCATTGGTGATCTTTTCTTTGGCACCGCTGCTAAATGTCAGCACCATCTTTGAGCGCCTGACCTAACCAGGCGAGAAACATAATTCCAATCAGTACAAAACTCATATGCTTAAATATTAACTATGACCGGCTCCATCGTGAAAGCCAATACAAAATTAGCCTTGATGTAAGCCAAAATCCGGCACATCAAGGCTAATAAATTTTAAATGTATAAATTTTACTTTTCAGGAATATACGGGCGTATTTCGCCGGTTTCTTTGATATACTCCAGACAGCGGTCTGGTAGCGTCACATAGATTGCACGTGGCTGATTGTCGGCTTTCATCACTGTGTTAACCTCGTCGCGTGCAAGTAAAAAATTATATATGTCAGGCATCTCGTTCAACACAAATATTGCCGGAAGAGCCACACCGTTGCCGTCGACCATTGTCCAGTTATAGTCTGAATCGAATGTCATTGTCGGTCCACTTTTTATCGTAACCTTGTAGACCCCATTTGCATCGCTATAGCTTGCGATTGAAGTGTTTGGATAATACTTTGTGACAAACTGCGAGATTGGAGAAGGCAGATCGTCCCACAGCGAATCTCCGCATGCCATAAGCATTATTACCACAAGCGCAACCGCGCCAAGCACTTTTTTGTTTCCGATGTTAGCCATTGTGATGAGTATTGTTTACGGTATAACATCGGAAATGTCTTTAAAGTTTACAATACCATGGAACTTTCCCGTAATAGTCAATTCGCCGGCCGTCGATATACTCTGTCAATACGGGTGTAGCACCTAAGCGAGGAGCCGTGACGCCTCCGCCAAGCATCATTGGAGCCGTTTCAACGCGAATCATATCGTATGCTCCCGCATCGACGAACGACTGCAACAACCGGCTTCCACCTTCCACCAGAACCGATGTGCATCCTTGCCTGTATATTTCTGCAAGATACTCGGCCGGTGTGGTTCCACAGGCGCCAAGCACAGTGAAACTCTCGGTTGCAGATTCAGGCAGAATACCACTCCGATCGGCAACGAAACGGCGAGGATCTCTCCCCTCCCAGAGGCGCACGTTTAGCCGCGGTCGATCGCTGATCATTGTACCGCTACCAACGAGTATCGCATCATGCAGCGAACGCAACCGATGAACCAACATCGATGTTAAATCTGTGGAAAACCGCGTGGCAGCTTCGTCGGCAGAACGCCGCCGATCGATATACCCGTCGGCCGACTGTGCCCACTTAAGGGTTGCCCAGGCTCTTCCTTCAGTATGCGCTGTCAAAAACGTCGGGTTCAGTTCCTTGCATTCGTCTTCGAGCACCCCTATTGTCACTTCAATTCCAGCTTCCTTAAGAATCGCTACACCGCGTCCGGCTACTTTCTCAAACGGATCGAGCGACCCTATTACGACTCGTCGCAAACCCTTTTCAACAAGCAAACGCGCGCATGGCGGAGTCTTTCCGTAATGGCTGCACGGTTCGAGAGTGACATAGGCTGTCGCACATTCAAGCAAATGCCGGTTGACTGCTTCGACCGAAGCAACAGCATTAACTTCCGCATGACCTTCTCCCCACTTGCGATGCCAACCCTGGCCTATTATATTACCGTTTGCAACAATCACACATCCAACCATGGGATTAGGGCTGACTGAACCCAGTCCGTGACGCGCAAGTTCGATTGCCCGCCACATATATTTCTCGTCTGTTGTCATAATTGGTTCATTTTACGTAAATTTGCGTTATGCTCACTCTTAAAGAATATCGCGATCTGATTTTTAATCAGTTTTCCGCTCGTTTTTCGCCCGGCGAATCTGAAGCATTGACACGCATCGTGCTTGAAGACCTCGCCCACTACTCACCGGTTGATGTGGCACTCCGCAAAGATACTGAAATTCCACCGTCTTTGGTCGAAAAATCGGTCAAAGTAGCAGAACGCATCTGCGACGGTGAGCCGGTACAGTACGTGATCGGTTCTACTCCATTCTTCGGAGGGCGTATCAAAGTCACACCCGATGTACTCATTCCGCGACCGGAAACGGAAGAGTTGGTAGACATCATTGTTTCCGATTGGAAAAACCGACAGGACTTACACGTACTCGACATTTGCACCGGATCCGGTTGTATTGCCGTTGCCCTGGCTTCCGCATTATCATTTTCCAATGTGATTGCCACTGACATTTCCGAAAAGGCTCTTACAGTGGCAAGGGAAAATGCCGCAGCATGGCGCGTCAACATCAGGTTTGTCCTCGACAACGCCCTGCATTCCAAGTTGACACCCACCGACAAATTCGACATCATTGTGAGCAATCCACCCTACATTTGCCACAGTGAAGCCGCTGCCATGGAGGCAAATGTTCTCGACCATGAACCACATCTGGCATTGTTTGTCCCCGACGATGATCCTCTGAAATTCTACACTCCTATTGCTCAGTTTGCCGCCGGCAACCTTGCTCCAAACGGCAAGCTATATTTCGAAATAAATCCACTATACTGCAACGACATCGTCAACATGCTCTGTAATGTTGGCTTCTCCGACGTGGAATCAGTTCTCGACATCCATGGCAAACAACGTTTTGTAACCGCACTTTGGCCCGATGATTAAAAAACCTCTAAAACCCGAGAACGCACTTACGCGTCTGGCCGACCTATGTGCCCGCTCTGAAATGTGTAGCCACGAAGCTTTAGAAAAACTATACAAATGGGGCATATCCCGCACCGACAGCGAGAAAATCATTGCCACGCTTGAAAACGGACGCTTTATCGACGACACACGCTTTGCAGCATCCTACGCTTCCGACAAATTCCGCTTTTCCGGTTGGGGCAAACGAAAAATTGCCGTCATGCTCCGCGCCAAACGCATTTCTCCTGAAATTATCCGCAATGCGCTGTCCCTGATTGAAGACAATGAATACTTTGAATCGGCAATCCGGATACTAAAATCGCGTTGTTCTCATCAAGGGTTGCCTGACACACGTGAGGAAACAGCACGGTTACTCCGTTTCGGTGCACAACGCGGGTTCGAACCGGAAATCCTGTTCAAAGCTCTCGCAATAATCAAACGTGGCGAAGATGACGAATAAACTCCTCGGCATAGCTTCCGACGTGTTCCGCGAAGTCTATAACATCTTGTTGCCTGACTTGTGCCCGGTATGCGGACGCCGACTCGTTCGTGGCGAACGTTCGATGTGTATTCATTGCAGGCTTTCATTGCCGGTTGTGAACAACCGGCCGTACAATAACAATGCCGTGCACCGTCATCTGGCCGCAACAACTCCAATTGAACACGCTGCCGCCATGTTCACCTACCGCCGTGGCGACCGCTACGTGAATTTGATTCATACAACTAAGTATTATTCCAGGCCGCGACTTGGCCGACAGCTCGGATTCGACTTTGCATCGAGCTTGAAAACCGAAGGATTCTTTGCAGACATCGATGCCATTGTTCCGGTGCCGCTTCATTGGTGGAAACGCATCCGCCGTGGCTACAATCAGAGCGAGGAAATAGCCCGCGGTGTGTCAGCTGCAACCGATATTCCGGTGATGAACTCGCTCCTGACCGCACGCCGTCATTCCAGCCAAACGCGCTACTCCCGCACCAGTCGCTGGCAAAATGCATCCGCCGTCTATTCAGCAACACCCCACCTCACCCAACCAGTCAGCCACGTGCTCATCGTCGATGACGTAATCACCACCGGAGCAACAATGCTGGCCTGTTGCCGCGCTCTGCACCAGTCACACCCCTACCTGCGCATATCCGTGTTATCTCTGTCCATGACCAGCCAGATATAACCCCATCAACCGTATAACTACATAATAATGGAGGCCGCCGGAATCTCGGCAGCCTCCATTCAACTATTTAATTTTGTTTCAATATTTTTCTTCTTCCGAAGCCATTTCAGCCGGAGTGATAGGCTTGCTGCTCATCTTATACCATACGTAAGCTATGTAAGCCACAACAAACGGGACAAGCAACGAAACGATAGACATCACTTTCAGCGTGAATTGCGACGATGAGCTATTGGCAATTGTCAACGAGCTCGACATCGATTCAATCGACGGATAATAGGCCGTCCCGTTAAAACCGGCCACGAAAAACAGCGACAGCACAACAAGTACCACGCCGGCGCCGGCAACCCAGATGCCATTGCCATACGTAGCCACAAGACAGCATCGGCCTATGGCGTAGAGCACTGCCACAACCCCGGCAACAAACATAATGGCAACCCACCACATGTCGATAAAGTTGTGCAGATAAATATTATCGACAACTTCAAAATCATGCAGTCCGCCATTCTGCCGATAACCCGACGCTGTCAGCAACAGTGCAAGAAATCCGAGAAACAGCACCACGAAAATCGCCCCGTTAACCATGACCTGTCGACGTGAAAATTGCAATGTGCGTTCCGAACCGCTGATATTCTTTATAAAAAACATTCCCGCAAGCGTACGGGACAGAAAAAGCACTGCAAGTCCGAGCACCCAGTTTTTCCAACAGAAAATTGCTTCCAGACCATGTGTAGGAGCCCACCGTGAAATCACCGGACTTCCTCCGTCAAGTATGTTGCCCATCGAAACAGTGAAGTTTCCGCCGAAAAAGAACATGGAAACAGCCACTCCGAGCAGGAAACAACCCACGCATCCGTTAATAAACAAAAACACGTCGTAGGTGCGCTCTCCATAAATATTACCCGGCTTCGACCGGAACTCATAGCTCACCGCCTGCAGAATAAAGCTAAACAATATCAGCATCCAAAGCCAGTAAGCACCACCGAAACTGGTTGAATAGAACAACGGAAACGAGGCAAAAAATGCACCCCCGAAAACAACCAGCGTTGTAAATGTCAGTTCCCATTTGCGGCCAAGCGCATTCACCATCATTGTTCGCTCGTCCGGTTCAAGCTTGTTGAGCAGCATCGACTGGCCGCCCTGCACAAAAAGCAGAAACACAAGAGCGGCTCCGAGCACCGACACTATAATCCACCAGTATGATTGAAGAAATTGTAATTCTGTCATGTCTGTAAAATTTAAATCATTTCATTACTTATCTGTGTCGGGCTTTTTCGAGCCTATTGAAATCTGCTTCAGCATAATGCATACCTCTGCGGCGAGGAATGCTGTGAAAACTATGGCAAACATCCAGAATGTTGCCATAACAGTACCGGTAGTGATGTTAGAAATTGCAGCTTTGGCAGGCATCAGATCCTGAATAATCCAAGGCTGACGACCAACTTCGGCCGTAATCCAGCCACACTCCGAGCAAATCCACACAATTGGAATAGATATCATGCCTATCCACTGCACCCATGCCTTACCCAGCAGATTCTCTTTCCTGTACACTAACCACAGTACAAGCACAAACAATGCCAGCAGATAACCGCCACAAATGGCCATTATGTGGAATGAATAAAATGTCAGTCCTACAGGCGGAACAGCTTCCTGAGGTGAATCAAGATAGCCATAGCCGAAATACTTGAATGCGGGCACGAGTTCCGCATAAGCCTCCGCCATCGCAGCATCGTCGCCGGCAGCATAAGCACGGTCGTACTTGCGCAAAGCCTCATGAGCCTGTTTGCCTATTTCAATACGTTCGGCATACGAAACCGTGTTGATCGTGTCCCCTTCCGGAGTCAGTGCAATGCCGTCAATCAGGTCATCGATTCCGGCAACAAAGCCGTCTGTCGAATGTGTAGCAAGCAGCGAAAGCACCTTAGGTATGCGCACGGCAAACAGAAATTCGTCGCCACCCTTTTCCGAATCATAATCCGGATCAAGAATTCCGGCAGCTACAATGCTTTGACCACAACTTCCGCGGTATAAGCCTTCCATAGCCGCAAGCTTCATCGGCTGAACGCGTGCAACATCGACTGCACTGCCGTCGCCGCTCCACACGGTCACGAGAATCCCGACCAGCCCGACCCAGCCCGAAACTTTTATCGAATCAATTGCGAAATTGTAACGGCGTTTTTTCCACAGAAACCAGCAGCTGACGCCCACTACGAACACCGCACCAACAACCCAACCGTCGGCAACGGCGTGTACAAACTTATGCATTGCCACAGGGGAAAGAACAACATCGCCGAACGAGTCCATTACGTTGCGCATCTGCGCTGCATCGAAACGCATTCCAACCGGATACTGCATCCACGCGTTGGCTACCAGAATCCATAGCGCCGACAGCGACGCGCCGATTGCAGTCAACCATGTTGCCGCAAGATGAAATTTCGGGCTAACCTTTTTCCATCCGAAAAACATCACTGCGATAAATGTCGACTCCATAAAGAAGGCTACTATACCCTCAATGGCCAGCGGCGCACCGAATATGTCACCCACAAACCAAGAATAATTGCTCCAGTTCGTTCCAAACTCAAACTCAAGAATTATACCTGTAGCCACACCCACGGCAAAATTTATTCCGAAAAGCAGCATCCAGAACTTGGTTATTTCCAACCACTTTTGTTTCTTCGTACGCAAATAGATTGTTTCCATTATTGCCACTATAACCGACAGTCCCAACGTCAGCGGCACAAACAGCCAGTGGTAAATGGCCGTCAGGGCAAACTGCGCCCGCGACCAGTCGACTACACTCATTAAATTGTCCATAAGCAATCTGATGTATTTTGGTTATTCATTTTTGTCAATCACGTAATAGCGACGATCTCACCGCTTGCGATCGTTCTGCATCTGTGTCATAGTCGCGCTGCAAAAGATCGGGAAAGAAAAACAATTTGAAAACAAACAGCAGCACAATGACCTTGATTATAATCAAAGCCCACAACCTGCGGCCGACAGTCATTTGCCTGAAACCGTCCAGGTAAAAGCGATACACTCTGGCAATCCACCAATCGCGCTTGTTGCCACACAATCTGTCCTCGTCAGTACTCATTTAAATAAATTATTTGCTGGCTAATATAAGCAGTTTTTATAACTCTCACAATTTTTCTCCTTATTTAATTATCCCGCAATACTCATATTCCTGCATTCCGGCTTTTCATTGGCACAACCGCTTTAAACACCATCAAACCTATTTTAACATTTTTAAATATTCGAGCCAATAGCCCATATATTGCTATATATTAGATGATTGTAAAATTTTATATGTTATAAAACATAATTTTTGCGCATACTTACAGATTCCAAGCTAACTTTTTTGGATATCGAAACGTTATTATTTGTGAAACGGCTCAAGAGAGAGCCACCACACAACAGATATTCAAATAACTTGATATTTGTTTTAGCAAACAGTTTTCCGGAAATTCAACATGATGCCGTCGAAAACTCAGTATTAATTAAAACTTCACTACTATGAACAAAATGTTTAAACTTTTCAAATCAGAAGTTCACACTTTAATGAAACACATCAGTGAAAACCAAGGCATGCGTATCACAGGCGACTGCACACCTCCTGAACACTTCGAACACAACTAATTCTAATTATGATATAAAATCGTGGCATGTTCACGATTTTTTTTTGTAACACACCAAAATGACAAGAGGTCCGGCTTAACAACCGAACCTCTTGCATTATGTTTAAGCGAAGCTATTTACTCAGCTTTCAATCCCCACACCGGACAGTCGACAAATTTGAATTTGCCTTTTTCTGTAACAATGTAGCGGATATCAACGTTCTGCTTGGGACTATACTGCACCAGTGTGATCTGATAGTACTGGTCAACCGAAGTTCCGGGCATTGCGTCGGGATAAAGAGTTTCCATTGCGCCCTTGGCAACCTCCTCGCAAAAACGCTTCTGTGTCAAAGCAAGCACCTCATCGTCGTTGTAACCTCCATAGTAAGTGTTATAGAAGTCTTCGCCAAGGTAGCTCTTGAGCGTGGTCACACGGTTATCATAGTTGCAATAGTAAGCCGATGCACCGCCGTAGCCTTCCTGAGTCGGTTTGCCGTTACCCCAGCACCATCCGATTGTCGCAACCTTTCCGGTCTGTGGCCAGTCGGCGAGAGTCTGATCTGTGATGCCTTCAATCTTCATGTTCACGTTGTTCCAAACCCACATTACACATGCTGTGTAGAATGCCAGCGAAGGTTCATCCTTATAGTCGGCCGGGAAGTTAAGATAAACGGTCGGGTCATACACCCACTTGCCGTTCGACTTAACGAACTGAGCCATCTTAGTGTCCTGTGTGTCCATTACCCACGCTGTGCCGTCGAATGTCATTCGGTCGCAGTGCTGCGCTATCGTGGTCTTCGAAGCCGAGTCGTAGTATTTGTAAACAACATACTTCTGAGTTCCGGTTGTTGCGTAGGGGAACTTGGCAGCCATGAACTTGGGCAGGTTGGCCGCCGCAGTTGTTGCATTCAGGTCCTTAACACCCATTGCATCGTAGTCGGCTTGCTGAACAACCACTACATTCGCTGCCGGCGCCCATTTGGTTCCGTTATATTTATACACTTCATAAGTCGCTTGCGATGCTACATTGGCTACAGCCTTCGACTGGAGAGCCGGAGCCAGTGCCACACCGTTAATAGCTGTCGGTATAATATTGACGTATGTCTTACCTGTGTTCACGGCATAACCGGTAATCGTGTAAGTCTGGCCGTCGACAACGGCATTCTTCTGTGCATCGGTTGCCTGATAGAATGCCACCTGGTTTGAAGTACCCTCTACATTAAAGTTGTAATATCCTTTACTGTTTATCTCCAGAGTCGCGGTAACTTCTACATAAATCGGACCGAGCGGCTTCGAATCTTTGTTAGCTTGTGTCAAGAGCGCTAAATGAGCATCCACATCTGCGCCGGTCCACTTGGCCGGAGCGGGATATTTCAGTTCGGCAGTGCCGGTCGCCTCTGCCTGAGCATTTTTCAGTTGAAGCGCTCCGTAATAATTGTTAGCCTCGCCTGTAGCTGTTGCCTTACTTCCTACGGCCAGATTTTTCCATCCAAAACTTGGATTGTAAAGAAAAATGGTACCGGTCGAAGTTGTCAGGACGGCACCCTGATTGCAGATAGCCATCAACTGTCCGTGCAACTCATAATTCTCGCCAATTGTCAGCGAATTAATATCCGGTTCGGGATCGTCAGGAACTTCGCCGCCGGTACTACCGCCGAAAACAGGATCCTGTGCCGAGTAGTTGTAACCTACGTAGACGAAATCGTTGGCCTGCGCGTCGGGATATGTAGCAGCCAGGAAATCGGGAATGAATTTAGCAGGAGCGTATGATGGTGCAAACGACATTGCATAGTTTTCTTCCGAACCGTATGCTGCCTGATAGTCTGCTTCGGTCACTTCGTATTTAGGTGCTTTCTCAATGTTCAGCAATTCGGCAGGCTGGTTTTCAGCAACCTTGTAGTACAGCTGCACAGTAGCCTTATTGTTGAGCATATAGAACGGATATTTTGTGTTCGACTGAACTTCATTGAGCCATGCCGTAACGTAGTTGCGCGGCTGGATTGCTTCGCTGAAGTATCCTCGGGTGCCGACAGCGGTGAGCTCGTCGAGCAAGCCGGTTTCAGTAGCCATTGCGATATTGTCGGAGTTCTTGGCTATCGCCGAATAATCCGAAGCTGTGAGTGTGTACTGGATTATCTGCGACGAACCTCCACCGTTCAGGTCGGGTTTCTTGAATCCGTCCAGATTGTCCTCGTTCCAGGTGTTCACGTCGCATGCCGACATCGACAGCAGCACGCCGCATGCGAGAAAACCTTTAATTATATTGAATTTCATAATTGTAATTTCTGCTTGTTAGGGGTTAGAAATTAATTCGCATACGGATTGAGTAGGTACGACCGAACGAATAGAACACGCCGTAAGCGTTTTCCCATGTGCCGTTCGAGCCGATACCGGTCATAGCGTCGGTGATGTAGTAGTTGTTGAACACGTTGTAGACATTACCATACAGTGTGGCATTCACGTCGCCGATTTTGAAGCGGTACGATGCG
>CAYQYL010000066.1:0-12848 GCA_964421745.1 uncultured Muribaculum sp. | reverse complement strand
TTTGAAATATGTCTTGTTTAGTCTTTCTGTTTCTTGCTTTGGTGGATTTTAGTTTAACAACTCACAAATTAAGAAAAAAATTCAGACATACGCAAGTACATATCGCAGAACTGCTTAGAAAATATGTTGCTACATCATAAAAATACTCATCCGAAAAATCACTCTGAGTGGGAATTTATATTGTCTTTAAAAAGGCGGAACGAGGTCTGTTTCCAATACTCCTAATCCATCACTCCGCAATAAGGACACTTTGGTGTATCTCCCCAAAGTAAAGTTTCAAGATACTCCCTGCACTCGGTTTCTGTGGGAAGAGTATCCATCATTTCTATTGTTGAGCGGAATGCTGTCATTTACTTATTTGGTTTTTTAATTTACAAAATAATTATACAGCCCGATTGACATTTTGTTAAATATTTGGGAAAATAAATTATGCCTTGACGAAAATTTCTTTTCCTCAATATTTCGAATACTATAACGGAGTATATCGAAACTCTACAATAAACGTTATATTCCAATTCATTTGGACACAAATTAGAAGTTCAAATCAATGCCTCGTTTTACTCAAACAAAGATAAGCACTCGCCAGCGCAAACAGAGAAGGATATAGAACCGTCGGTACGCGAAAGTATATAAATGCGATAATAAAATAGCGATCCCTGAAACTGTGTGCTTCAGGGATCGCTATAGGCTGTTATGTGAGTAGATTACTGTACTGTAATGGTGTAATCACCTGCTTCTTCGAGAATCACGTTTTGCAATTGTTCAACCGAGCAAGGAGCATCAGCATATTCGATTACGGCTTCAGCCGGAGTTAGTGTAACTGTAGCTTTAACGCCGGGAATTGAGTTTAGTGCTTTTTCAACATGGGCGCGGCAGTGCATACAACTCATGCCTGAGATATTGTAGGTAATTGTCATTGTTAAAAGTTTATTATTGGTTGTAATATATGCAAATATACTCATTTTGCGGATAATATTTGTGTAATTTTGCAGAAATTAATTCACGACTCAAATGCAGAAATTTTTTTCGTTTTATATAGGTTTAGCTTTTGTTGCCTTCAATTTTGTGACTGTTATAGCTCAGGTAGCGCAACAGGAATTGGTCGATTCCTATTATGGATTGATCGGGAGTGCCGACAAGGCTATAGCTGAATCTGATTGGACGGCAGCTGAAGAGTATTTACTTACGGCTTTGGCTAACGAACCTCAGAATCCAACGAAAGTTATGGTGATGTCGAATCTTGGAATAGTGCAGTATAACCTTGGCCGTGATTCATTGGCTATTGAAACTCTTTCACGCGCACATGCAATTGCCCCACGATCAGTTACAATATTGTTTAATCGGGGCCAAGTGTTTGAAGCCATGGGTCAATTTGATAAGGCCTACAATGATTATACGCGAGTTTTGGAACTTGACAGTACGATGACAGACAATCTTTTTGCCCACGCTATTCTGAGCTTAAACCTGGATAAAACAGCAGAAGCTGAAAAAGACTGCAAATATCTGCAAAATGTAGCTCCCGACAATGAGTTAACGCATCGTGCTTGGGCAACATACTATTCCGTCACTAAACAATGGGCTGAGGCGTTGCCTCACTACACGGCGTTGCTTGCAGAAAAGCCGTCGGCTGACGATTATTGCGGTCGTGCAGTGTGCTTTTTAATGCTCAACCGCTTGAATGAAGCTTCAGCAGACATCACTTCAGGGCTTGAATTAGAGCCTGACAACAGAAATTTATATTTTTATCGGGCACATTTAAATAAGGCTCGCTATCGTAATGACGATGCGCGAGCCGATATTAAGCGTGCTTTAGGTAAGGAATAGAATTTATTTGGGGAAGAGTTTTTGCATATCGCGCTCTGTTGCCGGAATGACAATGTCTTCCGGGATAAATTTCCAATGATTCAAGCGTTTTGGAGTGAGTGTGCCGTGCTGGGTTATGTATTCGGCAAGATAATGGCGAAGGTCACGGTCGGTAGAAAAAATTATTCTTTTTTTAAGATCGGAATGTTTGATTCCGGCTCCTTTTGTCAGTAGTTCTCCACCGCCGTTGCCTCGATAAGAGTTTAGAGCGACGCGGTAGGTCTTGTCCATATTAAAAGGAGCACCATCTGCCATACTTTTTATCAATACCTTTTGTCCTTTGGGTTTAGTTACATCGACATCATAGATTATTCCTGCTGCCGAGTCGAAATTGTAGCTGGGATTCAGGAGAGATGCACGCGATTCATCGCCTGTCTGTATGGTTTCTTTGAAAAGTAGTAAAGGATCATCGGCAGATTTCATTGTGTTGATCCATTTTCCGTAGGATTCTTCAAGATAATCCTTAATCTCCCGGCCGGTCAGTTCCATTACATACAACAGATTTTCATATTTGTATAGATTGAACATGTCGGCCATCGTTATTTGCCCCTTGTCGATTGTGGCATCATAGGATAGGGGAGCTGCCATTGATATTTCGGCACCTGTTATAGCGAGCTGAAGAGAATGAATAAGGTCGACAAATTCTGACGAACCAAAATATGCCGGACGAGTGCTTATTGGAGTTGTTATACTGCCGATAGGACGGGACACATATGATTTTATTGAGTCGAGTTGTTGCGCAAACCGTTTCAAGAATGTTGAATCTGGAGCATAGGCTGCCATGTCGAGTAATGTTCCGGTCACCTGTTTGTTGACAACATTATTATGATCATTGATCGTAAATACGATATTAACATCGGCGACAGCATTGGCATTATTAGCCGGATTAATAATTAGAACAGAATCACCTTCAACATTCACTACCCATTTGTTTTCTCTACGGTGGTCGTGCCCCATCATGACGACATCGAATCCAGGTACATTTTTCGCAACTTCCAGCGACGCATTTTCATTTTTACCAACAAGAATGTTTCCGGCCTGTCCTGAATGAAACAATCCGATTATTGCATCAGGGCGTTCCCGCTCTTGAATGATCGGGATCCATTTCTTTGCAGTCGCTTCCATGTCGTCGAAACGAAGTCCTGCCCAAATGTTTTCCGGAAGCCATGCAGGTATAGAGGGTGTGATCATTCCGAGAACGGCAATACGGATGCCATCGCGGTGAATGATTTTGTAGGGTAGAAAGGCCGGTTCGTTTGTGTGAATGTCGATGATGTTTGCTCCCAGAACCGGCATAGCGCACTGTCGAGAGTATCTGTCAAGTATTTTGCGGCCTGTTTCAACATCGTGGTTTCCGACTGTAACGGCGTCATAACCGATATAGTTTAGCATATCAGCCGCAAGATGTTTTGTCAGTGTGTCTGCATAATTATAGTAGTAAGCTGATGGCTGCCCCTGCAACATATCGCCGTTGTCAAGCACAATAAGTTGCTCATTAGGATTTTTCCGGACATCGTTCACTGCTGCTGCAACGCGGGCTAACGAGCCTGTGGCAGGTTTTCCGGTGATAAAGTTTTGAGGGAACAAATTGCCGTGAACATCAGATGTCTGTATAATACGAACATTCACCTGTCGGGAGTGACTTATTGTCGGAATTGCCAGTAATAGTAATGGAATTAGATGATTGAAAAATTTCATAGTGATTATGTCATTAAGTAGCAGATATTATTCCCTGCGCACTAAGTGATAGTTTACGATTTGCTATCATTTCGCGCACGACTGACGTCGTTTCCGGATTTCTGATAATCTCATTTAGTTCATTGATATTACATGGGTGAATGCTAACCGTTCGCAAAATTGTTTCTGCGAGGTTGTCGCTATTGACTGGGTTACTCTTACGTTGCGATCGGCATACATCGCATGTCCCGCAAGGTGCCGCATCGGTTTCTCCAAAATAGGCCAACATTTTTTGCACACGACATCCGGAATCGGAAAACGCATATTCTTTCATCGCATTAATTCTTTTTTGCATCCGCTCACGTTGATATTCATAAACTTCGAGCGGGAAAAGCACATGTTTAGGCAGTTCGCGCGATGTAGTGTAATAGATATAAGGGGTGGTTTTGCGAGGTATGAACTGTAGAATGTGCATTCGGCTTAGCTTTAAAAGCGTTGTGTAAACATCTTCTTCAGTCACATTGGCGTTAATGGAAATGTATTGTTCTGAGATTGGAACAAAATCAGCGAATAGTCCCGTGTAGCTGCGCAGAATACAGTTAAGAATTGCTTCGTCGATGCGACTTATGTCAATGCCGTACAGTTCGTTTTTATTGCAAATAATCATTACACGCGATTGTGTAGTGATATCATCGGTGTAATCGATGTATGAAGCTTGCGACAATAGAGTCAGCGAACTGCGCACAAGGCGTTCGTCAAGAGCAAAGGTTTCTATAAATTTCTCGCGGTTGAATTCGTAGACGTGATTGAAACCTTCGCCGACAGCAACATCAAGAAAATTTCCTGCCAGTTCGTAGATGCGTCGGATGTAATCTTTCGGAGGAAAAGCTTCCGAAAGAGAGCGTGTGAGTCGCGCTTTGTCGTATCGTGACACAATCAGTACGGCATAGGCCGTTTTACCGTCGCGTCCGGCGCGTCCAGCTTCTTGATAATATTCTTCAAGCGAACCAGGAATGTCCATGTGGACAACTACCCGGACATCTGGTTTGTCGATTCCCATACCGAACGCATTTGTCGCTACAATCACCCGCACATGTCCTTGTTTCCATTTTTCCTGTCGTTGATCTTTCTCCTCCGGAGCCAGACCTGCGTGATAATATAGGGCAGAGATACCCTCATCGTTGAGAAGCTGGGCAATTTCTGCTGTGCGTTTTCTTGATCGTACGTAAACTATTGCGCTGCCTGAAGTGTGTGTGAGAATATTGAGAAGCTGGTGCGGTTTGTGCAAGTCGTGGCGGACAATATATGAGATATTTGGTCGGGAAAAACTTTTTCTGAAAACAGACGAAGATTCGTTGAATTTTAATTGTCGTTGAATGTCGGCTACCACTTCTGGGGTTGCCGACGCTGTGAGCGCAAGTACGGGAGCCTCCGGAAAATATTTCCGGAGTGAATTTATTTTCAGATATGAAGGGCGAAAATCGTAGCCCCATTGTGATATACAGTGTGCTTCGTCAACAACTATCAGTTTGACCGGAAGCGCTCTGAGGCTTGAAATGAAATTCTCAGATTGCAGGCGCTCCGGAGAAACGTATAGTAATTTCGCCCTTCCAAGACGGCATCTATCGAGTCCGAGGCGTGTTTCAGAGCGAGTAAGTCCCGAATGCAGACAAACAGCCGGAATTCCGATTTTACGTAGGTTGTCAACCTGATCTTTCATCAGGGAAATTAGCGGAGTCACCACAATAGTCACACCTCCCAGTGCTAAGGCTGGAACCTGGAATGTGATTGATTTACCACCGCCCGTCGGGAGCAGCCCAAGAGTGTCTTTTCCCGACAGAACCGAAGAAATAATTTCCCGCTGCAGCGGACGGAACGTATCGTAGCCCCAGTGGCGTTTCAGCAGTTTGTGGATGTCTTTTCCCGCATCATTCATCGGCTATGCGGATTTCCTTAACCTGCAGCTGAATGTGAGGATGATTCGCGCGTTTACCTTCCTCAATGGTGTAACAAATGTCGAACGGCTTACGCGAGTGAATATGTTCGAAGTATTTGCTGAAATTGAATGCAATTCCATTAAATACTTTCCCCGATGTGTTGTCGACGAGTTCGAGTTTAATATGTTCGAGGTGTTTGCCCACTAACTTACTTGTTCCATAGTCCATTACACCGCGAGTGCAGAAAACGGGTTTCTGATTCCCCGGCCCAAACGGATTGAATTTGCGTAGTAATAACAAAAATTCTGGCGTTATCTCTGCGAATGTCAAATATGCGTCGATGTCGAGCTGTGGTGTGAGCTGATTTGGCAGAATGTGATCTGACACATATTTCTCGAACCGGCGGGTGAATTCCGGTATATTTTCTTCTTTCATCGACAATCCGACTGCATAGGTGTGGCCTCCGAAATTTTCGAGCAGGTCACGCGATGCTTCAACCGCGCTGTAAATGTCGAAACCCTGAACAGATCGCGAAGAACCGGTTGCAAGTCCGTTTGAAAGCGTTAATACAACGGATGGTTTATAGTAAAGTTCAGTCAGACGCGATGCAACAATGCCGATGATGCCTTTGTGCCAGTCTTTATTGTAAATCACTATCGACTTACGTTGTTGTATTTTTTCATCTTGACTTTCGAGAATAGCATTAGCTTCTTCTGTGATTCGTTTGTCAAGTTCCTTACGATCTCGGTTATATTGGTCGATAGCTTTTGCTTTTTGATAGGCATCGGCAAGATCGCGAGCCACAAGCAATTCAACTGCTTCGCGGCCGCTTTGCATTCGTCCGGAGGCATTAATACGTGGACCTATTTTGAAAATCACATCGCTGATTGTGATCTCTTTGTTCGACAGCTGGCAGATTTTTATTATTGCGCGTAATCCGACATTCGGATTCGAGTTGAGTCGTTTCAAGCCCCAATAAGTCATGATTCGGTTCTCATCAACCATTGGAACAATATCGGCCGCGATGCTGACAGCAACCAGATCCAGCATACTTTCAAGTTCAGCGCTTCCAAGTCCGTTGCTCAGGCTGAAAGCCTGCATAAATTTGTAGCCTACGCCACAACCGGACAGGTGAGGGCACGGATAGGTGCTTCCTTCAAGTTTTGGATTGAGTATAGCTACAGCTGGCGGAAGTTCATCGTCAGGAACATGGTGATCACAGATGATGAAATCGATGCCAAGCGTTTTTGCATATTTGATTTCTTCGATTGCTTTGATTCCGCAATCGAGAATAATAATGAGTTTCACACCTTGCTCGGCAGCTTCGTCAATTGCACGCAATGATACGCCATAACCTTCGTCGTATCGGGTGGGTATGTAATAATCAATGTTGGAGTAGTAATTCTGTAGGTATTTGTAAACCAAGGCAACTGATGTAGTTCCGTCAACATCATAGTCACCGAATACAAGAATTTTCTCCTTCGACCCCATGGCTTTGTTTAGCCTGTTTACAGCCTTATCCATATCGGGCATCAGAAACGGTGAGTGCATATCGGCCAATGAGGGGTGGAAAAAACGTTCCGCCTCCTCAACGGTAGTTATGCCCCGTTGAACCAGTAGCTCGCTAATAGGCTGGCAATCGGCGTATTTCTCCGCCAATTCCGTCCCGGATTTTTGTTGTTCTGTAGTAAGGGGTAAGTAATTCCATTTACTTATCATTTATGTTGTTTTTATTTTTATCATGTCAGGGCGTTGTTGACAATATCGACTGGCAACAACATGAAGAAGAGGAGTAGGGGAAATGTGACCGGAACTACCTTTGTTTTTCCGGGTATATGATAGAGTGGTTTGATAGAGCGATTGAATATTATGCGTCCTATTTACACCAATATGCAAATATAGCCATAAAATCTGACATAATATTTATAGGTTTGGCGGTTTTATATAAAATTAAGAGTGTTTTTCTCACGGTTTTTTGTGTAAAAGAAAAAAGTGTTTGATTGTGTTAAACTTGGACTGGAGTATAAGTATTTGTACAACAATTAATTTTCGAGTTATTAAACAAATAGCCTGCAGCGTTGCTGAAAAGAACCGCTGCAGGCTATTTGTTTGATCAGGAAGTTGGATTACATTTCTATTGTGTAAGTGCCGGATTTGTATTCTTTCGATTCGGTTTGGCCCGGGAGAGTAACAATTGCTTCCGCACCTTCAGGGATCGAAAAGTTCCAAATCCATTTGTCACCTTCATAGCGCCAATTGCTTTCAATAGGTCCGGCCACCGAATTATAGGTTGCATTAACAAAGCCAAGCCGTTTGTCAGGTATAGGTTTCATTATTATGCGCTTGAAGCCGGGAGCTGTCGGGTCGGCTGCAATTCCGGCAACATTTTCCCATAACCATTCGCAAACACATCCGTAGGCGTAATGGTTGAAGCTGTTCATACCTCGGGGTCCCATACCGTTTTCAATCATATAGCTGTTCCAGCGTTCCCATATTGTGGTTGCTCCGTTGTCAATTGAATATAGCCAGCTGGGATTTTTACGCTGTAGAAGCAGCTCGTAGGCGATGTCCGACATTCCGTTTTCGGACAGCGTTGGCATTAGAATTGAAGTACCAAGGAAACCTGTCTGAAGACAATTGTCGTGAGCTGCAAAATTGTCGCGCAGGCGCTTAATCATATTTTCTTTTGCTTCTCCTTCAACGAGGTTATTTCTCAAAGCAAACAAGGCTGGGGTTTGCATTGTATTGAGAATTTCAGTCTTGAAAGTTCCGTCCGGGTTGAGGAACGACTCAATAATATAGGCTTTTGCCTCTGAGGCAATTGTATCGTATTTAGCGGCATCGCGACCTGTTGCGGCAGCCATGTCGCGCATCATCATAGCGTCCATTAACCAATAGCTTCCGCTCAGGTAGTTCCAATAGTCGATCGCTTCGGGACGTACCTGATTCTCACCTTTTGCATTCTTGAAGTAAATGCCCCCGCCGCAGCTTTCGAGCGGTTCATAGCTAAGCCAGTCGGCCCATTGATAGTTATTGTTTTCGGCTGATAGTGTCTGGTGGTTGTATTTTGTTTCGGTGATATGATTCATGAATTTCTCCATGGATTCCCAGCTTTCATCAACAATTGTTGAATCGTTGAATTGTTTCCAAACTACCCAGGGAACAATGATACCGGCATCTGCCCAGCCAAGACGTGACATATCATACAGCTCGGCTCCGTATTGTGCAATAGGAGCTACGCCTGGATAGCTGCCAAGTGGACTTTGTGTGTCGCGCAGGTCGCGTAGCCATTTGTGAAAGAACTTATTTGTGTTGGCGAAGAATGTTCCGGTTTCTGAAAACACCTGTGTGTCGGCTGTCCAGCCAAGTCGCTCGTTGCGCTGAGGACAATCGGTTGGAACTGAAAGGTAATTGGATCGCTGACCCCACATTGTGTTAGAGATCAGTTTATTGACAAGCTCATTTCCGGTAGTGATTGTGCCGATTTCCATATCTTTGCTTATCGATGTCACCGGAATAGAACGTATCGATTTAATTTTAACTTCGTTATCGGCGGTAATTGAAACAAATCTATAGCCGAAGAATGTGAAGTGAGGACGGTAGGTTGCGTAACCTTCGTCGTTTCCAAAGGTATAGTCAATCGCTATTCCTGTATCCTGCATTCGGAGGTTCTGGCGGTGGATGCTTCCTTCGGGGCCGTCCATGCCTCTGCTTTTGGCTCCGTTACCATCGTTTAATAACTCTGAAGGTAGGCAGCGCAAGTGTGTTCCTTCGGGTGCGCTGAACACAAATTCCGGAACTGCTGCACAGTTTTGCCCGAAATCAATAACCAGATTTTCGCCCGGTTTAACTATCATTTCCTCGCCAGGTGCGAACTCATGTGCTACGACAACTTTGCCGTATTCTTCGTCTGTGGCTCCGGTGATGTCATTCCATACATAAGCTTTAACAGGCTGGAGAGCCAGATCGTCGCGCAAATATATTTCGGCGCCGTTAGAGGGCAATATCTCGCCATTGAATTCTGAGTTGATTTCGGGTGTTGAAAGTTGTTCGATCACTTCGTAGCCCGGAAGTTGGCGTGCATCATATTCTTCACCGTCGAAAATGGCTGCGTGCTTAACCGGTCCGGCTATGCCGGCTTTCCAGTTTTCGGTATCTGTCCCGAAGTATTCTTTGGTTCCGTCGGTATATGTCAGTTCAAGAACACCTCGGAATGCCGGTTTTTTACCGATCATCCCGTCGTGTCCGCCAGGAGTAATAATTTTGTCGGCCCACCACCCGGGAGTTACTTGTGCCGAGAATGTGTTTTCAGCGCCCGCTGCTGTATTCATGGCCGACGTGACATCGTATGTGAATGAGCGTTTAGTTTTGGCATAATGAGTGAAACCGGGTTTAAGAATTTCTTTACCAATCGGAGTTCCGTTTACATAAATTTCATAAACACCCAAACCTGTTGTCATCCAGCGGGCATTTGCCACTTTTTTCTTGTTTTTGGGTGTTGCTACAAACCAGCTGGCTCCGTCGGCAGCGCGTTCATTTGAGCCTGTGATTGTGCCGGTGACGACAGGAGCGTTGGCTGCCGATATCCATTGTGAGTACTGCCACGCTGTGGAATCAAGCGGGGCTGTCATGTCATCGGTCGAATTGTCAGCCGATGATTTGCATCCTATCATGCCGGTAAGCGAAATAACAGATGCAAGAATAAATAAGAATTTTGGTTTCATATAAAGAAATGTGATGAATAATTGATTTCGATAAATGCAATAAACCTTATGAGTTGGCTCCGGTCTGTTGCAGATGAACATCGAGTTGTGGGAACGGGAAGTTTATGCCGTGGCCAGGAAGTTCTTTGTAGAAACGCTCGTTCATCTCAAAGAACACACTCCAGTAGAGCGACGACTGAGTCCAAGCCCTTACAGTCAGATCGACACTCGAAGAGTTTAATTCTTTTACAGCTACCATAGGACTGCAGTCTTTCTTGGCGACTTGAGCAATTATTTCTAAAGGTGTCTTTTCATCGAATTCAGTCAGCTGAGCTACTTTTTTCTTTTTGTGAGTGAGTTTGTACCAGAATCCACGTGGCTTTTCTTGTTCCTCGGCCTGGCAGTTGCCATTTATGGCGCAGTCTTCTGCTGCCTGTTCAGCTTTTTGCAGGTTGCGCTGCTCGCGGTCATCCTCGACATAGCGTTTAACAATGCGGTCGTCGCTGTCGAGTATGGCCAGAATAGCTGCTCGTGCTGCATTCACATCATCGCCATATGCAATGCTGACAGTCCAGTCGACACGTCGATAGTCTTCTCGTGAATAGTTGTTTATTGAGCCGGTCGACAAACCACCATTTGGAATTAGTATCGATTTGTTGTCGGCTGTTGTGAGAATTGTACTGAAAATCTGAATTTCTTTTACAGTTCCGGCATAACCCTGCGCTTCAATGTAATCGCCGATTTTGTACGGTTTTAGAAGCAAAATCAAGACTCCACCTGCAAAATTCTGCAATGTGCCGCTCAGTGCTAGACCCACGGCAACACCTGCCGAGGCAAATAGAGCGAGGAAAGAAGCTGTGTTTATACCGAGAATACCAATTACCGTAACTATTAGAATAAAATAGAGAACAATCCGCACAAGACTTAGCAGGAAAGTTGCCAACGATGGTTCGATTCTACGTCTTATAAATATATTGGCAAGAAATTTATAGAGTTTCCCAATTATGAATTTGCCGACATAGAAGACAAGAATGGCCACACATAACCGTATCGAAAAACTAACAAGCTCATTAATAATGCGGGTTAACATTTCGTCGAAAGTGTAATCTTTCCACGCTGTTGCGTTGGCCTGCAATTTTGATGAGATAGAATCGGTGTTGATTGTCGGAGCCGCTCCGGCAATCATTTCTTCGAATTGGGCTGTTGTCATAATTATAAGTGGCAGATTTAGTTGAATTAATAATTATTGTAACACTATTGGGTTATTGCCGGTTCAACGACATCGGTAAACCATTGTAAGTAGTTGTAACCGTATTTATTGCCGAGCGCGGCATGTCCGGGGTATATGAAACAGGAAAGTCCGTGTGCATTATCGAGCGGATAGCGTCCCCAGAAATATTCTGTATGGTTTTCGTAAACAATAAGTTGATCCCACACGGCGTCGAGTTGGAGTTTCAGTGACGGACTGTCGGCGCACAGCGATGAAAGATATTGGTACATGTCGAAGAAGTAACCGTTGAAGTATGCGTATAAAGTGTTGAACCCATATTGCTGGTAATTCATTCCTTCAGGTACAACAGAATTATGTTCCAGTATTTGCCGGGCAACATCGGCTATGTTTTCCAGTGCGGCCGAGTTGTAGACGCTCATCGTGCATGATCTGTCAGCTCCCGTCATGCTGTTATAATAATTGAATGTGTTTTTCGCCGCCTGAACCAAATCTGCATCACCTTTGGCAAAAAAACATTCTAAATTATATTGGTATGGCATCCCGTAGGCCAACAATTCGGTTGGCGATGCAACAAAAAACGGAGCTGCATGTCGTATCTCGTAAAGCGATTCCACGTTTCCCATGAAGCAACAATCAAAGTATATGAATGAGAAATTCTGTCCGTCGAGAGCCTGACGCAATTGTGGCATTGTCATTTGATATGAGCGATCGCTGCCCCATGAATACTGTGGGCCGTCGGCGACTTCAATCGTTGAAGGTGAGTGTGAAAGCCAACCGCTTGCATGACTCCACAATACGAGTCCATATTGATTGTTTGGGGCGAATCGACGCATGTCGTCGCATACTATGCGGAAATTGTCGGGATCGGTTGACAGGAACGTGCTTTCATATTGCTTTAACAGTTGCAATTCACCGGTTTTATCCATTTCGTACAGTGCAGGACTTTCGCTTTTGTTCACCCTGAACAGGATTAATCGACCACCGTTGAGCGCGCCTTCCTGTACGGCACGTCGCATTTCTGTTAAGTCGTAGGCGTCATAGCCGCTTAGGTTATTGTTGGCGGCTACATAGACAAGCACAGTTCGGTGGCAATTCGGCTTGTCATCATTCTTTCCGCAACTCGATAAGGTTAAAACTACTAATATTAAAGCTATGTAGAGTGAAATATATTTCATAATTTATATGCATTTTAAGTCACAAAGATAATACTTTTAACAAAGTATGTCGCATAATAAATGTTAATGCTTTTAGCTTGTCATATAAATCGTTTCATGTTGCATATCTATGTAGGTTTAATTATCTTTGTAAACAAAACAATAACTTACGACGATAATTGTTTGTGAGAAACTTACTTTTTGAATTATATAATCAAAACTCTATAAATGAAAGGAATAGTGTTGGCCGGGGGCTCCGGCACCCGTCTTTATCCGATCACCA
>CAYQYL010000065.1:0-13213 GCA_964421745.1 uncultured Muribaculum sp. | reverse complement strand
CCTTTGTTATACAGACGGCGGAAAAATTCCGACGCCGTTTCGGCATGTGTTTCCGAAGTTGTGCGCGAGTACACATCGAAACTTATTCCCAGCTCTTCGAACGAATCTTTAATAATTGCATGATAGCGGTCAACTATATCCTGCGGAGTCACACCCTCCTTACGGGCTTTTATGGTAATGGGCACACCGTGCTCGTCGCTTCCGCCAACAAGCACTACATCCTCGCCTTTCATGCGTAAATAGCGTGCATAGATGTCGGCTGGCACGTAAACGCCGGCCAAATGACCTATATGTACCGGACCGTTTGCGTAGGGCAAAGCGGTCGTAATCAGTGTTCGCTTAAATTCTTTTCCCATCGTGTGAGTATATATGTTTACAAGCTACAAATTTAGCGAAACTCGCCGACATGCAAAACAATTTCAGCCAAATTAGCAAGTTATAAACTCAGGAGAATAACACCCGTGTGAATAAATGTTAAATATTAGTACTATGTATTGCATAGTACATTGTCATTACATACTTTTGTACCGTTAACAGAACTATATCCAATAATGAATCCTGAAAATATAAAATCTCAAATGCGCAAAGGTGTGCTCGAATACTGCATTCTGCTGCTTCTACATCGGCAGAAGGCCTATTCGTCAGACATCATTGCCCGGCTGAAAGATGCCTCGCTGATTGTTGTCGAAGGCACACTCTACCCACTGCTCACACGTTTGAAAAACGACCGGCTACTGAGCTACGAATGGGTGGAATCAACCCAGGGTCCACCGCGAAAATACTATTCGCTCACACCCGACGGTGAAGCATGCCTGGCAGAGCTCGAACGCGCATGGTCCGATCTGAACAACACAATTTCAATCCTACACAACTCTTAGTACAATGAAACGAACAATCACAATAAACATAAGCGGCCGTCTTTTCAACATCGACGAAGATGCCTTCGAAATGCTCAACGACTACCAGACTACTCTCCGTCATGTTTTTTCCAGACAGCCCGACGGGTTGGAAACACTGGCCGACCTTGAATCGCGCATCAGTGAGATTTTTGGCGAACAAAACACCCCGCAACACTCCATTTCAAAACAGGAAGTGGAAAACCTGATAAACCGCATTGGACGCCCCGAAGAAATGGGAATTGAACCGACACAGGAAGCAGCGCCACCCAAACCTCGTAAACGTCTGTTCCGCGATCCGGCTGACAAAAAAGTGGCCGGTGTCTGTGCCGGCATTGCCGCCTACTTCAACGCCGACCCGCTTTGGATTCGCCTCGCCACAATTGTTCTGTTCCTATTCTTGAATGGGGCAATCTCTTTGGTTTACTTAGCTTTATGGATATTTCTACCGGTAGCCAGCACACCTGCCGATCGAATGCAAATGGTCGGGGCATCGCCTACGCTCGACAATATAGCCTCTTCTGTCACCGACCGCTATCGGCCAAACATCCCGCAGTTGTCCGACTACACCGGTTTTGAAAAAATCTGCTCATACATCAACAGTTTCTGCGCCCAGGCATTCAAGGTATTACTGGTATTCTACGGTCTGGTTGCCCTACTGACGCTATTCTGGGGCATTATCCTCACTTTCGCAAGCGGATACTCTGTCTTCAATCTCTTATCCGGCTCGACTACCTATTTTGAGATCATAAAAGGCATTGATCTACAAGCGCAATACCGCGATCTGTTCCTGAACTACAATTTTGCATTGCCTTTCTTTATTTCGTTAGCGGGGATAGCTTTCAGCACAGTAGTAGGCATATCAGCAGTTTTGATAATGTTTTTCAATACAATCTTCGAAAAACCGCTTTTATTCAACCGCGCCACACGAATCACATTCACTGCGGCGTTTATTATAGGAATAATAGTTGCTTTTGTCGGAGGGTGTATTACCTTTGCAAATAATATCGATTTAATTAACTATATCGACTAAACAAGTCTAAACACTTAACAAACTCAATCAATATGAAAATCATCAAACAACTATGCGCATTTGTTGTCGTGGCGCTCGGTGTAACGACAGCGGTTATGGCGCAAGAACCGCAAATGGGACAGATCCCGGTGGACAAGGACGTGCGAATCGGACGGCTTGACAACGGACTGACCTACTACATCCGTCACAATGAATACCCTAAAGGACTGGCCGATTTCTTCATAGCACAAAAAGTGGGCTCTGTACTTGAAGAGGAAAACCAGCGTGGTCTGGCACACTTTCTGGAACATATGTGCTTCAACGGCACAAAAAACTTTCCCGACAGCACATTGCTTAACTGGGCCGAAACTGTAGGTGTGAAATTCGGACAAAACCTGAACGCCTACACATCGACCGATGAAACCGTTTACTATCTCAGCAAAGTGCCTGTTGAACGAACAGGCGTGCAGGACAGCTGTCTGCTGATTCTACACGACTGGGCCGACGCTCTCACCCTCGACCCAAAGGAGATCGACAAAGAACGTGGTGTCATTCATGAAGAATGGCGCTCTCGCAATGTTGGCGCACAGCGAATCAACGAAGCCATAATGCCGATTCTTTACCCCGGTTCGCGCTACGCCAACCGAATGCCGATCGGAACAATGGAGGTTGTCGACAACTTCCCCTATCAGGCTCTGCGCGACTATTATGAGAAATGGTATCGTCCCGACCTGCAGGGTATTGTTGTTGTAGGCGACATCGATCCCGATCGCATCGAAAACCAGATTAAAGCCATATTCTCCGACATCAAACTCGACCCCAATCGCGCCGAACGTGTCTATTATCCCGTTCCCGACACCCCGGGCACAATATTCGCAATTGGCAAAGACAAGGAACTAAGCCAGGCACGCATCGAAATCATGAACAAGTTCGACCAGCGTCCCGACTCGGCTAAAACCGACATCAGCTATCTGCTGGAGAACTATATAATGACTATGATTCAGCAGATGCTCAATGCACGCCTCAACGACATGATGTCGAACCCCGAAACACCGTTTGCCGCCGCCGGAAACTACAACGGCAACTATCTGTATTCAAAAACTAAAGGTGCGACAAGTATTGTCGGCATCGGCAAAGGCAACTCAATCGAACCAACTTTCGAAGCCATCTATCGCGAGCTGCTCCGCGCACGAAAAGGCTTCACTGTTGGCGAATACCAGCGTGCGCGCACCGAGTATCTGTCGCAACTCGAAAGCGCTTACAAAAGCCGCTCAACAACTCCGTCGAACAGCCTCGGCTTTGAATATGTCCGGAATTTCCTCGACAACGAACCAATCCCCGGAATCGAAAACGAATATGCAATAATGACAACGTTGGCCAATCAGATTCCGGTCGAAGTGATCAACATGACACTCCCAGCACTTTGGAGCGACAACAACCGCGTTGTGGTTGCCTATCTGCCCGACAAGGAGGGTTACACTATTCCAACCGAAGAATCACTGCGCGCAATCATGGCTAAAGTTGACGGCGAGAACATTGAAGCCTACGTCGACAATGTAAAGGCTGAGCCGCTTATCCCTCAACTTCCTACCCCGGGCAAAATTGTTGGAGAAGACCATGATATGCTCTACGATGCTGCCATCTGGAAATTGTCGAACGGTGCAACCGTTCTTGTAAAGCCAACCGACTACGATGACGACGAAATCCGCATGATGGCTCTAGCAAAAGGGGGCACATCGACACTGGCCGATGCCGACTCAACTAACCTGGTTTATCTGCAAAGCGCGATGTCGATGTCGGGTCTTGGCGACTACAACAGCTCCGACCTCGAAAAGTATCTTGCCGGCCGACAGGCTTCGGTTAAAACCGTCCTTGACGACGACCGACGTTTGCTCTCTGGTCGCACTGTGGTCAAAGATCTGCCTACAATGATGGAACTGCTCTATATGACGCTTACTGCAACCAACATCAGCGAGAGCGATTTCGCTGCCGGTAAGGAAATCTACCGCGGTCTGATTCACAATCAGGAGTCAACACCGACCTATCACTTCCAGAAAGGTCTGCTCGAACAACTCTACAAATCGCCACGCAAACGCGCCATGTCAATGGATGTTATCGACAACGCCGACCGTCAGCGGATTCTCGACATAATCCACAACCAGCTGGCCGACGTGCAGGACTTCACATTTGTCTTCACCGGCAAATTTGAGCCTGACTCGCTCCGCCCCTATGTTGAGCAATATATCGCTTCGATTCCGTCAGGACAATCGCAAGCCGGAATCAACGCCGAAGCATTCTCGATTGCCCCGGGAGCGTTAACCGACATTTCCACCTACCCCATGGATACACCGCAGACATATGCTGCAATCGTATTGACAGGCAATGTCGACTACAATGCCAAAAACGCGATGCTCGCCTCAATTGCCGGACAGATTCTCACTGCACGCCTGCTCAAACAGATTCGCGAGGACATGGGTGCGACATACTCAATCCATGCAACCGGACAGCTTAACCGCTCAGGCAATCAAAACGCAATTCTCCAGACCGCGTTCCCGATGAAACCGGAAACGAGAGATGTCGTTCTGGCCGCCATAGCCGACCAGTTCCAGGCCATGGCCGACAAAATCAACCCCGAAGAGCTGGGTAAGGTTAAAGAGTACATGACAAAGTCGCATCGCGAGAACCTGCGCAAAAACGGAGCCTGGGCAAATGCGCTGTCGTCATACAAGACAACCGGTATCGACACATTCATCTGCGCTCCGGAAGTGCTTGAATCAATCACCACCGACAACATCCAGGCATTCATGAAGAATCTCCTCAACCAGAACAACTACAAGGTAGTCGTTCTCGATCCCGCACCTGCTGAGGCTAAATAGGAGTTTTCAGATTCCACCGTGAATAAAAAATCGAGCCGGCCGCAAACCGGTTCGATTTTTTTATTTTGTTATTTGCTTAACTATTTCAGATTTAGTAATTTTGTTATCAGTAATATCCGGCCTCATGACATTCTTTCATCTCATTATTGCAATTCTATTTCTCATTTTTGTCTCAATCGGGAAACCATCACCAGAAAAACAGCTTGTTGTTGCGGAACAAGTCGAGCAACAAGCCAACGAGCCGCAAATTAGCCTCGACATTGCCAACGCAATAGCCGACAGCAACTTCGTATATGCAATGGAAAAGTGTCGCGAGATGCCCGACAGCAGTTGGGCACAGTACTATATCGGAGTGATGTATGACAATGGCAACGGTGTTGCACAAGACCTCTCCGAAGCAGCGCGATGGTATCACCGGGCTGCAACACAAGGCTACCCGGCGGCACAATACAATCTTGGAGAACTCTATGCCGAAGGCAAAGGTGTGGAACAGGATCAGGCGGAAGCTTTCAGATGGTTTATGAAAGCAGCCAAACGCGGACACGCCACCGCTCAGGCCAAACTTGCGGCCATGTATGAAGACGGAGTGGGTGTCGACCAGAATTATGACGAAGCAGCCAAATGGTATGAAAAAGCAGCCGAACAGGGAATTGTCGAGGCGCAGTTGAACATCGGTATTTTATATTTTTTCGGCCACGGTGTGCCAATGGATAAAACCAAAGCCGAATACTGGTACAAGCGTGCCGCTCTGCAAGGTTCAGATGAAGCCCAATTCCGAATGGGCTTGATGTATTCCGACGACACGGAAATCACACCGGACTACGTTGAAGCATCAAGCTGGTATCGCCGCGCCGCTCTGCAAGGACACCCCGGAGCAGAATACAATCTCGGACTGATGTACCTCGACGGACTGGGCGTTAAGCAAAATTCAAAAACTGCATTAGGCTGGATTCGCAAAGCCGCCAATCAGGATTATCGCGAGGCACAGTACCAGTTAGGAGAAATGTATTCAAATGAAATCGGTGTCGCTAAAGACTACGCCAAGGCAGCGCTTTGGTATCGCAAAGCGGCGCTTCAATCTCATCCCGATGCAGCCTATCAATATGGGACAGCGCTCTATTACGGTCGCGGCGTAGCAGCCAACCGCAAAGAAGCACACACTTTTCTGAAATTTGCGGCTGAGCGCGGACACAAGGAAGCACAGGATTTTCTGGCTTCCAAATTTTAGTGAAGTTGAAATGTGCGACCATGGTTAAATTTGGTATATCATCTATTGCAGAATAGTGCATCCATTGACTTCAAAATGGCTTCAATCAGCCGCTCCTGTTTGTTTTTTATTGTGTTTTACACTAACTTTGCGTAAAATTCATAAGTGTGTCTAAATAACAAACAGATATGAGTATCAAAAACGACCCTAAAAAGCTTTATACAGTACTGATTGCCCTTGCAGCACTGCTCATTGTAGCTATTCTTGCTATAATTTTCACCACAACCACAATGAGCCGCAAAGTGCAGGAAACCGCGTTACAGAACGAACAGTTGCAGCTTGAGAATGAGCAACTGCAACTCTCCAACGAGTATCAGACGCTCAATTCGGAGTTCGCTCAGTATGAGGACAGGGCCGTTCTGCTAGCCAACGATTCGCTCGTGGCCAAATATGCCGCAGCAAAGACCAAAGTAGAAAAATTGCTCCAGGAGTTGAAATCAGAAAAGCGTAAGAGCGCCGCTCAGATCAAGAAACTCCAGGATGAAATCGGAACTCTTAAAGGCATTCTGCGCCACTATGTAGCGCAGATCGATTCGCTCGGTCGTGAAAACGCAAATCTACGCAATGAAAATGCTGAAATCAAACAGCGCAACAAACAGCTTTCGACACGCGTAGCATCTGAGACCAAGAAGAATGAAGAACTTTCAGAGCGTATGGTGCTCGCCGAAAAACTGAATGTCACCGGGCTGCGTCTGGTTGCTCTGAAAAAGAACGGAAAAGTTGAAAAGAATATCACAAAAGCCAAGCAACTCGAAGTGCAGTTCACAATTCCACAAAACAACTCCACTCCGGTTGGCGAAAAAGTGATCTATCTGCGCATTGTTTCGCCAGAAGGACAACTGCTCGGCAACGGAGGCAACTTCTCGTTCGAAGGCGGATCAGTTCCGTCGACAGCCCGCAAGACAATCGAATACACCGGCGAAGAGATTTCCGGAATAACGATTTATTGGGATGTGAACACAGCCCTCACGCCCGGCGACTACACAGTGGAACTGTTTGCCGACAACTACCGTCTGGTTTCACGTCGGTTCACAATGAAAAAATAAGCCGCGATGCCTTCTGTAGCTGAATTGTGGACATACATTGTTGAGCAGATATGCGCCGTTGAGGTTAACTGTGTTTCGTCGGTTTTCAAGCTATTGCTCAGTCTGACACTGGGATGTTGTGTCGGGTTCGAGCGCAAACGCAAGGGGCAGATGGCCGGTGTGCGCACTTTTGCACTCATTTCAATGGGTGCCACTCTGGCAATGATACTGTCGATTTATGTTCCACAGGAATACCTAGGCCTGAAAAACGGTGACCCCGGCCGAATAGCGGCACAGGTGGTAACCGGTATCGGTTTCCTCGGTGCAGGAGCCATTATCCAGATGAAAGGCTCGGTGCGCGGTCTGACAACAGCCGCCGGCATCTGGGTGATAGCAGCGATAGGCATGGCAGTGGGTGTTGGCATGTACATGATTGCCATTCTGACAACGGCATTGATTTTGCTTGTGCTCGTCAGCATGGAAAAATGGGAACATCTGATTGGAGCAGGAGCCGAATCGCGAATCATCAGGCTGAAACTTTCCGTGATAGCCGAAGACATTAACGGCTACCGCGAAGTTTTGTCACGGAACCATGTACAACTCACAAACGTGTATGTTGAATACGACTATGAAATACCCGTCACACGGCTGAATCTGGTTGTGCTCGTGCGGGAACGCACAAACTATTTGAAACTCTTTGCCGAATTAAAGAACGTGAAACCAACGCTGGCCATTTCATTGGGAACCCAGGTCAGCATTTAATTCCGGGCCCGGCACAAACACGCTGCTGAAACGGAATTTGCGATTGAAGAAAAAATAATATGATACTTAACCTGCTCACATTGCTGATTTCAGCCGCCACGTCGGAACCTGCGGCAGCCACCGACGCTCAGACGATGCCGACGGTGAATGTAGAGGCTCTGATTTCCGATCTGGCTTTCATCCTTATTCTGGGCGCGATTGTGACCGTGCTTTTTAAATGGCTCAAACAGCCGGTTGTGCTTGGCTACATAGTAGCCGGCTTTCTGGCCTCGCCCCATTTCTACTATCTGCCGTCGGTAACAACCGAAAGTAATATCGAGTTCTGGGCACAGCTCGGTATTGTAGTCCTGCTGTTCTCGCTCGGTCTGGAATTCAGTTTCAAAAAGTTGCTCGGTGTCGGTGGGTCGGCAGTCGTCACAGCTCTTGTAATTGTGGCGGGGATGATGGCTACAGGTTTCGCAATTGGCCGGATACTGCACTTTTCGCCGATGAACTCGCTGTTTCTTGGCGGAATGCTCTCGATGTCGTCAACTACTATCATCATCAAAGCTTTTACCGACCTGAACATCAGGCGAAAAAAATTCGCATCGCTGGTGTTTGCCGTGCTGATTGTCGAAGACCTGTTCGCCGTTCTGATGATGGTGATTCTGTCGTCGATTGCGATAAACAACAGCGTTGAAGGCACTCAGATGCTGATGTCGGTTGGCAAACTTGTATTCTTCCTTGTCATCTGGTTTATCACCGGTGTCTATCTGCTGCCAACACTACTCAACCACATACGTGGCTTCCTCAACAACGAAACCTTACTTGTCGTATCGCTCGGCTTGTGTTTTGGCATGGCGGTATTCTCGGTTTACTGTGGATTCTCGCTCGCTTTGGGAGCTTTTGTCATGGGTTCGATCATTGCCGGCATCAGCTACGCCGAACGCATCGAGGCTGTCATCACCCCGGTAAAAGATCTGTTCGGAGCGGTGTTCTTCATCTCGGTCGGCATGATGGTTAATCTCGACATAATAATCGAATACCTGAGTCCAATTCTGATTCTTTCGGGTGTTGTTATCGTTGGCATGATAGTTTTCGGGACATTCGGAATGCTCATAACCGGACAGCCGTTGCGCATAGCGATCGAATCGGGCTTCTCACTCACTCAGATCGGTGAATTCGCGTTCATCATAGCCTCGCTCGGTATGAGTCTTGGAGTGCTCGAACCAACAATCTATCCCATTGTTGTGGCAGTATCGGTAATAACCACTTTCACCACGCCCTACTTTATCCGCATGGCCGATCCTGTTTACAACTTCATTGAAAAACATCTTCCGCAACGGCTCCACTTCTTGATAAACCGCTACTCGGAAAGCGCTACAACCGAAAGCGAAACCCGCCAGCTGTGGGTATCGGTGCTGAAGCGCTATGTCTGGCGAATACTGCTCTATTCGAGCGTACTGATTGCAATAAACATCGTGACGCTCAATTATGTGCTGCCGTGGATGCTTAAGATTGCACCCACATGGGGTCGCACACTGACAAGTGTCATGGCACTGCTGGCGATGTCGCCGTTCCTATTTGCGCTTGCTATGCCAGCCTCAAAAAAAACCGAGCGGCAGCGTCTTGTTGCAGCCAACGCCCACTTCGATGTTCCGCTGATTGTGATGTCGGTGCTTCGATTCATTCTGGCATTCGGATTCCTTGTCTACATGCTTGGCTCGATACATTCAATGTACATCGGCTGGCTGGCCGGTTTGATAATATTCATCATTCTGATCGGCGCGCTTTCCGGCAAACTGCGCTCGCAACTGCGCTCAATCGAATCGAGATTCTTCAACAACCTTAACGAACGCGAACTGCGCCGCTCCGGAAAGAACAACAACCTTGTCAGCGACCTTCACATGGCCTACATGGAGGTTTCTCCCTCATGTGAATTTGCAGGTGAACGGCTCGTCGATTCAAATCTGAGAATGCGTTTCGGAGTTAACATAGCATGTATTCAGCGTGGCGCGAAACTCATAACGGTGCCGAGCGGCAACGAGCGCATCTACCCCGGCGATACACTCGGAATAATAGGCACGGACACACAGATCGAAAAAATGCTACCTCTAATCGAGGCACCTGAAAAGGACTCCGACGAGGCCGAACCGGCAACACTGGACGACATGAAACTGACCAACGTGCAGCTGTCTGCCAAATCGCCAATTTTAGGAATGACTCCGGCTACCGCCCGTCTGCGCGACGACTATAAACTGCTGCTTGTCGCGATACAGCGTCCCACAGGAGTTTTCGAACATCCGACCGGACAGACCTATTTCAACGAATCGGATACGCTATGGGTTGTTGGCCGACGCGAACAAGTGGAAAAACTGAAATAACTCAAACTCTGCCATGTGGATCCTGCTTGCAATATTTTCGGCTGTTTCGCTGGGTGTCTATGACATTTTCAAGAAACTTTCATTGCGCGACAACAATGTGCCATTCGTGTTGTTTTTGAACACGGTGTTCTGCACTGCGTTCATGCTTCCTGTGCTCTTCACTACCGTAGCCGGCGGACAAGTCGGACCGGACGGAACGCTGACCGGAAACCTCCATATTTTGCTAAAATCAGTCATCGTTCTAACATCGTGGACTCTTGGCTACTATTCGATAAAACACCTGCCGCTGACTATAGCCGGTCCGATAAATGCGACCCGGCCGGTGATTGTGCTTGTCGGAGCTTTGCTAATTTTCGGCGAACGGCTTAATGCCTTACAGTGGGGAGGTGTCACATTAGGATTTTTCTCGCTGTTTTTTATTTCCCGCGTTGGAGTGAGCGAAGGCTTTTCCTTCCGCCACTCGTTGTGGCTGTGGCTCGCGATAGGAGCGACAACAATGGGGGCAGTCAGCGCATTGTACGACAAGTATCTGATGACAATGTACGAGCCTTTGCAGGTTCAGGCATGGTACTCGCTCTACCAGTGCGTGATAATGGGAGCTACTGCAGTTGTAATCAACAGACTCACCCCCGACGACCGCCGCACCGGCTTTACATGGCGATGGAGCATATTATTTATCTCAGTGTTCCTTACGGCAGCCGATCTGGCCTATTTCTATGCTCTCTCGGTGCCCGGCTCTATGATAGCCATTGTGTCTATGCTACGCCGAGGCGCAGTGATTGTTTCGTTTATTTACGGGGCATTCGCACTCCATGAAAAGCATATTAAACTGAAACTCATTGACCTGACCGTTCTGCTGATCGGTCTGACTCTGCTCGTTCTCGGTTCTCAATAATAACCTTCAAAAACAAAGAAAATGCTTCCAACAGCCGAACATCTCCAACAACAGCAAGCAACTATAGAGCAATTTGACAGCGCCCTGACACGTTGTCGCGACATTTTCGTAAAGAAACTTCAAGACTACGGTCCATCATGGCGTATTTTGCGTCCACAATCGCTCACCGATCAGATCTACATCAAGGCCAATCGCATACGTTCGCTGGAGGTAAAAAAAGAATCACTCGTAGGCGACGGTATCTTACCGGAATTCATAGCAATAGTGAACTACGGCATTATCGGACTGATACAACTTGAACTTGGATTTGCTGAAACAGCAGATATCACTGTCGATCAGGCTATCGAACTTTACGACCGCTTCGCTGCCGAATCGCGATCGACAATGATTGCAAAAAATCATGATTATGACGAAGCGTGGCGACTGATGCGGGTTGAATCGTACACCGATATAATTCTGCAGAAGATTTTCCGCACGAAACAGATTGAAGACCACAACGGAGTGACTATCATTTCTGAAGGTGTTGACGCCAACTATCAGGATATGATAAACTACTCCGTATTCGCAATAATAAAGCTGACAGAAAATGCAGCCGAACAATAGGCTCAAGATTGCGGTCTGGACAGCGCGCGTGCTTATCGGAGGCGTGTTTGTCGTGTCAGGTCTGACCAAATCGATCGACTTGTGGGGCTTCATCTACAAGATAAATGATTATCTGGCGGTGTGGCAGACTCCGCAGCCTCATGCGCTGGTGGTTGTAGCAGCTGCAACGATTTCTATGGCCGAATTCGTGCTTGGCTTTTTACTGGCCACCGGTTCGTATAAACGTGTGGCACCATGGCTGATTACAGCAATAATGGCCTTCATGTTGCCATTATCGGCCTACATAGCAATTGCCGATCCGGTTGCCGACTGTGGCTGCTTCGGCGATTTCCTTATTATATCAAACACAGCAACCCTCCTGAAAAATGTAGCTATCACGGCCGTGCTTATATGGCTGTTGTTCTACAACCGACGTGTCGGAGGGCTGTTTCATCCATTGTCGCAATGGTTGCAGACCGCAATCTGCATAGGCTATATAATGCTTGTAGGTCTTGCGGGCTATCATATACAACCTTTGATTGATTTCCGGCCATTTCCTCCGGGGACAAACCTCGGTCAACTCGTTGCTGAATCGGCAGATGACACAGACGCTGCCGACATAAAGTTCATATACGAAAAAGACGGCAGGACAGCGGAATTCACAGCCGACAACCTCCCTGACTCAACATGGACGTTCATTGACCGGATAGAACCGGAGGAACCAACAGGGAGCGGGCAGCCAATCACACTTTTCGACAGCGAAGGCGACGACGTCACAACCGATGTAATAGCAACGGAAGGTTTACAAGTGATGTTGCTGATTCCGGACATGGATTTCATTAATATTTCGCTGACCGATTTCCTGTCGGATCTTTGCTCGTTTGTCACATCTCCGCAGGTAAACGGCTCGTTTATAGCTATTGTACCGACCGACAGCGAGGGTGCACCCGAATTCTGGACTGACATTGCCCTGGCTTCGTACCCGGTTTATGCAGCCGACGCAACGGAAATCAAGCAGCTCGCACGCGGAACAATGTCGATTGTATTGCTGCGCGACGGCATTGTAGACTGGAAACGCTCATTGTCGTCAGTGAACCCAGACATAATATCTGAATCAGACGGGGACTTGCTCGACAACCTTAATCCGCAAACCGACACCATACTGCTGGTATTGAGCGCACTGTTTGTTGTGGCAGAACTGCTTTTACTGGCGTTCGACCGCTCCACCATAACAATCAGCCACTTTTTCGCACGTAAAAAGAAAAAAAATGCGTAACTTTGCGCCACTGAATCATCAGGCAATTACTCAATAAACTAAATAAAAAAAATGAGAAAAAACATCGTAGCCGGCAACTGGAAAATGAACACCACACTCCAGGAAGGCGTGGCTCTTGCCAAAGAAGTTAATGAGGCTCTTAAAGCTGAACAGCCCAAATGCGACGTAGTTATCTGCGTTCCTTTCACACACCTTGCATCTGTAAATCAGGTGATCGATCCTGCCAAACTCGGCCTTGGTGCAGAAAACTGCGCTGATC
>CAYQYL010000064.1:0-13347 GCA_964421745.1 uncultured Muribaculum sp. | reverse complement strand
AATATTGATGCTATTCAGAACGGTATTTTTTTGCACTTCGGTTCTGAATCTATAGGTTTTGTGTAAGGTTTTGTGTTTGCGGATCCTGTTTTTGTGATAAAAATTTTTCCAGTTGTTGCCAACCGATTTTGAAATAATCGCGATTGAGTTCTTTGGGGCGCAGTGGACGGTTGTCGAAGGCGACTAAATCGATGTCAATTGCAACAAGGCCGCGGCTCTTGCTCGCCGATGTGCGCCCGCATGAACGCTCATAGTCTTTAATCTGCTTCTCAATGTCTTCCTTGGGGCGTGTTGTATGGCCTATTGCTATGGCATTGTTGTAGTCGGCAAACCTGCCCGACAACTCCGGAGTTGAATACACCGACGATACAATTGTTGGGTCAAAATGCCTGTCCAGCCAGCGCAGGGCAAGCTCAACCCTGACTCTGGAATTTGCGAGATTCGACCCGATCGAAAAAACAACAACTGTACCCATATTAATGAGGTATTAATAATTCTGCGGCACGTCTTTCATTGTCAGCGCTATGCGTCCACGCGAGTAATCGACTTCCATAACTTTCACATTGACGCGCTGATTGATTCGGACTATATCGGCCGGGTTGGCAACAAATCTGTCGGACAGTTGCGAGATATGGACAAGTCCGTTTTCATGTATTCCCAAATCAACAAAGCAACCGAAAGCTGTGATATTGTTTACGACTCCCTGAAGTTCCATTCCGGGCCGGATATCGTTGATATTATTAATCTTTTGATCGAATGTCGGTATATTCTCCTCCTCGTTTTCGGTGATTCGAGGGTCACGTCCGGGTTTGTCGAGCTCCAAAATAATGTCGGTCAGAGTAGGCAGCCCAATTTCTTTCGTCACGTAGGGCGTCAGATCGATTGTTTGCAAGAGAGCATGGTTGCGTATGAGCTTTTCAACATTAACCCCGTTGTTAGCCGCAATTGTATTGACGAGTTCATACCTCTCAGGATGCACTGCTGTATTGTCGAGCGAGTTGGTTGAATCCGGAATTCTTAAAAATCCAGCCGACTGTTGAAATGCTTTTTCACCCATTCGGGCTACATTAAGCAGCTCTTGGCGAGATTTGAAAGGCCCGTTTTCATTTCGATAGGTAATAATGTTTGCTGCCAGTGTTGGGCCGATGCCGGAAACATACGACAAAAGCTCGCGTGAAGCGGTGTTTACATTAACACCAACATTGTTGACACAACTTTCTACAGTGAAAGTCAGAGCATTTTTGAGTTTTATCTGGTCGACGTCGTGTTGATACTGGCCGACGCCGATTGATTTAGGATCAATTTTCACGAGTTCGGCAAGTGGATCGATCAGGCGGCGGCCAATTGACACGGCTCCTCGCACAGTGACATCCTCATTTGGAAATTCCGCACGGGCAATGTCGGAGGCTGAATATATCGATGCACCGCTTTCGTTAACGGAGATGACAGGAATTGAGCGATCTAAACGCAACTGGCCGATGAATTTTTCAGTTTCGCGAGCTGCTGTCCCATTCCCGATTGCAATGGCCTCAATTCCGAAGTCGGCAACAATGTTGCAAATTTTGAATGCTGACCCATGAAAATCATTTGCAGGCTGGTGGGGATAAATCACGTCGTGATACAGTAATGACCCCTGCGCATCAAGGCACACGATTTTGCAACCAGTTCTGAATCCCGGATCAATCGCAAGAACTCTTTTCGGACCGAGCGGAGCGGCCAGAAGGAGCTGCCGGGCATTTTCCGCAAACAAACTAATAGCTGCGTCGTCGGCCTTTGCTTTAGCCTGTGCCATCGTTTCCGTAGCGATCGACGGTTTGATGAGCCTGCGGTAGGAGTCTTTAACAGTCGCAGATAGTAGCTTGTTGCAGAAATCGGTGCATTCCGGCTTAATGAACATTCGGTTAAGACGCATTATCATCTCATCGTCGTCGATTGTTACACTTACCTTGAGAACACCTTCGTTCTCGCCGCGCTGTATAGCCAGTAGTCGGTGAGATGTACACAATCTCAGCGGTGACGAAAAGTCAAAGTAGGTTTCATAATTTTTCCCTTCGTTTTCTTTCCCAGCAATGACTTTCGATGTTATTGTAGCAGTCCGGGCAAATCTGGATCTTACTAAAGCTCTTGCTTTTTCGCTTTCGCTGATCCATTCTGCAATTATGTCGCATGCCCCTTCGATTGCTTCCTGTTCGCTCCCAATTTCCTTATGTCTAGTGAAACGGGTAGCTAAGTTTCCCATGCCGTCAAGTTTCTGGCTCATTATCATTTTTGCCAAAGGTTCAAGTCCTCGCTCAACAGCCTGTTGAGCTCTTGTGCGTCTTTTAGGCTTGTATGGCAGATAAATATCCTCCAGTGTCGACAGATCCCGCGTTGCTTCTATGCGCTGTTTCAATTCCGGCGTAAGACATCCTTTCTCCTTGATAGTTTCAAGAATAGTTTCCTTGCGTTTTGCAAGTGCCTTATAGGCCTCATATTTGATGGATATTTTATGAACAGCAACTTCGTCGAGCATTCCGGTTGCCTCCTTTCTATATCTGCTGATGAACGGAATTGTGGCTCCATCGTCGAGTAGTTTGATAGTCGCGCTGACAGATTTTCGCGATATATTCAAGTCTTCAGAAATGAAAGAAGCAAATTCGTTTGACATAAAACTGTGTTTCTAAATTATGTGATCAGTGTTTTTGGAGGATGAAATTAATACCTGTATACGACCCTTATTCACTTATTTCAAAAGGGTTATTAATGTTAGTTCCGGTGTAGCCCCTATTCTGGCTGGAATCCCGACTGTGCCTAACCCGATATTGACATACAAAAACTTATGCGGATTATCGGCATCGCTATACAATCCACCCCAGCGGTGGTAGCGCCAGCTTGATGGCGACCAGGGGCCTATCTCTATTTGCATCGCATGTGTATGGCCGGATAGAGTTAGTGCTACGTCAACCGAATCATTATTCATAATCTCTCGTTCCCAATGCACAGGATTGTGGCTAAGAAGCACCTTGAAATGGTTGTCCGACAGTGTAGGGTAGGCAAGTTTCAGATCTCCATACGTTTTAAATGGAGGTTCACCCCAATTTTCAACACCTATTATGGCTATTGAGTCACCTCCCTGGTGCAGCCATACAGTTTCGTTGCGCAGAAGACGCCAGTTCATGGCTTTTTGCATTATCACCAGATCGTTCATATTAGCCTTTTTTGCACTCTCGTCGGGCCATTTTGAATAATCGCCGTAGTCGTGGTTGCCAAGAATAGATATCACCCCGTCTTTAGCTTTAATACCAGAAAGCACCGTTACAAAAGGTTTCAGCTCGTCGGAGCGTCGATTCACTATGTCGCCTGTAAAAACAACCAGATCAGGATTAAGGCGGTTAATTTCAGACACTACTTTAGATACGTACGAGGTGTCGTTGCCGTAAGAACCGGTGTGTAGGTCGGAGAACTGAACAATTCTGTAGCCATTGAAATTTGTGGGCAGTTCAGGGCACGAAACTTCCACATAGTTAACTTTAACGCTGAGTCTGTTGACAACCGCACCCCACCACATAGCTGCAAACGTTAACAGTGCAATAATAATTCCTATTACATTTGCTGTCGACCATAGACGTGGATTTTTTTTGCGGAATGGCAAAAAGATCCATGATATGATGCAGAAAATCAGTTTTGGAATGTACACTGAAAAGTAGGTGTAAAGCATCCACATTATTGTCACCAGCATTGAATCTGATCCGCTATTGCGTGGCAATGATATAGTCACAACAATAAACAGCGTCAGCAGTGCTGCACCGACAATGTAGAGTCTGCTAAAAAGCCGGCGTGCGGGGAATACACGTCGAATCGTCCGCCATATATAGTAGTCCAGTCCAAGACAAAAAACTACAATCAATATCATTGTAAATATCGGCAGACGCATACTCCTTATTCTTTATCTGAATTATAGGCTATATCGCACTCTGTTTCCGACTGGATGTTGTTTTTTACAGGGTTTGCATACATTGTCAACATCATTTCATGCATATAGTCACGATCGTTATCGGTTAATCCCGGTTCCTCGACTTTGCTAATTTGTCGGGCAATGTAGTTGTTGAACTCTAAAACTTCATCAGCGGTGTACTTGTCTGCAAAATGATTTGTATTAAAAAGCTGATCGAATGCTATGTAGTTGATCGTAAATAGCTTATATCCGGCGTGAATCTGACAGTCAATACACTCGCAAACGTCGCGTGCCAGTGTGCTCTTGTCGTCGTTATCGCCCATTTCAGCGATAGTCGGATTCAGACATTCGCCGATTTCATAGTGAACACGTCCTTTTGCCTCAAGCAACCCTGTTTCCATGGCGAAAAGGTCGTCATGCTGAGTCTTTTTGTAGTCCGGATTGTTTCTGCGAAGCAAAAATTCGCGGGCTTTTAGATAATCGTTAGGGTCGTATTCGTAGGATATTGAAACAGGTAGTATATTTAGTTCTAATAGATTTTGCTTAAATGTGCCTTTTCCACCAAGCGCAAGCATTTTAATCAGCGAATCTTGAGCCATATCGCTTGAGTCTTTGCTGCGGCCTTCACGTTCAGCAATCCAGACCGACTGATTCTTTGTAGTGATTGCGTAATGGATGTAACTCGACAATTCTTTTGCCGCCTCAAGAGCCTTCACACGTGGCAAATTCCGCTTAACAATAAAACTCTTGTTAAGTCTGACAAGATCGGAAATCCAGTTGTAAATAAGCAGATTGTCGCCAATGGCAACTTCTGTTGTCGGATAGCCTGACCTCAGAAAACACAAATTCAGGAATGATGTGTCAAGAACTATGTCGCGGTGGTTTGTAATTATAGTATAAGCCTTTGCATGATCGATATTTTTCAGCCCGTTACACGATAAACCCGATGTTGTTTTTGCTGCCAGCAATTCCAGAAACGGCATCATAATTTCGGTCTGGAAGGTAGTGCTGTCTTTAACCTGCAGCATCTGATTGCTGAAATCAGTGTAGTTGATATTCGGAATCACCCATTTAACTGCGTGTTCAAACCCGGGTTCCTTTAATAAACCGGAAATTTTCTCATGGAACTCATTATTATCATAGGGCGCTATATCGGAAAACGGCTTTTCTTTGCTGGTCATGTTTGATATTTTAAGTTAATTCTTAACTTTGAATTTCAAAGGTAGCTATTTTATATCAATCAACAGCCAACAAAGTATTAATGTTCCTAAAAATTTGTTATACCTTGTTTTGAATTGCCTTATATAAATATTCACCGTAGCTAAATATCAGAAATATTATGCATTAATTCCGATGTTTTTGTAAATTTGCAAGTGCAATGATGCTCACGTCAAATTATCGGCGATAAGAGTATCACACATTAATTCCGTTTTTGGCATTACGGAACTACTATGGAACAAACTGACAAACAATTAGTACTGGACAAGCGATACCTTCGCATGGCGAGAATATGGGCGGAAAACTCATATTGTGTCAGGCGAAAGGTCGGTGCGATTCTTGTGAACGACCAAATGATTATATCCGACGGTTATAATGGCACACCGGCCGGTTTTGAGAATATTTGTGAGGATGAAACAGGAAAGACCAAGCCTTTTGTGCTCCACGCCGAGGCAAATGCCATCACCAAAGTGGCACGCAGCAATAATTCTTCTGAGGGCTCAACACTCTATGTTACGGCTTCTCCCTGTATTGAATGCAGTAAACTTATTATTCAGGCCGGAATTACAAGAGTAGTCTATCAAGAAGAATACCGGTTGACCGACGGAACCGATCTATTGCGAAGAGTTGGCATCGACTGTTGTCATATCCCCGACATAGATTAAAATTAATGATGATTAATAATAACGACCTCTATACACTTATTTGGAACTGATGAAAAATGCAAAACGACTGAACGTATGGCTTCCCCTAATCATCGCAGCTTGCATAGTTGCGGGAATATGGATTGGTATTTACGTTAACAAAACATACAGGTTGAGTGAAGGCGAAAAGAAATTGTCACATGTGCTCAATCTAATTCAAAAAGAATATGTAGAGCCGGTCAATGTCGATTCACTTATTGAACAGACAATGCCCGACTTGCTCAAAAATCTTGATCCGCACACGGTTTACATACCGGCTGAAGAACTTGCTAAAGTCAATTCCGATCTTGAAGGTTCATTCAGTGGTATCGGAATCTCGTTTACGATGTTTACAGATACAGTCACGGTTAATGAAGTGATTCCCGGTGGCCCTTCTGAAAAAGTCGGCTTAATGCCTGGCGACCGTATCGTGACTGTCAACGACTCCGTAGTGGCCGGCCGTAACATATCCAACACCGATATTATGGGTATGCTGCGAGGGGAGAAAGGAACACCTGTTAAACTTGGAGTGAAACGTTCGAATTCAAATAAGCTTCTTACTTTCGATGTGATCCGTGGCGATATACCGGTTAACAGTGTGTTGTCGTCATATATGATTGCTGATTCTATCGGATACATAAAAGTCAGCAAATTTGGAAGAACAACGTATAACGAGTTTTTTACATCGCTCGTAAAGCTCGGTCAGCAAGGAGCTAAAGGTTATATTATTGACCTCCGTGGCAATGGGGGCGGATTAATGGACGCTGCAATTTTTATGGCCAATGAATTCCTGCCTGCGAACGCACCGATAGTCTACACTAAAGGTAGGAACCAGAATGATGATTCTGCAGTTTTTGCCGACGGAAATGGCTCTTTCCCGACAGCCGAACTTGCAGTGTTGCTCGATGAGTATTCGGCAAGCGCAAGCGAAATTTTTGCCGGCGCAATGCAAGACAACGACAGAGGCTTGATAATTGGCCGCCGTTCATTTGGAAAAGGCCTTGTTCAACGCCAGACTACATTACCGGATAGTTCCGCTATACGACTGACAGTATCACGCTATTATACTCCGTCGGGACGATGCATCCAGAAAGAATACTCCAAGGGAAAAATCAATGAGTACGAAAATGAAATTTCCAACCGCTATGAGCATGGTGAGTTCTACGATTCCGACAGTATAAAGCAAAATCTCAATCTGGAGTATACTACTGTCGGAGGGCGTAAAGTTTACGGCGGAGGAGGTATCACTCCCGACGTATTTGTTCCGAACGACACAACCGGTATTACATCGTATTATATAAATGTGTTCAATGCTGGGCTACCTCAGAAATTCGCATTTGAATATAGTGATCGCAATCGTGAAAGACTTAGCAAATACACCGACGTAGCCACATTGTTACGCTATCTTCCCTCCGACGAAGAACTTCTTCAGAGTTTTGTTTCGTTTGCAGCATCAAAAGGTGTTCCGGCCCGCTGGTACTATATCAACATTTCATCAAAACTGATTGTTAATTATTTGAAGGCGTTTATCGTTAACGACATTTTAGGAAGCGGAAGTTCGTATCAAGTCACAAACTCGATGGATAACACCGTATTGAAAGCTTTGTCAGAAATTAAAAGCGGACATGCGGCTGTGCCCATTGTTGAGATAAAAACGAAGTCGACTTCCAAGCCTGTTGTCAAAACTCCTTCACCGGTACAATTAAACAAACAGGAAAATGAAGAAGGAACAGATTCGCTCAAAAATTAAGGCACACAAGGCGCTCCTCTCAAGCGCAGAGCGTGAAAGTGCATCAGCGAGAGTGTGGAGTGCTCTCGAAGAAACATTGGCGTTCATAATGGCCGATAGAGTGTTGCTTTATAACTCACTCCCCGACGAACTGGAAACTCGCGAGTTTATCAGTAAGTGGAGCTCACGCAAACACTTGTATCTGCCTCGCGTAAATGGAGTTAATCTCGACATATTGCCTGTTGACGGCCGTTGTATGCAGCAGGGTGCTTTTAATATCTTCGAGCCGGAGGGCGACGATACTGAATCTGTCGACAATATTGACCTGATAATAGTACCTGCCGTCGCCTACGACCGGGCTGGCAACAGAGTGGGGCGGGGTAAAGGTTTTTACGATCGCTTGTTGTCAAAAGCACGCGCAGCTACAATCGGGGTGGGATTCGACTTTCAGCTAATCGAAGAATTAATCGACGTCGCCCCTCATGATATTTGCGTCGACATGGTAATAACGGAACGGCGCACAATAAGGACAGCAAAAAATAAACGATAGAATAATGTCATTAGTAAAACCGGAAACACCTCTTTGTGCAGTAATTGACAACGATCCATCAGTAATACCTGTTCTCAACCGTTTTGGTATCAGTCTGGGAACGGGTGATACGACTGTTGAACAGATTTGCAGAATCAATAATCTGAACGCTGAATTTGTTTTGGCAATAGTCAATACATTTGTGAACGAGTCATACTTCCCTGAGAATATGTTCCGGGCATTCGGTTCGTGTGATATTGCCGACTATCTGGAAAAAACAAATGAGTATTATTCCAGATTTCAACTGGCAAACATCGAACGACACTTCCGTTTGCTTTTACCGACTGCCAGTGCTGACAGCAATATTCATTTGTTGCTGAATTTCTTTCAAGAACTGAGCAAAGCTATTTTTGCACGTATTAAGGCTGATAAAGAAATTGTGTTTCCGGCTTTAAACGGAAAGGTTGACGATATAATTCTGAACGGTTTCATATCTTCGATGGATGAAACTGACAAAAGTATTGCCGACCGTTTGACGGATCTCAAAAATATGTTTGTCAAACATCTGCGGGGAGAGTGCGACAACAATCTTCTGTATGCTGTCTTGGTTGCGATTATTACCCTTGAAAAAGATATACGCCAGAATAACCGCATCAGAGCCCGCCTGCTGCGTCCGCTGCTGAAAGCCACCCTTTCCACTGACAATAACAAATGAGCATAGGGGTTGTCATATATCTCGCCGATACACTTCGGGTAGTCGGGTTGCGCAGTCTGCTGAAGGAATATTTCGATATTTCACCTGTGTTGTGTTCCGACATGTCGATGCTTGAGAATGCCGACAATACAGGGATGCTTATTATAACTTCGGCTTCAAGGTTCGGTTTGTATGCCGACTATTTTTTCCCCCGGCGAGCACGTATTTTAATAATTCCGGACAACGATGATTCATTATTTCCTACCGGTGCCGATGAGGGCACAATTGTGGAAATTATCCGTAATCGTCTCGACGAACTTAATCAATCAGTTGAGGCTGATTGCCTGTCTTCGTCTGTGTTGTCGCCACGGGAAGAACGTGTGCTTGTCCTCGTCGCACGCGGTTTCATCAACAAGGAAATTGCTGATATGCTTGGCATCAGTCTAAACACCGTTCTCACTCATCGCAAAAACATAATGGCCAAACTTGGCATAAGGAGTGTTTCCGGTCTGAGTCTGTATGCTCTTATGAATGGATATGTGACTCAAAACGACATAGCCCGTTAGCTGTTATGATTGATTTATTATCTTTTTTGAGTGCAATTGATTATCTTTGCAAACAGAAAAGATAAATCACGAAATGATTTCAATTCAGAATCTGTCTGTCGAATTTAGTGCTAAAAGTCTGTTCGACAACATTAACTATGTCATAAATCGCAAGGATAAAATTGCTCTGGTCGGAAAAAACGGAGCAGGCAAATCAACTATGCTCAAAATCATAGCCGGTTTGCAGCAACCAACGTCAGGTTCGGTAGCAGTTCCGCAAGATACAACAATAGGTTATCTGCCACAGCACATGACTATTTCCGACACCAATACAGTTATTGGTGAAGTGCGTTCTGCTTTCTCTCATGTCGACGACCTTCACCGGCAATATAGCGATCTGAACAATATGCTGAATTCCAGAACTGATTATGAATCGGATGAATATCAGCGGATAATAGATAAAATGACTCAACTGTCCGAGCGAATAGCGATGGAAGAGAGTGAGAACGCAGAAGCTGAAATCGAGAAAACACTTTTAGGCTTAGGTTTCATGCGCTCCGACTTCATCCGTCCGACGTCGGAATTTAGTGGGGGCTGGCGAATGCGTATAGAATTGGCAAAACTTCTTCTTAGAAGGCCGGATGTGCTTTTGCTCGATGAGCCCACCAACCACCTCGATATTGAGTCGATACAATGGCTTGAAAATTTTCTAACAACAAAGGCAAATGCAGTTGTGCTCGTCAGCCACGACCGCGCATTTATCGATAATGTGACTAACCGCACGATAGAAATTTCGTTGGGTAAGATATACGACTATTCGGTTAACTATTCTAAGTATGTTGTTCTGCGACAAGAACGCCTCGAACAGCAAATGCGTGCCTATCAGAATCAGCAGAAACAGATTCAGGATACCGAGGATTTTATTGAACGATTCCGCTACAAGGCAACTAAGTCGGTGCAAGTTCAGAGTCGCATTAAACAACTGGCAAAGATTCAGCGAATCGAAGTCGATGAAGTTGATACATCACATTTGAATTTGCGTTTTCCGCCGGCACCTCGTTCGGGCGATTATCCAATTATTGCTGACAATGTTGGAAAAGCCTATGGCGATCATCAAGTGTTCGACCATGCTACGTTCACCATTAAACGTGGTGAAAAGGTTGCCTTCGTAGGAAAGAATGGTGAAGGTAAGTCAACACTGGTAAAGTGTATAATGAATGAAATTCCCTTTGCCGGATCTTTGAAAATCGGTCATAATGTTAAGATCGGATACTTTGCTCAGAATCAGGCCCAGTTGCTCGACGAATCAATCACTGTTTTCGACACGATCGACCGGGTTGCTACCGGCGACATACGCACCAAAATCCGCGACATTCTCGGCGCGTTCATGTTTGGGGGTGAGGCATCCGACAAAAAGGTGAAGGTGCTTTCGGGTGGCGAAAAAACTCGACTGGCAATGATTCGTCTGTTGCTTGAACCGGTTAATCTGCTTATTCTTGACGAGCCAACCAACCACCTTGATATGTCGACAAAAGATATATTGAAACAGGCAATCAAAGATTTCGACGGCACCGTTATTGTTGTCAGTCACGACCGAGAATTTCTCGACGGACTTGTTGAAAAAGTCTATGAATTTGGCGGCGGACAGGTAAAAGAATGTCTTGGCGGGATATATGAATTTCTGGAAAAGAAAAAACTTGCATCGCTTACCGAGCTTGAACGGTCGAAACCTGTGCAGGCGCAGCCGGCGACGCAGCCGCCTAAAAAATCCGAGCCAGAAGTAACTGCTCAATCAACACGAAAACTCAGCTATGCCGAACAACGTGAGCAGGCAAAGATTCTCCGACGTGCTGAGAAAAAAGTGGCGGATGCTGAAGCCGAAATAGCCGCTATAGAAGCCGAAATAGCCGACGTAGAGGCTCGTATTGCAGCTGGAGAAGTTGACAACGATATATTCGACAAGCATGCATCTTTGCAAAAAAAACTCGAAAATGCCATGAGTTTGTGGGAATTAGCCACTATGGAACTTGACGAACTAAAACAGAAATTACAATAATAACACCAACATGGATAATAAGCCTTCTATTGTGCAGGCAGTTGCTGAGAAACTTGGTCGTTCGGTAGCTGACACTGAAACATTACTAAGCGCATTCTGTTCGGAAATCACGCGTGCGTTGACTGAAACTGAAACCGTAGCTATTCCCGGATTCGGTTCGTTTTCAGCCCACAAGGAAGACGAGCATATTACAACCGATCTTTCAACCGGCAAGAGTTTGCTTTTGCCTCCGTCGATAGTCGCTGAATTTAATCCGGGCTCGCGCCTGACAAAATTATTGAAACAATGAACAACGGAAAGGTTATAACGCTGGCTCAAATTGCCGAAACGATCCGTAAGTCGACAGATGTGCCCGTAAATGAAGTGGAAAAGTTTGTCGTTGCTCTTACAGAGGAAATTGCTATGCGGCTGGCTGAGGGCGAACATGTCGAAGTGCCCGGACTGGGAACTTTTGCTGTTGTAAATACTGATGATGGTCAGATTCTATGGCGTCCCGACGACACATTACAACAGGAAGTGAATGCTCCGTTTGCTTTCTTTGAACCCGTAGAACTGGCCGACGGTGTGACAGAGAACACCCTACAACAAATTCCCGATCAAACATCAGATAATGGCGACCGGAATTCTTTATCTGCTGCACCGTCTGTTGACGAAGCTAATGTCGAGGAAGCGGCGAATGAAGTAGCTCCATCTGTGGTTGCAATAGAAACTGAGCCTGAAACAGAACCGGAGCCTGTTCCTGTTGATGAAGTGCTTGAGCAAACACCCGAAGAGGTTGAATCGGAAAGTGTGGAAAATGTACCAGAACAGAACAACGTCGCAATAGAAGAAACTTTTCAGGATGACAGTCAGGAGTTGGTTCCTGAGCAACCTAAAGGTCGGTTTGGATGGCTCGAACTTCTGTTGGGACTTGCCATTGGTTTGGTTGTAGGTTTTATCGCCGCAGTTTATTCTCCTAATCCCCAATTGATTCCAATTCGTTCAGCTTTGTCCGGAAGTGATGAAACGGAAGCTGTTGATATCGATTCTCTGCTCGAAGAGGCATCGTCTACTCTTGATGTTCTTGCTGCGGAAACTGCTCCCGAAGTGGTGCACCCTAATGCTGATACGGCAACCGTGCCCGAACCGATTGCGCAGCCGAAGGTTGAGAAGACCGATACCGTTACATCGACACGCTTTCTGACAACGATGGCGCGTCAGTATTTTGGCGACTATCATTTCTGGGTATACATATATCTTTACAATAAAGATATCATAACTGATCCTGATCGGATCGCTGCGGGGACCGTGGTGCGTATACCCGATGCGTCGGTGTATGCAATAGATGCCTCGTCGCCTGCAAGTATAGAAAAAGCCCAATCGCTCATCGAAAGTCTTAAAAATAAACAATAAACCTTACCAAGCCGCCCCAAAAGGCGGCTTTTTTTATACCGTTTGACGTAATTAAGGTTTATATAGCTAATTTTAACAATCATAGTTAAACCTATGGTTGTTGATTTATTTATATTTGCATAAGAATCTGCGCTGGTAACTCCCGGTGTGCGGATATAATCTAAAAATAATAATCAGAAACATTAAACATTACACAACAATACACACAATCATGAGTGATTCGGTAAATATACGCGAGCTCAACGACTTAGTTGCGGCAAAAAGTGACTTTATACGACTGATTCAGCAAGGAATGGATCAGACTATCGTAGGCCAGAAACATCTTGTAGACTCCCTGCTGATAGCGTTACTTTCGAATGGACATGTGCTTCTCGAAGGAGTTCCTGGTTTGGCAAAAACTTTGGCTATCAAAACTCTGGCACAGGTTATCGATGCAAAATACAGCCGTATTCAGTTTACCCCCGACCTTCTTCCGGCCGATGTTGTCGGAACCATGGTTTATTCGGTTAAGAATGAACAGTTTCAAGTGAAAAAAGGCCCGGTGTTTGCCAACTTCGTCCTTGCCGA
>CAYQYL010000063.1:0-13437 GCA_964421745.1 uncultured Muribaculum sp. | reverse complement strand
ACGCCTGGAAAGCGTGTATACGCCAAAAGCGTATCGGGGGTTCGAATCCCCCTCATTCCGCAAAAAGAGAGGTTCAAACCTCTCTTTTTTAGACCCACCGAGCTATCATGAAGTACGACTTCAAATAATTTGAAGTAACACAACAAAACGTGTAATTATATCTTAACCTCGCAACCATGAGTGAATATATTCCAAGATTATTATCATCTAAGATTGAAGAAGCTGCGAAATATTATCCGGTTCTCGTCATAACCGGACCGCGTCAATCGGGTAAAACCAGTTTGTGCAGACATCTTTACCCGGATGCCTCATACGTAAATCTTGAAAACATCACTACCCGCGCGAAGGCTGTCAACGATCTTGATTCTTTCTTAGATTCATTAGGTGAAAAGGTTATTATTGATGAGGTACAGCATGTGCCGGATTTATTATCTATGATTCAGGTTCGTGTTGATGAAAATAAAAAACTACGGTATATTCTTACCGGGAGCAGCAATTTTTCCTTACTGCGGACAGTCACCCAATCATTGGCAGGCCGCTCGGCGCTTTTTACGCTGCTTCCTCTATCTTTTGAGGAATTCAATTCCATTCAAAAAGAGCTTTCTACTAATGTGCTGATGTGGCAGGGGCAATATCCCGGAGTAATTGCAGAGGGATTCCCGGCACATAATTTCTATAGCAATTATTATAACACATACGTTGAGCGCGACTTAAGGGACTTGTTAAAACTGCGTAATTTATTGACGTTCGATAAATTTGTACGCATGTTGGCAATAAGGGTAGGCTCCGAGTTTAACGCTTCCGCACTGGCACGTGAAGTCGGGGTTTCCTCTCACACTATTACTGAATGGCTCTCCCTTCTTGCCACTTCATATATAGCCTATCCGCTGGCTCCTTACTTCTCCAGTTTATCCAAGCGTCTTACGAAAATGCCTAAGGTATATTTCTATGACACAGGTTTATTATGCTATTTGCTTGGCATAGAAACACCAGAAATGTTAGACAATCATCCACTTCGGGGCGCAATCTTTGAAAATCTGGCTATGGGAGAACTTTTAAAGAGCCGTTTAAATAAAGCCCTTGACCCAAATCTATATTTCTACAGAGAAAAATCCGGTTTAGAAGTGGATGCGGTGTTATCTACAGCCGGATCCCTTCATCTATACGAAATAAAAGCTGGAAAATCCATACGTCCGGAATATTACGACAACATCAATGCTCTGAAGCGTAGTCAAAACAACATTTCTGCCAACACAATCATATACGATGGCGATAGCCTAACGCCTATCAGCTTAAATATTCGCGATATATGATTTCTAAAAAAGATTAAGAAATGGCTTAAGGGAAGACTATCTCAAGTAATCATTATATGGAGGTATGCAATAAAGGATATCTCTACTGTGATTCCATATAACAGCGGTTGCTTCACTGCGGCCAACCGATACTTATTCTCGGGAATCAGCCGGCAGGAAGGTGATGTTTGTGATGCCGCCTTTTTTGGCACCGATATAGGCGGGTATGCACTGATCGCCTCGACGTATGTTGCTGACATAGACCGGATGGCCGACACACAAGGTGTGAATCGAAATAATGTCGCCCGCCTGTAGTTTTATGTTGCGCGATGTGTTAATGCGGAATGTCATGTGCGAAATGCATTCAATCTCCAGCGATTTGCCGACATTCCATTTGAGAAACAGTCTGTCGCCTTGCCTGAGTGTATCCGTATTAATTAGCGTTTCTTCAATAAAGCCCGAATTCTCATTGGCACTTGAAATCGGATGACTTGTCTGGAATGATTCCCAATCGCGGAATCCGTTGTATCTGGCCAGGTTATTCAATGTGGTTTGCGTAGGGAATCCATCGTAGTTCACATAGCCCCATATCCGTTTTATCGACGAGGGGCTTATCGGACGGTCTGTCTTTCGCTGGATCTCCAGACTGAGTTCATTAAACTCCGTCGGCGATGACGGAATATATCCCAGATTGCGGTTTGTCAACTCAACAAGAGCTTCCAATGCAAGATGCTTTTCCATGGCTGAAACGTTAGTTTACAAATTTAAAATAAAGTATTATTGCCGACAGGATGACACAAATTCCTGTCAGGAAGTAGGTAAGCGTCTTCGACGACAGAAAATTGTAGACACTCTGGCGCAACGATGGCAACGGCGACGGTAATTTGAGCCGAGCAATCGACTGGGGACGTTTGTGAGGATCGCTGTGCATGCACTTGCGGGCAACACAGTCCAACTGTTCATCGCCAGCGGCGGCGGCAAGTTGGCTCATCACTACTCCCATTGAAAAAATATCGGCTAAAGCTGTTGGCTGCGCACCTTCTTCCATCAATTCAGGCGCCATGTATTTCTTCGACCCGGCCGGATTCTTCAACACAATGAATTCATCGCTGTCGGAAAGATTGAAGTCAATCAATTTAACGACATCATTGTTGTGCACAACAAGAATATTAGATGGTTTTAAGTCGCGATGATAGATCTGCTTACTGTGTATGTAGGCTAACGCAGAGGCAACCTGCGCTGCAATGTCACGCGCTTTGCCGACGGTCAGGGTTTCTTTTTCAAGGAGCTCGCCGAGCGAACATCCGTCGACATATTCCAGAACAATCACTTTGCCGAGCCCCTCAACCTCTTCCAGACTTATAGTGCGCCTTATATTGGGGTGATCGAGCATCATTCCGATCTCAAACTCTTTGGCCATTGCAAGAGTATAGATCGGATCGTTGCTGTATTGCTCTTTAAGACCTTTGAGAACGAACCGCTTTCCGTAGCGAGTGGCCGTGTAGAGTTGCGCCGGACCGCCATGAAAGCCATTTATCTGCTTTATATTGGTGAACTTGCTGGAAAACAGGCCTCCCAAATCGAGATTATCGCTCGTTTCCCCGGCATTCAAGAAGCCCGATGTGCCCGGATCATCGTCTGTTTTAGATGTTATATTTTCGTTCTCTGTATTGCTCATTGACCCTCAGACTAAAATTCTACTATTTTGCTGAAACGCTTCCACACGGAATGATTGCTATACATTGCCTTGCTTCCCGAAGGAACATGCAGCGTACAGTTATCCGAAATCGATTCCATTCTGTTGTCGAACGCTTTTGTTTCAGCGAATGGTGGTATTGCGGCTGCTACATAAAGATCCTTCAGGCACGTTCCGTCAAAAACATAATTTCCTACAAACTCCGTTCCTGCTCCGAGCCGCACGAGTGTGAGAGTGGAACAGTTCTGGAACATTCCATCCGAGATCACGGCAACATTGTCAGGCAGAGATATCTCAACCAGCGACGAACCGGCAAAAGCACCACGGCTGATTGTTGTCACCGACGCAGGTATGTTAAGACTCGTTATGCTCGTTCCGGTGAAAGCACCTTCGCCAATCGAAGTTATTGTCGACGGAAGATTGTAGGCTCCCGTTTTACCAAGCGGGAACCACAGAATCTCTGTCAGGTCGCGATTGAAAAGCACCCCGTCGGCCGAGGCAAATTTGTTGTTTGCCGCCGATACCTCTATTGCCCGGAGTGCATTGCAGCCGGCCGACGGCAAAACACTTTCTATGTTTGCCGAAACAGTCAATGTTTCCAGTGCCCGGCACCGGGCAAAGGCATCGCGGCTCAATGCCAGTGCTGACGATGGCAATTTTATGTTCCGCAGCTTCACACAGTCGGCAAAAAGACCGGTAGACAGTTGACCCGCAACCGTATGGTGCTTGCCGTCAAAAGTGCCACCACCTACAACAATTTCCGCATCGGCCAGATCCACAGCCTCAACCGAACTGCCTACACCTTCCACCCCCGGATCTAAAGGAGCCCCGAGCAGCATTCGCAGAAAACGGAAATCATCGCCGTTCATTTTTCCGGCGATAACCAGTTCCGTCAGATCTACCGTTGCCATTCCCTCGAAAAGCTGCGCCAACGAACCTGCTTCGCTAAGCATTATACAGTTGCCGGTGGTGTATTCAAGCGGTTCTCCTTTCGTTTCACCCGACGAATTCGATGCAAATGGAACTATTGTATAGCTCGTTTCAGGTTTCAATCCGCTGATATTCAGCCGATGGCTTCCTGTTTCAAGATGATCCGGAGCCAAATATATGAAAGCAGAATTGAGAGTAGCTTTTTCAATTATTTCACATCCCGCCTCAAGTATGGCCTCGCCTCCGTCATCTGTAATGTCGAACGATACGATTACTCCAACCGGACCGTATGACAACTCTACGAGCGGCGAAACTGCAGGACGGTCGTTAGGTTCGGTGGTGAAAGTCGAAGTTTTCGATTTCAATGTTGCCGTCGACGTTCTCCCCTCTACAAACCATGTGTATGTTGTGTTAGGCCTCAGCCCTGACAAGCGGCAAGACACGATTCCTGTTTTGGAATCATCGTCCACAACAACATATTGATCTGCCTGGCCGTTCTCTCCGTAGTGAAACGAAACATAAGTCAGACCGGACAACCCTCGTTGATTAATATTTGCCGAAATGACAGCACTTGTTCTGGTGACTTCCGCAGCCTCAATCACTTCGATTGTCGGCTCCAGATTCACCGGCGTTGCTGTGTCGGTGCATCCCGTCGGCAATATCGCCAAAAGAGCGGCACAAAGTGCAACAAACAGGCAATATAACAAATTCAACTGCTTCATTTCCTAAATCTATTTTCCGATTCTGATTCCAACTCCTATTGTCCCATACCATTGGGTTCCTTTTATTGTCGCAGCCGCAGCGACCACCGACACTCGATTGAATGTGAGCACAGCACCCGCTTCAAATGAAATTCCACTTGTCGAATAATAGGTGTTTTTCACGTAACCTCCCCCTTCCGACGGTGCCAGTTCCCAGCCAACCGAACATTGCGAATAGCCAAGACCTTCGAAAATCTTTACGCGATCCGACAATCGGTGAACAGCACCGGCATTAAGCATTAACGCACTGTGGCGTGTGTGGCCTGAATAGAAGGGAATAGTTCCTCCTATCTCGCCATGTCGGTCGCAATCGCCAATGGTTGTTCCGAGTCGGCCGAAATTTGTAGCCGCATGCACAAATCCGCCATGACGTTTTAGCGCCATAAGCATCACACCGCCCAAAACATCTTTCGATTTGCCTCCGAAACCAACCGTTGCCAAAGCCTCCAGATCGAACGGCACGATTTTTTTAACCGGACGAATCACAACCGTATCAACTCGTGTGACAACGAGCGTGTCCGTAATTGTTGTGACAACCGGAGTAACCGGCTCCGGAGCCGCAATCGGTTTATGCGGCTCGTCGATTCGCAACTCGTAGGTCATATGGCTGTCGATGCGAGTGGGAAAAACATAATCGCGCAACACGCCCCATTCGGCATGTTTTATGGTTATCTTTTTCGAACCTCGCGGCAGGTAAAGCCATATCTCACCGACATTGTCGACGCGCTTCACCACTCCCAGCGGCGTAGAGAAAACAAAGTCGTCCGACCCAATCACCTTAATGAGGCCGCAATCGTCGTCGTTGAGGTCGCGCACAGGGTTGATGAATGCCGACACATCGTTGGGCAGAACCTTGAACGACACAACCGAAAACTGTTGTGCACACAATTGTGGCGTCATCGCTGAAACTATTGTCAGCAGTATAAACAAATTCAGAACACGGAAATGTCGCATACGGTCATTCAAGATTAAAATCACTTATTCCTATAATTTCTTCTTCAATATTTTCAGACGAAAGCCGTGGTTGCCATGTGCGCACATGAATCAACGGCATCGACTTGTTTCTGAAATCCCACAGCAGGAAAAGATAACCGTCGTCGCTGTACGAGCCGGTGGAATATTCCTGGCGCAATGTGACGCCGTAAATACCCGCAACTGTCGGATGCCGCATAATCTTGAAATCCGAGAACCGCACATCGATCGAATCTTTCGAGTTGAAAATGCGCTCCAGACGCTCGATATACGATTTCTTTGTGCGAAGACTGTAGCTGACCTTCTGATTCGAACTCTTTGCCGCCGCATCGTCGCCGCCGGTTCTGACAACATGTCCAACTATAATGAGGGCATTATCGCTGAACACCTGACGGATGAAATCGATGTCGCGCGTGGTGTAGGATGTTCGCAAATGCTCGCAATAGCTCAATATTTTGTGGCGGCTGACCGAATCGTTCTCCTCCAGCCGGCCGTTGATCACCTTCATTGCTTCGCGCCGGAACGGATGATTGACCACCATTGTCCGGGGGTCGATGTCGCTGAACTCTGTCGCCTCGACACGCGATGTCACCGGCTTGACTTCCGCCGGAGCTCCGGGCTGCACCGCTGCAAGCGTGTCTGCCACGACAGGTGCGGGAGCGCTTGTCGTTTGTGGAGCAACCGACGATGTATCTGCCGTTAGTTGTTCAGCCGTTTCCATATCATTACTCTCGGGTGATAATATGAGAACAGGCCGTCTGGAAATCCAGACTGCCAGTCCTCCAAGTGTCAGACACAGGATAATTAATAATATATTAAGATTCACCCTCTTTATAGACATCTATTGTATGAAACTGTTTAGGAATTTGTGTAACATCAGTTTATCAAAGATAACTATATTTATTAATAAAAACTACATTTGTAAAATTTAAATAATTCGAAATCGTGTCTGACTTTTATATAATAGCCTCTGTTTAATTCCAATTGTTTATCTCACCGCCAATTTCAATCTTGATCTGATCGGGGTTCTTGTCGAGAATAAGACTGACTATATGGTGGATACCGGGTTTGAAAACGAACCGACTTTCATAAAGAAGCGAAACTCCGTTCATAACCACTTCGATCAGCGGCACACGGCGGTCAAGTCGCTGAGGCACAATGATTGCCGAATAGAGCGCCGGGCCTTCCTGTCGGGCTGTGATTGTCTTGCTGACGCCTCGCAGGGTCTTTGTAGCAACTCCGGCCGACAGGTCGATACTGGCATCGGGAACGGTGTTGTGGATATAAACCGTTGCTGTTTCCGGTATCTCACCATCGTAATTCTCACCTTTTATCATGCGAATCGAGATTTTACTCATGATGTGACGGAACTGAAGATTGACCGGAGCTGCCGACGCAACCAAACCTTTAGCTGTTGCAAACAGGAAATCAGACTCTTCGTAACCGCTGATTGTGTTGCCTTCAACCTGACGTTGATCTGTTTTCACGGAAAACAGATAGTCGGTGATTGAGCCGATTTCGTCAGCATACGGGTAGTAGCCATACGCATCGTATGTTCCGGCATCCCAGTAGAGCTTCCGCTGTGGCTTCCACTCCGAGCCGGTGAATGTCAGACCCTCGTTGCTGACTGTATTACCTGAAATCTCAAGTAGTTGTCCCGACGGGGCAACAAAGAGACCCACTACGTCGCCACTCTCGAACGAAGTTTCAGTGGCGCGCGACTGCGACGGATGACTGAAATTGAATTCCATCGACATTTTTCCATCAACATCATCGTCAAACGGCTCCATTGACTCGCCGGAACAAGACATCATTTCGGCAGCTAGGAATAATATGCAGATTTTCGATACTATTTTGAGTTTCATTGTGAATTAGTTCTGTAGTTGATACCTTGTTATCTGTTTTTGCGACCCGAAAGCGGATTACCTTTGTGGATTACCGGCGACATCGACCGCATACCCGCATTGGTCACACCGAAGTCGACACTGCGCGACACATTAGCAGCTGCAGAGCGCTTGTCGAGAGCAACGAACTCCTCGAAATCGAACTCCTCGCCGGCGTATAGCTTAATACGCTTCACAATGCTTTCGCGGCTGATAGTGCTGAAGTAAGGTATATTGTTGTTCATACAGCTGTTCGGTTCGGAACGGAACACACCGCGGCTGTGCATATAGCCACCTTCGTAGATATCGACAATCGAACTGTAGCGTGGATCGAAGATGAGATGGCTCCAGCCCACTTCGTGCATCTTACCCGTCAGTTCAAGGTTGTCGTACCAACCGAGCGATTTAGCACTTTTCAGTTCGGCCACGTGTGCGCAACAGTTGCAGCCGCAGGCATCGATGAATGCGTTGTGATAGATATATTCATCGCCAAGTTTTCCGAAACCATGACCGCCAGCCTCATGCTGAATCACACCGCGTGTGTCAAGCGGATAACCATAGTCGCTCTTGGGGCAGAAAGCAACGGCATAGCCATTTGTCCACATCTGGGTGACACCCCCGTAGTCGTTGCTGTTGGGGACGACAATTGTAAGAGTCTGTCCGAAGTTGCCCTCATTGACTGTCGGAGCTTTGAGCACGTAAGCGTTCAGCTCGTCGAAGTCACACTTTAAGCCTACGCCGCCGGTGTATGTAGTGTTGAATCGATTGTAGCGCAACGTGTTGATGGTTCCGACGCCCGATTCAACCGACACCGGGAAGGCTGTGTACACGTTGAAATAATCGCGATATGTTTTGTAAGGCTCAACGCCGAAGAAGTTTTCGACTTGTGCTCTCATGTCGCTCAGATAGCTTCCGTCGGCAATTTCTTTCGCATTGTAACCGTCGCCGAGAATGACAATGTTGATGCCGCCGTTATTGCCTTTGGAGGCCTGCTGCAGGGTGATGTATTCGTCTTCGTCATATTCGTAGCCGTACTGCGACACATGGCATTTGTGGGTGTAGTCCTTGTCTTTGAGCCGGAACACAACATCGCCTTCGCGCGATTCGGTTTTCGACGACTGTCTGATTGTCAACGTGATTTCCGTCTTCTTGAAACCGGAGGTTTGTGAGAGCTCGCACCAGTCAGGTTTCGATGCGAGCTCCCATTCCCCCTCTGCATCAATCACAAGTGTCTGTTGACGTTCGGTGCTCAACGCGCATGCAACCGCCGGACGGCATACAAGTTCGTGATGAGCCGCAATGCGTTTGAAATCGCTCCATCCTCCGGTTGTCTGATACTGGACAATCGATGCTTCAGGCACTTCGAGCGTGAAATTGTCTTTTGCAACTCCATTGAAGACGCCTGTCATCAGATAGGGCGGCGTAAGACCCTCGCATACAATAGCATTCACACCTGAACAGTTGGCAAAGGCATCTGAACCTATTGTTTCAATGTTTTTTGAAAAAACAAGTTTCTCAATCCCTCTACATCCGGAGAAAGCTGAAATGCCGATACTTGTCATTTCTTCTCCAAATTTCAAGGTTCCTGACAACCGCCAGTTTCCGTCGAATGCAAAGATTCCGATTGAACTCAGCGATTCAGGCAATATTAACTCCCCTGAAAAATCATTTCCAGAAAAAGCGAAATTGTCGATTTTCACAATATTTTTTGGAAGGACGAGTTCGCCCTTAAAATGACAGCCACTAAACGCACTGCTGCCAATCATTTTGATCCCATTGTGCAGAGTAAGATTCCCGTCGAAACCACACGAGGAGAAGGCAGATGCCCCGATAATTTCAACTTTTTCCGGAATCTTTAATGATCCTGTCAGATTGGGACAACTCGCAAAGGCATAATCTCCAATAACCTTGAGAGATGCGGGGAGCAGAAGGTTTCCATATAATCCATTGCCACCGTAAAAACTTCTGCCTCCAATATATTTTACCTTTTCCGGAATTACCAATTCGCTGTAGAATCCGCATCCTTGAAAAGTGTATCCGGATGCTTCATCCTGTTTATTTTCGTCAAATTGACCGACATCTTTAGGGTTTCCGATATATTCAAGTGTCGATGGCAATGACAGCGTTCCCGATAAAGAGGTGCATTGGTAGAACGCCCGGTCCTGAATGTCAACCACTCCTTCAGGAATTATCAATGAACCGCTAAGACCGGACTGCGCGAATGATAATTTTCCAATTGAGTTCAGTTTATCGGGGAAAACAAAATGTGTAAGGAGTTTTTTCTTATAGAAAGCTTCCTCAGGAATCTGATCGGCGCGATAGTAACGTGAACCTATTATATTGGAATTGTAATAGCTTTTAATCACAACTTCCTTGAGATTAAGAGCTTCCAGGCTTTCCATTTCATTGCGCATAAAATTAAAGTCGAGCAAGTTAATCTCTCCTGTCACCTTTAGATTGCGTACTTTGGTGTAGTCTTTTCCGGCTTTGGTTATCGCATCTTTAAGGGCGCCTGCTGTAGAGTTAACCACAATGTATTCCTTTGCAACGGCATCGTGGCTCACAAGGTCGTTCTCCCACGCAGTGATGCTTTCGCTGATCAGAGTCAGCGTATAGTCGCCGGTAGCCTGTCGCTTGTCTACCTTGATTCCGAAGTTGTTCATCTTTCCGGAGATGTAGGTATACTCCTCGTTTTTCGAGAATTTATAGGGAATACCACCCAGAGTGATGCTGAACATTGTTGTTCCGGCGGCAACTGCTTGCGGCACCACAATGGCGCGCCATTCGTCGTCGCGCTTGGAGGGCACGATGGCGTTTGCGTCGATTTTTCCGTCGGGTGTGACTGTACCGGTAGCGAGATCGATCACAGCGTCCTGAACCGTATTTACAACGAGCACCTGTTTTTCAAGTGATGCCCATTCGCCCGCGTCGAAACCGGAGCCTTCCACCAGAGTGATTCGGGCATTGGCCATACGGTGGGAAAGCGGCAGAGGGATAACCTTTGCTGTAGGTTCAACACCGTCCACTTTACCCCAAAGGAAGTCGGAGGCCTCATAGTCGCCCATGGTGCCGTCGTCGTAGGTGCGGTTCTGGTTGGTCCGGACTGTGAATTTGTAGTTGTTCACGTTGTCGGGCGATCCGTATGGATAGTAGCCGTAAACGTCGATACGTGTGTGTTTGTCTTTCCAATACAGATCGTAGTCTGCCTTCCATCGTCTGCTGGCCGCGTCGTAGGTGTGGCGCACATTATCGGCACGGTTGCCCTGCGACTTGAGGGCACCCGGAATTGTTCCTTCATAATCAACAATGTACACACCGATTTCATCGCCGTAGGCAAACCCTCCGTCGTTAGCGCGGCTCACACATTCCTGCGAAATCTCGCCTGTCAGGCTGATCACTGTGCGCTCATCGGCATTTTGCCCGGGAATCTCATACTCATAGTCGGAGCAGCCCGATAGAATCAGAAGCGACAACAAACCGGTGGAAATTATATGTTTTTTCATTATTTAGCTTGATTCGTTATATAATTATCACTCAGCGGTGCCGCCATTGTCGGTGCCGTCGTCGCCCCATGGATTAATGGTTACGTTAACGCCGTTCGTTGTCTTGCTGAGTGTCACGGTGAATTTGTGGCTCTTGGCGCTTTCGAATGTAAAGCCTTTCTTCAGGTTGTAGTCGGTGCCGTCGACAGTGACAGTTATCAGATTGCCTGTTTCAACTGTCTGCGGCACAATAAGTGCTTTATACGAATTATCGACGAAGAAAGGGGTGACAGTCGTTGCACTACCAATCGCAGTGGCAACTCCGGTTGAGAGATCGACTTTAGAGGTGCATTTCACACCATTAATCTTCACCGACACGTTCGACGCCGCAAGCGACGCCGCCGTGAATCCGTTTCCGGCCTCAAGATAGATCAGAATACGGCTCATCACGTGATTTGCCTCAATAACAGTGGCCTTGGTCGAGGGTGCGACATTAGTTGCTTTGCCAAACATCATATCCGATGCCTTATAGGCTGCCTCTGTCGACTGGTCGGCCTGAACTGTAAAGTTCTGATTTAATATATACTTCACCTCGGTGTAGGGATAGTACATATAGAAGTCGGCATGTGTATCATTGTCGGCCCAGAAAATCGGCGAATCGGGTATCCACTCTCCGTTGTATGTGAACCTCATGTTGTCGACATGATTGCCTTTAATAGCAAGACCGCCTGGCACCGTGCCCGAATAGTTCACGACATAAAGCCCGATGCAGTCGCCTGCTTCAAAACCGTAGTCGGTTGCACGCGAAATCACGGATGGACTTATCTTTATTTCTATTTTCTTGGTTTCAGGCGGTGTAGGTGGTGTAACCTCGTCGGAATCTTTCAAGCATCCACAAACAGACAACATGGTGCATAAAACTGTTAATTTTATTAATTTGTCTATCATAATGAATGGTTAATTACATTTTTCATCAAAAGTAACCAAAAACCTCATTGCACTACAAAAGTTTTTTGGTTCAATTTGGTTCAAAATAATCTAATTTTGCAATTCAGCGGAGAGCCGAAAGGATGAGGGCGTTCGCCCGGTCGACAATATTATTGTCGAGGCTGGCAAGATAGATTTGTGTCGTCACCTCGGAGTCGTGCCCCATTCCCTCGCTTATCACACTGAGCGGCACCCCCTGAGATCGGGCTATGGACGCCCAACTGTGGCGGGCCACATAGAGTGTGAGCGGCATATCCAGTTCTGCTTTTATGGCTATCTGCTTCAGGCAACGGTTAATGTTGTAGCTTGCATTTCGGTAGGCATTCCATTCGTTAACTTCTTTACGGCATAATATCGGCAAAAGATACTCTGTCGGTGTCGAGGGATACTTGTCGACAACGCTTTGCATCTCTTGTGTCCAGCGGATTTTCAGCATCTGCCCCGTTTTCCGGCGCCTATATGTGAGGCTACCGTGTTTGACATCCGATTTTCTCAGAAAAGCCATGTCGATGAAGCTCATTCCGCGCAGAAAAAAACTCATCATAAACATATCACGGGCATAATCAAGCCCCGGCGCCGACGACAGATCGAGCGACATTATTTTCTTTATCGATTTTAGCGGCAAAGCTCTTTTTATGGTTTTATCGATGCCGGTGTAGACATGACGGAACGGCTGGCGATCTTCAATGATTCCGCTATCGACAGCACGGTTATAAACAGCACGCAAGATACGCATATAGAATGAGATTGTGTTGGCACAAAGCCCGCGCACACGAAGCCATGCCTCAAACTGCTCGACCACGGAAGAGGTAAGATTGTCGAACGGCATGTCGGCTCCACCACGGAATCTCATGAAACAGTTCATTGTCGAGCAATAGGTTTCGGCGGTGCGCAAACGTCCGCTACCCCTTAGTTTGGCTATCATATCGCTCATAAATATGTAAACTGTATTTTCATTTGTCTGACGTGTATATTCATAAACAACTTCGTCGGCTGTGTATTCCATTCCGATTTCCGACAAAATGCGTATCACTCTCCGCATACGTGCCAGATCGAATCGCAGCGACTCGCGTATAGCGGCCAGCGACTGCCGGCGGTCTTCGCTCGACGTCAGTACAATAGTCGAAGTCTTGTCGTTCCACTCGTCGGAATATATCTGATAGGGAGTGCTCACTTGCCGGGTACAGCGATTATGTATCAGCTGTATATATAATGTCCCCGGGTCGCCGGCCACTACCGAGGGTCGAAACTTAACCTTAACTGAAGTCATAATGCTTTTTTAAGCCCAAACTTAAGCATTTTTCCCGGTAGCCCCTTTGCAAAGCACAACGTGCCGCCAACGGATGTTCAGGACATAACGGATCAATGCGAAAAATCGATTGTTAAAATATTGGAAAAGATTCATATCTTTGTTTCATGAAACAATGGCAAGTA
>CAYQYL010000062.1:0-13483 GCA_964421745.1 uncultured Muribaculum sp. | reverse complement strand
TCCGCGCTGGGAAACTCCGGAGCACACCGAAGGCTACGAAGGCTTCTACCACCTCGTAGGCATTGAAGGCGACGTTGAGAAAACTGTTGTCACATATATTATACGCGACCACGATCGTGACCGTTTTGAACGCCGAAAGAAGGAACTCGAACATCTGGTGAGGAAATTCAACAACGAATTCCCCAACAGCACTGCAATAGAAATCAAAGACCAATATTACAATATGCGTGAAAAGATCGAGCCTGTGATGCATATCATCGACACAGCCGAACAAGCGATGCGTAATGTAGGAGTAACACCCCATGTTGTACCTATCCGCGGCGGAACCGACGGCGCCCAACTGTCGTTCAAAGGACTGCCCTGTCCTAATATATTTGCAGGCGGACTTAATTTCCACGGACGCTATGAGTTCGTGCCAATCCGATCTATGGAGAAAGCCATGGAGGTAATTGTTGAAATAATCCGCCTTGTGGCCAACGGGAAATAGCGTGGATAAGCCGCTGCTGGTAGTTGTCACTGGTCCGACCGGATCAGGAAAAACCGATTTGGCCATAAAACTGGCAGAACATTTCGGAAGCGACATCATATCGGCCGACTCCAGACAGATTTATCGTGGCATTCCTATCGGAACAGCCGCACCGACACCAAGTCAGCTCAAGCATGTCAGACATCATTTTGTCGGCACGCTTGAGCTGACCGATTATTACAGCGCAGCATGTTTTGAAAAAGATGTAACAGAACTTCTTCACACGCTGTTCGAACACAATCGGATTCAGATAATGTGCGGTGGCTCAATGATGTATGTCGATGCAGTAGTGAATGGCATCGATGAGTTGCCAACCATAACAGAAGAAACAAGAGAACACGTTGCCAACCTATACGACCGCGAAGGGCTGACCGGACTCAGGCTAATGCTTCGTCAACTTGACCCGGTGTATCTTGAACGTGCCGATCCGGCGAATCATCGCAGACTGATACATGCCATAGAAATCTCTCTTCAGGCCGGAGCGCCCTACTCGTCGCTGTGCACGGGCCAGAAAAAAGAAAGACCGTTCCGTGTAATCGAATTTGCGATAAACCACGAGAGGGATGTGTTATTCGAACGCATCAACGCCCGGACACGCGCCATGGTGGAATCGGGGTTGCCCGACGAGGCTCGCACTGTTGAGCACCTACGAAACCTGAACTCACTCAATACGGTGGGCTACAAAGAGATGTTTGCATATTTCGACGGAGTGTTCACATTGGAACAGGCTACTGAACGAATGGCAAAAAACACACGAGTCTACGCCAAGAAGCAACTCACGTGGTTGAAGCGCAATCCGGAAATTATTTGGCTGCCACCCGACAACACTTTTGAAGTTGCATTAAGCCATATCAAGATTTAAAAAGAAATCAACCAAATAACCACGAAAAACTATGACCAATCTAAAGATTTTGCTTGCAGCGGTGCTGTTGCTGACGAATTTGTTTGCATACAGCGGTGTGTGGGACACAGATTACGCCGCTGTAGAGCGACAAATCGAGGCTCCGAAGTTTCCGGACAAAACTTATCCGATAACTAAATATGGAGCACGGACGACGGCAAAGGCGTCTGATAACCAGAAAGCTATCAATAAAGCAATCGCGGAGTGCTCGCGTAAAGGTGGTGGACGTGTTGTTGTTTCGGCAGGTGTTTATCGCACCGGAGCGCTAAGGCTGCAAAGTAATGTGAACCTTGTTGTTGAAGCGGGGGCTACATTGCAATTTGTGTTTGAACCGGAACTGTACCCTATTGTGGAAACACGCTGGGAGGGATTGGATTGCCACAATCTGTCGCCGTGTATCTATGCCGTGGATGCGGAAAATGTAGCAATCACTGGCAAAGGGACTATTGACGGAGGGGGAACGAACGAAACATGGTGGAAATGGTGTGGAGCACCTCGCTATGGCTGGACTGAGGGAACTATCAGCCAGAGAAACGGCTCTCGCGCCCGACTGCTGAAAATGGCAGAAGACGGTGTCGACAAAGATGAGCGAGTGTTTGGAGCCGAGGATGGGCTTCGTCCGCAGTTGATAAATTTCAACCGTTGCAACGGAGTGTTGATTGAGGATGTGACACTGCTTCGCTCGCCTTTCTGGGTGATTCATCCGTTGCTGTCGTCGAACATAACGGTGCGAGGTGTAAACATAGTCAACGACGGCCCGAACGGTGATGGATGCGATCCGGAAAGTTGCAACGGAGTGCTGATTGAAAATTGTTTTTTCAATACGGGCGACGATTGCATTGCCATTAAAAGCGGACGCAATAACGACGGACGCTTATGGGACACACCAAGCCAGAACATAATCGTACGGAACTGTCACATGCAGAACGGACACGGAGGCGTTGTCATAGGGTCGGAGATTTCCGGTGGCTGCCGTAACGTTTATGTTGAGAACAACGTTATGGACAGTCCTAACCTCGACCGGGTTATAAGAATCAAGACCAATACTTGTCGTGGAGGCGTTATAGAGAATATAAACGTGCGTAATGTGAAAGTTGGACAATGCCGCGAATCGGTATTGAAAATCAATCTGGATTATGAGCATAACGAAATATGCTGCCGAGGGTATCTGCCGACTGTCCGCAACGTAACACTCGATAATGTAAGGTGCGAAAAGAGCAAATATGGAGTGCAGATAATTGCGCTTGACACATGTGTAAACGTGAGCGATATAACTATTCGCGACTGTCGGTTCAACAATGTCGCTGACGGTAACAGCATAACAGGTCGCACCAAAGATATCAATTTTATCAACTATTATGTTAACGGGAGTCTATGCCTCGGGAAGAGTCCGTACCGGAGGTATAGCGAATGGATGACGGCGAGCGAAATGAAGCGACAACCACGCAGTTATATGCTTGATTTCAGCACCCGACCCAAGTGGAGCTATGTAATGGGCATAGAGCTTGAAGCCATGCTTGACACATACCTGAAATATGGTAACGAAAAAATTCGCCGCTACTGTCAGGAGTATACCGACACCATGATCAATGCGGACGGCACAATACGCAATTATAAATTAGCCGACTACAATCTGGACAATATCCGCACAGGGCACTTTGTTGCAAGGATGCAGAGCCTGTGGCCCGAAGAAAAGAATCGCAAAGCGATGATGTCGCTGCTCGAACAGATAAAAAAGCAACCGCGCACGAAAGAGGGTGTTTTCTGGCATAAGGCAATCTACGCATATCAAGTTTGGCTCGACGGCATTTTCATGGGTCTGCCTTACGCTGCACTTGCGACCTCAGATCTGTACGGACCGGAGTCAGCAGAAGCAAAGGCTGTATTTAACGACGCAATCGATCAAGTTTTCAAAACCTACGAGCGGACTCTTGACAAAACAACCGGTTTGAACCGACACGCGTGGGACGAAAACCGCGACATGTTCTGGAGCGACAGCATCACAGGACTTTCACAGCACTGCTGGGGGCGCGCCCAGGGATGGTATACGATGGCTTTGGTAGAATTGCTTGACGCTATGCCGGAAACGTTTACCCGAAAAAATGAAGTTGTCAGCCTACTGGAGAAGACACTGTCTAACATCGTGAAATGGCAAGATAAAGACACCGGACTTTGGTTTCAGGTTATGGACAGTCCGGAACGGGAAGGCAATTATCCGGAATCAACATGCTCATCAATGTTTGCCTATGCACTGCTCAAGGCTTATAGAAAAGGGTATGTCGGAGCGGATTACCGTGATGCCGGAATAAAAGCGTATCGTAGAATTATCAACCGTTTCATACGAGTCGAGTCTGATTCAACAATATCTTTGACAGACTGTTGTTCTGTTGCAGGCCTCGGTCCGGGACTCAGCCCAGCTGTTAAAGCTGTTGCGCCAAACGTTAAAGAGAACCGACGCCGCGACGGCTCATACGATTATTACCTGAGCGAAAAAATCAGAGATAATGACGCGAAAGGGCTTGGGCCTTTCATCTGGGCTTCATTAGAAATGGAGCAACTTGGGTTTGATGTGGACAATACAATGAAGCCCATCGACCGTCGTGCAGTTGTGGGAAGAAATAACCCGATAGTAACGCGCCCCGACACACTTTCGTCGCTTAGCGTCGGGAACGGACATTTTGCCGTAACAGTTGATGTAACCGGTTTGCAAAGCTACCCGGAGGAGTATAAGAACGGCATTCCGTTGTGCACAATGAGTGACTGGGGCTGGCACTCGTTTATCAATGCCGATAGCCTCAAAGAAAGTGACAGCCGCCGAATCATGAACCTTCACAATCGTCCTTCGGAATATGCTGTTGAATATAAACAACCGGGAAGGAACATGGATGCTACGTCGTATTTCCGTGTTAATCCGCATAGGCTTAATCTGGCGACAATAGGACTTTCACTTACCGACAACGAGGGTAACAAATTAGAACCGGACAGTCTGAAAAGCATCAAACAGGAACTTGCATTGTGGGACGGAATGATTTATTCATCGTTCACTGCCGACGGCACTCCGGTAGAAACAGCCACAGGATGTGACGGAAACAAAGACCGGCTATTTTCCAGAATTAAATCAAAAATGCTTGGCGACGGACGTGCCAAGGTGACATTCCGTTTTCCCTACCCTACCGGCAACCATTCTGACGATGCCTCGGACTGGACAAAACCGGAACTGCATACGTCAAAGATTATTGCTGCCGACAGCCACTACGCAATTGTGAAACGGACACTTGACAGCTGCGAGTATTATATGTATGTGCAATGGGAAGGATCTGCGACTTTTACAAACACCAATGTTCATTCATTTACCCTTTCGGCTGAGCCAGGCAACGACCTGTTAACATTTTCGGCAGAATTCACTCCTGAGATGCCTATAAAAGAGAGTCCGGCATTCTCCTACGACCAAGCGCTTAAGGCTGTGATGAAAACCTGGGAAAAATTCTGGCAAAGCGGGGCTTTTGTAGATTTCGGCGAATGCACCGATCCACGAGCTCCAGAGCTGGAGCGACGCACGATTCTGTCGCAATACCTGACAAAAATCAACTGCGACAATGCGCTTCCCCCTCAGGAAACCGGCCTTACATATAACTCTTGGTATGGACGTCCGCATCTGGAAATGGTTTGGTGGCATATGGTTGATTTCGCTCTTTGGAACCGACCGGAAACAATGTCCAGGATATTGCAGTGGTACAACGACAAGGCTTTTGGAAAAGCATGCGACATAGCATCGCGTCAGGGTTTCGACGGCGCACGCTGGATGAAAATGACATCGCCCGATGCGGAAGAAGCGCCGAGCAATACCGGATCGTTTCTCACCTGGCAACAGCCACATTATATATATATGGCGGAGGAAATGTGGCGTCGATCGCCAACTGACAGCACGCTGGCAAAGTACAGCAAACAGGTTGAAGCGACAGCCCGTTTTATGGCGGATTTCGCACTGGCGTGCGCAACAGACGACAACGGACCGATTAAATTGCATGGAGCAACGGCAATGCAGGAGTCGATGTCGAAAGACTTTTCTATGGCACACCCATTCGAACAAGCCTACTGGCACTATGGCCTCGCGACAGCACAAAAATGGCGTGAACGCAACGGACAGGAACGTAACCCACAGTGGGATATGATACTCAGCCGACTGGCGCCTTTGAGCCAAAACGACCGCGGACTTTATGCTGCCGGCGAACCTGTTCAAGATTTTTCGAGCACATCAGCCTCTTCAGTAGTTTTTAACCCGTATTCAACACCACCAACTGTGGGCAATTCGAAAATCGGTAAAACTGCTTTTGAAGATAAATCGCGAAGTGATCACCCGGCAGTGTTAGGTGCATGCGGTTTACTTCCGGCAACAAACCTTTACGACAGTGAGGTGATGACTAATACATTAATTGATATACTCAACGACTGGAACTGGGGTACAACCTGGGGCTGGGACTACGGAATGATTGCTATGGCAGCGGCTCGCCTGAACCAGCCCGAAAAAGCTCTTGAAGCACTTCTGACTGAAAAAGGCAAGAACACATATCTGCCCAACGGACACAATTTTCAAGAACCCAAAAGATTACGCCTCTATTTGCCCGGAAACGGAGCATTGTTGAGCGCAATAGCCATGATGTGTGCCGGCTGGGACGGTTGTCCAACGGTGAACAATCCCGGTTTTCCGGCAGACGGGAAATGGAACGTTCGCTGGGAGGGTCTGCAACGTATGCAGTAATATTTCAAAAGCATATAATACGGCTAATATGCATGTCGTAAACTATAAAATATGTATATTTGCATTGTAAAATCAAATTAATTCCAAAAATGAAGAAATTTATACTATTATCCGCATTTACCACAATGCTTTGCGGCCTCACAATGTCGGCAGAAGATGTTGCCAATGTGAAATTGTTTTCATTTACAGTAGCTCCTGAAGCTATAGGGAAAACAACGTTTGTAAAAGTGTCGGCAACCGACGGACAGCAGGTTCAAGTTGACTGGGGTAACGGTCAAAAATCCGAGCCGGTAGCTCTTGCTAACTACGATGATGCCGGTTGGGTTTTCACACAAATCGACGGAGAACTGAAGGGTACGGACATAGTTGTGTATGGCGCGAACGCAGAAAACATAAACTATGTTGATGTCAGCTATGAAACTTCGAAGGCTGTTGAAGCTAAACTGCTCACTCTCGATCCAAGTCCGCTGACAGGCACAGTTTCTGAATTCAGTGCATCAAGCAACCTGTTGAAGGCCCTTGATTTGTCGGCCAACGCAAAATTCGTCACTGTTAATCTTAATTCAAACGCGCTGACATCGCTTGTTCTGCCAGATAACTCAACAATAAAGTCAATCGATGTGAGCAACACCGACGCTACAGGAGAAAAAGGCACAAACAGCGTGGCATCGTCCGACTGGAACAAATTACCGGCACTGGCAACACTGAAAATGAACTACAATAAGGGTGATAAGATGCTTGACATTGACTTTTCGCCACTTGCAAATCTGACAACAGTGAATGCCAACGAGTGCAACATCAAGTCAATAAATGTTTCTAAAAACAGCAAACTGAAGACACTCAATCTCACAGGTAACTACCTCACAACACTCGATATTTCGGCAATGCCCACGAAATCGATTGTGTTTGCCAATAACAACCAGCTTGAAACAATCGTAGCGACAAAGGGAATGACACGTCTGAACATAAGCGGTAATTTTTTAACCTTTGCTACTCTGCCGCTTGCAGCAGATCTGGGTATCACAGCAGCGGCAAACTATGTTTATGCTCCCCAACAGGAAATGACAGTTACACCTCAGGCTAATGTTGTCGACCTATCGGCTCAGGCCAAAGTTGGCGACACAGAAACAGTTTTCGACTGGACAGCAGATGGTGTAGCTTTCGGCAGCTACGCGGTTGCCAACGGAGTTTTCACCTTCACAGCATCGGCCAACAATGCTGTTTGCAAAATGACAAACGAGGCACTTCCCAACCTTACACTCACCACAAAAGCAGTAAATGTAACGGCTACTACATCGGCAATCGATGATGTTGCGGCAGATAACAATGTCGCAGTGGAATACTATAACATGCAGGGTGTGAAAGTGAGCGGAAATGAACCGGGTCTTTACATACGCCTTCAGGGCAATAAAGCCACCAAGGTTATCGTGAAGTAATTCACTATTCATAATATATAAAGGCAGATTTTTGTGTAGTGTACATGAAAATCTGCCTTTTTTTGCGTACTTTTGCAACCGATAATTTAAACTAAAATTTATTGCAAAATGGCAAAAAAAGCTCTTCTTATGATTCTTGACGGCTGGGGTATTGGAAACCACGGCAAAGGAGATGTGATATTCAACACTCCTACCCCGTACTGGGACTATCTGACAGAAACATATCCAAACTCACAGTTGCAGGCAAGCGGCGAAAACGTAGGTCTGCCCGACGGCCAAATGGGAAACTCAGAAGTGGGTCATTTGAATATCGGAGCCGGACGCGTTGTTTATCAAGATTTAGTAAAAATCAATAAGGCTATCCGTGAAGGCTCAATAAAGAATAATCCTGAAATTGTAGACGCTTTCTCATACGCAAAAAAATCGGGCAAAGCGATTCACTTTATGGGTCTGACATCGGACGGCGGTGTGCACTCATCGCTTGATCACCTTTATGCTCTCTGCGACATCGCAAAAGAATACGGACTGGAAGATGTGAATATCCACTGTTTCATGGATGGCCGTGACACAGACCCTCGCTCAGGCAAAGGATTTATAGAAGACCTGACTAAACATTGTGAGAACTCGGCCGGTCGTGTAGCAACAATCATCGGCCGCTACTACGCAATGGATCGCGACAAACGCTGGGAACGAGTTAAAGAAGCTTACGACCTGCTCGTTGACGGAAAGGGAACAAAGGCCACCGACATGGCTGAAGCAGTTCAGAAATCATACGACGAAGGTGTGACAGATGAGTTTATCAAACCTATTGTAAACGCTAATGTTGACGGCCGGATCAAAGAAGGCGATGCTGTGATATTCTTCAACTATCGCAACGACCGAGCCAAAGAACTAACAACAGTTCTTACTCAGCACGATATGCCTGAAGCGGGAATGATGACAATTCCTCATCTGCAGTACTATTGCATGACCCCGTACGACGCATCATTCACCGGTGTTCACATTCTGTTCCCAAAAGAAAATGTTGTCAACACTCTTGGCGAATACTTGTCGGCGCAAGGAAAGAAACAACTGCATATTGCAGAAACTGAAAAATACGCACACGTCACATTCTTCTTCAATGGCGGACGCGAAGAGCCCTATGAAGGAGAAGAACGCATATTGGTTGCATCGCCCAAGGTGGCAACCTATGACCTGAAGCCTGAAATGAGTGCATTTGAAGTGCGCGACAAACTTGTCGAGGCCATCCGCTCGGAAGAATTCGATTTCATTGTTGTGAACTACGCGAACGGCGACATGGTTGGACACACAGGTGTTTACGAAGCGATCGAAAAGGCAGTCAAGGCTGTTGATGAATGTGTTCGCGACACAGTTGAAGCCGCCAAAGCCTCAGGCTACGAAGTTATCATTATCGCCGACCACGGAAATGCTGACAATGCAGTTAATCCTGACGGAAGCGCTAACACGGCTCACTCGCTCAACCCTGTACCGTGCATCTATGTAACCGATCGCAAAGATGCCAAAGTTCGTCCGGGCCGTCTGGCTGACGTTGCACCCACGATGCTAAAAATTATGGGTCTGCCGCAGCCTAAGGAAATGACAGGCGAATCGCTCATCGACTGATTTTTTTGAAACAATTGTTATATTCGGCAGCGAAACCGGCCACACCAAGCCAGATTTCGCTGCTGAATAGTTTTAACAGATTATTAGAATAATGTATGAAACGTATTGTGTTTCTGGATTATATCCGTGTGATTTCATGCTTTTTGGTTATCTTGGTTCATGCATCGGAAAATTATTATGGCGCCGCCGGTGATGGAGAAATGGCTGGTCCGGTGACATTCCTTGCAAACGAAACGGACCGATTCTGGGTTTCGCTATACGATGGGATTTCCCGTCTGGCAGTTCCGTTGTTCATGATTGTGTCGGCCTACCTGCTCGTACCCATGAAAGAGGGCCTGACAGCAGTGGAGTTTTATAAGCGACGCGCAAAAAGAATTCTTCCGGCCTTTTTTATTTTTCTGGTGTTGTACAGCGTATTGCCATTAGCATGGAACCAATTTGACGGAGCAACTGCATTAAACGATTTTGTAAGGATTCCAGTTAACTTTCCCTCGTTGGCGGGACACCTGTGGTTTATGTATCCGCTTATCGGACTCTACCTGTTTATTCCGGTTATATCGCCATGGCTTGCCAAGGTATCGGCAAAGGAAGAACGGATATTCCTGTGGCTATTTGTTATTTCAACATGTATGCCTTTTCTGAATGCCGCGCTGGGCGATTTGTGGGGAGAATGCTTCTGGAACCGCTTCCATACACTCTGGTATTTTTCTGGCTATTTAGGCTATCTTGTACTTGCGCACTACATACGTGTGCATCTGGACTGGTCGGTGAAAAAACGTATGGCTTACGGTGTGCCGATGTTCCTGGTTGGAGCTGTAGTAACTATTCTGTCGTTCTATTGTCAGGCTGTTCCGGGGATTGAACATTCAACGCCACAGGTAGAGATAGGTTGGTCGTTCTGCACGCTTAATGTTCTAATGCTGACTACAGGTGCATTTCTGATGTTTACTTGTATGAAGCGGACTGATGAACCGAGAGTAATTGCAGAACTGTCGAATCTGAGCTACGGTATATATCTGATGCACATTTTCTGGTTGATGCTTTGGGTGGGTGTGTTCAAGACCGGACTGGAACTGCACACAGCAATAGCGATACCGACTATAGCGATTGCGACATTCCTAAGTAGCTGGCTGTGCTGCAAACTGATATCGGTTCTGCCATATGGGAAATGGGTTATCGGAACTGCAACAACATCACGATAAAGTCTGAATTAAGTGATTATTAACTAAAACTACATTAAAATAATATAACCTCAGTTTTTTGGTCGGATGTCGAGCAATTTTGGCATAATATTTGTTGTTATGTATAGTGAGTGCACAAATTAGCCGTTACACTCGGCTGAATGCACGTTCCAAAGAAGTATTAACAAGCAAATTATATGGAGAACTATATATGAGTATGGACACCAACTTTTCGAATGACCTCAGAAGTGTTCTTGACCTGAGCCGCGTTGAAGCTTTGCGCCACAACAGCGACACGATAAAGGCGGAACACATTCTGCTGGCCATAATGAGCCAACAAGGTTGCCAAGGCTGTTTAGCACTGCAAAAACTTATAGGTGAACAGTCGCTTGAGCAACTTCGGCTGGCTTTGACAACATCGCTTTACCAGCCGGCAGCTCCTGCAACAGAGATTAAGGCTGTGAGCGATCTTGCAAACCGAATAATTAAACTAAGTGTTCTTGAGGCAAGAATGCTAAAGAGCAACACGGTTGATTCAGAGCACATGCTTCTGGCAATTTTTCATAATACCGAAATGCAGAATTCCGATATAATAAAACAAATGAATCAGGCCGGGGTCACATATGAGAATCTGTATAAGATGCTGGCCAATATTGCAGACACTCCCCAGATGGGACCGAGTTTCGACGAAGACGAAGATGACGAGCCAGACAGCGATATGCCCGGCGCACAAAGTGGCTACGGACAATCGTCGCAACAGCCGTCGTCGAGCGGGAGTCCTCGTCGTGGAGGTGACACCCCCGTGCTTGACAAATTCGGAAACGACATGACACGCGCGGCTGAAGAGGGACATCTTGACCCCGTAATCGGGCGCGATACTGAAATAGAGCGTCTGGCTCAGATTCTCAGCCGCCGCAAGAAGAATAACCCGATACTTATCGGCGAACCGGGTGTAGGAAAATCGGCAATTGTTGAAGGCCTCGCATTAAGAATTGTTCAGCGTAAGGTGTCGCGACTGTTGTTCGACAAACGTGTTATTTCACTCGATATGGCCTCGATTGTAGCCGGAACAAAATATCGCGGCCAGTTTGAGGAACGCATCAAGAGTATTCTTGCCGAGCTATCGAAAAACAAGGACATCATTCTTTTTATTGATGAAATTCATACAATCGTAGGTGCAGGCAACGCTGCCGGTTCAATGGATGCAGCAAATCTGCTCAAACCGGCTCTGGCACGTGGCGAAATACAATGTATCGGTGCGACAACTATCGACGAATACCGGAAGAATATTGAGAAAGACGGGGCTCTGGAACGTCGATTCCAGAAAGTAATGGTCGAGCCAACGACTGCCGAAGAAACTCTGACTATTCTTAATAATATCAAGGAACGTTACGAGGAACACCACCGCGTGAACTATACGGACGATGCTCTGCGTGCATGTGTTAAGCTGACCGACCGTTATCTGTCGGACCGTAATTTCCCGGATAAGGCTATCGACGCAATGGACGAAGCAGGTTCAAGAGTGCATGTATCGAACATAGTAGTGCCTAAGGAAATCGAGGAAATAGAAGCCCGTATTGCAGAAGCATCGGCATCGAAGCTTAAGGCTGCCCAACAACAGAATTTTGAGAGTGCAGCAGCGTTCAGAGATCAAGAGCACCAACTTAAGGTGGAACTCGAAAATGCCAAACAGGCTTGGGAAAAGCAGCTCGACAGCGAACGCGTAACAGTCGACGAAGACCGTGTGGCTGAAGTTGTTGCAATGATGACCGGTGTGCCTGTTCAACGAATTGCCCAGGCCGAAGGTATGCGTTTGCGTGAAATGGCACCACGACTTAAATCGGCAATTATCGGTCAGGATCCGGCTATCGACAAGATTGTGAAAGCAATTCAGCGTAACCGTCTGGGTCTTAAGGATCCGAACAAACCGATCGGTACGTTCATGTTCCTTGGTCCGACAGGTGTAGGCAAAACACATCTTGCCAAGAAGTTAGCAGAATATATGTTTGATTCGGCCGACTCTCTGATACGCATTGATATGAGTGAATACATGGAGAAATTCACTGTATCGCGACTTGTTGGAGCCCCTCCGGGATACGTTGGCTACGAAGAAGGCGGTCAGCTAACCGAAAAGGTGCGTACTCATCCCTACTCTATCGTACTTCTCGATGAAATTGAAAAAGCACACCCTGACGTGTTCAATCTGCTGTTGCAGGTGCTTGACGAAGGTCGTTTGACAGACTCGCTCGGTCGACGTGTTGACTTCAAGAACACAATAATCATAATGACATCGAACATCGGAACACGACAGTTGAAAGACTTCGGTTCGGGCGTGGGATTTGCTACGCGTAGCAATGAGGCTGACAAAGACTATTCGCGTGGTGTGATTCAGAAAGCACTCAATAAGGCTTTCGCTCCGGAGTTTCTGAACCGTGTGGACGATATAATCATGTTTGAACCGCTTGACAAAGATGCTATTTTCCGTATAATCGATCTTGAACTCGACGGTTTCTACAAACGTGTTGATTCGCTCGGATATAAGCTCACAATAACTGACGATGCAAAGAATTATATTGCAGAGAAGGGTTATGACGCTCAATATGGAGCCCGACCACTCAAGCGCGCTATCCAGAAATATCTCGAAGATGAACTTGCTGAAATGATTATCAATGCAAGCATAGAACCCGGCAATGAAATCTTTGTTGACTACAATAAAGATGACGAAAAAATTACAATGGATGTGCGAAAAGCACCTGATGCGCAGTAGTCGCATACTGATCCACTAAAAACAGAACAGCACCGCAAAACCACGAAATTTTGCGGTGCTGTTTTTTTTACCATGCTATAAGAAGACATAATAAAAACAGTGTCGTTACAAAAGACTGTAACGACACTGTTTTTTATGATTATGAAACGAATGATTATCCGTACTGAATTGTTCCGTCGGGGTTACGATACTGATCGAAGCTTTTTTCGTACTGGTCCATTGCGCGTAAGCTCATACCCATTGATGAGAAACCTCCGTCGTGGTAAAGGTTCTGCATTGTCACTTTACGA
>CAYQYL010000061.1:0-13490 GCA_964421745.1 uncultured Muribaculum sp. | reverse complement strand
GCCCCGCCGCCCTTGCCGCGCCTTCCGGACCCGCGCGCGCTGCCTCCCACTCTCTTCCTGCCGCACTTCCTCGAGGGCAGAACGAAGTTGTCGATCTTTGGTAACTGTTCGTCGAGGAAATCAATCATCTCTTCCATTGAACGCACATCGCTTGCCGACAGTCCAGCGCACTGGGTGATTGCATTGTCGGGGTTGGGAGTGGCAAGATAGGCGCCTATGTTGAACAGTTTGTTCTGTATCATGCGCATCACTTCAACTATCTGCGGCTGCAGGCACGGGATTGCCATCAGCACGCCTATGTTGGCATTAAGTTCGTCGACTGAGCCGTAAGCTTCTATTCTGATGTCGGTTTTCTTCACGCGCTGACCTCCTACGAGCGATGTTGCGCCCTGATCGCCGGTGCAGGTGTAGATTTTGCTTTTTTCCATAGTTGCTTATCAATTAGTGTAATATGATAATACATGCTTGTTTGGGCGGCAAATATACACATTGTTAACGAATTATGCAAGACTATATCCAACACTGTGCGATAACTCTGTCTAAAATATCCTGTACCTCCGTTTTTTTCATTATATTCGTGCTTGTGAAAACTGATAAACCGGCAGTCCTCTATATAGAAACTAAAATTGACCGTGAATAGTAAACAATGGAAAAAGGCAGTCGATGACGCCCGCCGTAGGGCAGGAAGTAAATACGGATTCCGACAAAATTCTTATATCAGCTTCAAGACCGAAAACGGATACTTCTTCTGTCTGTATTTCGACACTGACAATGTTCGGCTGACAGTGAAACCGCTATATGCCGACGAACTCTGGTGGAGAATTATCAATGCGCCGGAATGCTTCAGCAAGCCGGTCAGTTTTCGCGGGCTCGGGCAATATACTGTGCCGGGAATGTCGTTGGCCTCTTTTTATTTCCCAGCTCCGCAAAACGGCTCAGACATTTCAGACGTTTCCAATTCATTCGACAATCTATTCTGTTCGGCTTCGGCTGCTGTTGCCGGTTTTCTGGGCGCTAATCCAGTCGCTGACATGTTTGTGCCCGCAACTGCCGACTTGACTTCCGACCCCGAGGAGTTGTTGTCTATTATAACGCTCTTGCATTGTGGCCGCTTGGAAGATACTGTCGCTATAATCGAGTCTGCGCCCGGCGGAAGGTCTGGAGAATCGATTGCTTATAAATACATACGCCGCTGGATTTATCGTGATCGCCCGATGCAAAAAATCAAAACTTTCTTCCGACGCCTCATATTCACCCCAACGCTCCCACGGCCTACATCAAAACGAGCCAAAGCACAAGAGAGTCAGCCTGTGTTCAGCACCGGGCCGTGGTTTACACGTATACGGCCCGGCATCTACATCTGGACGTTTATTATCATGACCCTGTTGCTTAGTGTATATTTTTCCGATTTACACAGTCGCACAATCTACGAAATGACATCGCGTGCATGGATTGTAATTATTCTGTTTGCCGTTGCATGTGTTCTGCTTTTAGCCCTCGTCGGAAGACTGATCCGGAAACGTGATGGTTCAAAAAATCTTTTTTCCGCGCAGATGTTTCTATGTTTCTATCCGCTCTTATTTGCTATCCCTTTTGTATTCATTGCACTTTTCGACGGCACGAATCGATTGTTTGCCGATCGTGATGTCAATGTAGCCATAGCTGTGGTTACGGGCGAAAAATATAAATACAAGAGCTTGTTATCGCGAGGGCATACAACCTATTCCTACTATACCGTTGTGCGTTTACTCGATGAAGATCGGACGATCAAGATTGAAGGCCACTCACTTTTTGAGCTGCCGCCCGATTGTAAAATCAAGATAAACTACCGGAAAGGTCTGTTTGGCTTCGACATAATCGACAACATCTATTATCATCCCCGGCAAATAGAGCCTACACCTTGACATAACGGAATAGGATGAGGATCAGTATTCGCTGAAAAACCGGGGCTTGATCACAAAGCCAATGCGGAGCTGAGAGTGAAATTTGTTATAATCGAGCAGCCCCTCGCCATAGCCGTTGTAATACTGCAAAAACAGATATTGATTGTCGCGCTTTATCACACGCCAGCTCACCTCTATAACTGTGTTGAAATTCATGCTGAATCCCTGCCGCTTCGTAAGCATCAGTGTGCTTTGAAAGCGTCGGTTGTCGCTCAGATACGTCGAACCGATCTGAAACACCCCATAATATTTCAAAAGGTCGGGATTGCTCTCTCCGTCGACCCATGGAATCCATGTCTTGCCGAAAACCATTACATTCGGATCAACAAACAAACTGGCAGCCAACGACAGCCTGTTCCACGATCGCGATTCATCGCCGTCACGGCCATTGCTCTCATGCTCAGCAATCAGACTGATTTTACCAATGTAGCGATTGTTGGCAAACAACGGTTTCACAAGCCCTATGCCCGGATTAAAATTCAGATCGGTCATCGGAAATGATTTTTCGAGCACATTCCAGAAACATTTCTGGGTGTAAAACAATGTTAGGAAAGTGCCCAGTGGAAGCACTCGGTTGGTGAGCCGCTGCGAAATAGAAATCTGAAACTTAACGTTTGTGTTCTTACGCGTTATGGCCGGCCCTATCGACGGTCCGAATATGAAGTAATTGTCCTTATACAGTCCGAAGTAAGGACGCTGGTCGTAGGCGCGTTTCACCGAATCTTCATCCAGCACCTCGTCGGGCTGTGTTGTAATCACTTGAGCTGTCGCGGCCGGAACCGCCACAGCCATAAGCAGTAGTATTATATATGTCGTTAACCGATTCATTGAACTGATGTGCAAATATAACGTTTTTTCGTCATTCACTATTAGTGCATGTGTCAGTTAAGTTAATATTTACTTAATTTTGGACTTTCATTATATCTGCTTTGAATAATTATGTAAATTTGCAATTATTCAGCAATATTATATTAAATTCATAACATTATGGCTCAAAAAATCCAAAGACTCTTTTGTGTGATCGGTTCCGCCTTGCTCGCTGTGGCGGCAACAATGGCGCAGAATTCTGACACTTCGCTGCTTAATCTGCTCTCAGGCAGCAACGAAAAACCAGCCCAGGTCTACGTGGACGATGCTGACGAGCCAATTGTGTTGCTCGACTTGCTGACCGACTCTGCGGCTGTCGACTCTTCAGCCGTTTTGCCCGTGTTCGAACCTCTCAACTTCATGCCCCCGGGACGCTTGCCCGACATTGCGTTTATGCCTGTCGTGTTCGACGGCTTTTTCGACATCGACACAATACGCATTGGCGATCCTAAACCCTTTCTCCGTAGCGATCTTCCTGAGCTTGACTGGCTTAAAGCTCTGGCTCTGCAGGTAAGAGAATACCGCCGTCTGAAGCAGGAATATATGCTTCACAACATGGAGCAAGTGAAACTCAACGTTCACTCTCTCCCAAAGGCTCCGTCGAAATATAAAGCCGAAGTTGACCCCTCAAAACTGCAGCTGGCAAACACAGAAGTCATTGTCGATAAAGATGCCGCTACTGCCGGAAATGGCTTGCCCGAAGTTAAGATTCGCCACTGGCTCCATGCATTCAACTCCTCGTTGCAGTTCTCGCAGGCCTACATCAGTCCCAACTGGTATCAAGGTGGCAACAACAATGTCAATTTCCTTGGTAATATTAACTGGAATGTGAAGCTCAATCCCAAACTGCATCCCGACTATCTGGTTGAATCCAACCTTTCGTATAAGATAGGCGTAACATCGGCTCCGCAGGACAAGGAACATGACTATCTGATTTCAGAGGATTTGTTCCAATTCAACGGAACGCTCGGTGCAAAAGCGTTCAAACATTGGTACTATTCAATGAACGCTTCGTTCAAGACACAGCTGTTCAACAACTATCCGTCAAACTCGCGAACAAAAAGTGCGGCATTCCTCTCTCCGGGCGAACTCAACGTCGGTCTTGGTATGACATACAACTACACACGCAACAACTTTAAACTCGACGCGTCTATTGCTCCGCTGTCCTACAATCTTAAGATGTGTATCAACTCCGGCGTAAACGAAACCGCTTTCGGCATCAAGGAAGGACGCAATTCAGTAAGTCAGGTCGGTAGTAACGCCGAAGTGAAAGTGTCGTGGAACATCATGTGGAACATCACATATAATTCTCGATTCTTCGTCTTCACCAACTACGAATATATAATGGGCGACTGGGAGAATACTATCAACCTAAGTATTAACCGCTATCTCTCAACCCAGCTCTATCTTCACCTGCGCTACGATTCGAGCCACTCAAACGACACCGGTTGGGGTAAGTGGCAGTTGAAAGAGATTCTCAGCTTCGGCCTTCAGTACCAGTTTAAATCAGCTTAAAATTTCTGTCGCATAATGCGTCGTCTGCTGTTTCTGTTCCTGATTGTCGCTGCTGCTTTCCCTGTTGGAGCACGACGATTGGTGGAAAAACTTCCTGCAATGTCGTCGCGCGTCGAGGGCTACAATTCGCTTTCCGAAGTGAAAGAGCGAATGAATGGCGCTCCGCTTCACGCTGTCGAAGGTGTGTGGCAGTTCCCCTCGACAGGCGCTGTCGTAGCTATCGAAAAAGCTCCCGGTCTGGGACATGACGGAATAGCCGCACGCTATCGTATCGTTGTCATTAAATCGCCACGGCGAACACTACGTCCTGGAACAATAATGGGCATTCTGGCTCCAACGGCAAAAAAGGGTGTATATGCTGCCGAAATCTACACAGGATCCGACGGAGGTTCACGCCTGCGCTCGCCCCGCGGTTTCACACTCACACTGACCGACGACGCCCGACTGTCGTTCATGCCTAACAGCGGGTGGAAAAACTACACTAATCTGTTCCGGCTAATTCCCTACCTGTCGCGTGTCAGTTTCCGCATAAGCCGGCAGCAGAATGCTCCACGCGATCTGGATGGTTGTCTGCGCATGTATCCGATGCCAGCGTCCGGACCAATTAACCCCGTTTACCTATGAGATTGCATGTAGCCGCCTGTATGATATTATTGGTGTGTATGCCCGTATTGGCTCAGCGAGTTGCCACACTCCGTCCCGGACACCTGGAGCCGATGCTCCGTGCTCCAGAATCAATCACAGTGGCCACCATAGCCGACAGCACCGCAATCGGGTCAATAGCAGTGTCCGCGTACGACAAACCATTGCGTTCGCTACGCGAAACCTTCTTTGTCACTAATGGCAACGAATCCGACACCGTGGCCTCTTTGCGCCTCACCTTCACCTACCATACTGTTGCCGACTCACTTATGCTTCACCGACGCACAGTGACAGTCCCATGCGAAATTCCCCCAGGCCAGACGCGGCAGCTCTACACTACAGCCTGGGATCGCCAGTACACCTACTATAGCGCAGGTACACGCATACAGCCGTCAAGCAACAAGGCAATTCCTTACTTAACAACAATTGAAATCGTTGCTGCGACAGTTAAAAAGAACACTAATCAGCAAAATTAATTCCTTTATGAAAATTCTTCTGTTTATCGGTGCCGGAAGTTTTCTCGGAGGCATTGCCCGCTATACTCTCACCCGCTTTGTCGCTGCCGGAATTGAATCGGAGCTACCTTGCGGTACATTCACAGTCAATGTGCTTGGCTGCTTGTTTTTAGGAATTCTCTATCAGTTCTTCAGTACTTACACAACTGTTCCCAACGAAGTGAAATTATTCCTTACTGTCGGGTTTTGCGGTGGATTCACCACATTCAGCACCTTTATAGGCGAAGATTTTGCCATGCTGTCGGCTGCTCGCTATTTCCTGACAGCCGCCTATGCGGCAATGTCGGTTGTAGTCGGATTGTTGGCCTTTTGGCTCGGGGCGCGACTTATTTCCCTTTTCCAGTGAAAATTGTTTTGTAGATTGCCGGTGTGGCGCCGATGCTGCGTGCAATATAATCGCCGGCAGCTTTTCCGGCCGTAGCCAAAGCGTCGCGATCTGTTGTCAGACGGTCGAAAACAGATTCGACATCATCCTTGCACCCAACTGAGAAGCCACCTCCGCATGCAATCATGTCTGCAGCCTCTTTGAATTTCTTATGCTTGGGTCCGAACACCACCGGAATTCCGTAGACAGCGGCTTCGTTGATGTTGTGTATTCCGTGTCCAAATCCGCCACCGACATAGGCAATGTCGCCATATCGATATAGGCTCGACAACTGTCCGAACGAATCAACGACAACGCAACGCAAGTTTTTCACAGCCTCTTCTGCGTTTTCCGCTTTCATCAGATCGGATAGCATCGCTGTGTCGCCCGGCGTCAGCGAAACCAGACCGGAGAGTGTCTTGAGCCGCTCTGCGTCGAATTCATGAGGCGCAATCACGGCAACCACTTCGGGGTGACGGCGCAACCACTCGGCATAGTGCTGTTCATCGGCCTCCCAGCTCGAACCGAAAATAATTATCGGTTTGCCGCTGCTGCGCAAAGCTTCCATTGCCGGAATCGTATGTGTCGAACGCATTATGTCGGTCACTCGGTCGAATCTGGTGTCGCCGGTGATGTCTACATTTGTCACTCCGATATTCGCCAGGCGGTCGGCCGATGCGGCGTCCTGTACAAACAGTCTGTCGTAGCAGCTGAGCATGTGCCTGAATGAGCCGCCCCACCATTTGAAAAATGCTTGAGAATCGCGGAAAATTGCGGAAATCAAGTAGGTTGGCACTTTGCAGCGGTGCAACTGTTCCAGATAGTTACCCCAGAACTCGTATTTTACGAAGATCGCCATAAGTGGTTTCACTGTTTCCACCCACTGTCGGGCGTTTGCCGGAGTGTCGAATGGCAGATAGCAGACAATGTCAGCTCCCTGATAGTTCTTACGCACTTCGTAGCCCGAAGGTGAAAAGAAACTGAGCACTATTCCCAGTTCCGGGTGTTCGCGGCGAATCATTTCCAGCAGCGGGCGTCCTTGCTCGAATTCGCCCAGCGATGCTGCGTGCATCCAGATATATCGCCGATCGGGCTTGAGTTCCGCTTTAAGCCGTGCAAAGGTTTCGCTCTGTCCCTCCAGCATACGGGCAGCTTTGGGGTTTCGTCGCGACACACACTTTGCGCCAAGACGGTAGAGCCGTATTCCGGTGTTATAGAGCGTATTCATAGTTTATTCTTCGGCTGGTTTTATGTTTTCGATTCCCAGCGCAAGACGTTTGAGAGTCGTTTCTTTACCCATAAGTTCTGTGATGTCGAACATGTGAGGACCCTTGCATTCGCCGACAACACACAGGCGGAAGGCGTTCATCACATTGCCCAGATGATAGCCTTTCGAGGCAATCCAGTCGAGTACGTCTTTTTCTGCTGCTGCGCTTGACATGTCGGGCAGCGAAGCAATTACTTCCGACAGTTCCTTCATAATGCGCGGCATCTCTTCGTTCCACCGCTTCTTAACATCCTTCGGAGCATACTCTGTCGGGGCTGTAAAGAAGAATTTTGCTTGATTCCAAAGCTCATCAACAAAATGAATGCGGCTTTTCACCATCCCTACTGCACGGGCAATATATTCGTCGGAAAAATCATCAGGATTCACTCCGTTGGCTCGCAAAACCGGTTTAAACAACTCTGCAAGCTCTTTGTCGGGCATCCGCATCAGATACTCATGGTTAAACCAGCGGCCTTTTTCGTAGTCGAATCGTGCGCCGGAGCGTGAGCAATGTTCGAGCGAGAAGCGTTGAATCAATTCGTCCATCGACATAATCTCGTTGTCGTCGCCCGGATTCCAACCCAGCAGTGCAAGAAAATTCACAACTGCTTCCGGCAGATAGCCTGATTCACGATAACCTGAGCTTATCTCACCAGTTGCCGGATTGTGCCATTCAAGCGGGAATACGGGGAAACCGAGTCGGTCGCCGTCGCGTTTCGACAGTTTTCCTTTTCCGTCGGGTTTGAGCAACAACGGAAGGTGAACGAACCGGGGTGCCGTGTCACTCCACCCGAATGCCTCGTAAAGCAACACATGGAGCGGAGCCGACGGAAGCCATTCTTCACCACGAATTACATGTGAAACTTCCATCAGGTGATCGTCGACAATATTGGCCAAATGGTAGGTTGGCAGATCGTCGGCGCTCTTATAGAGAACTTTATCGTCGAGAATCGAAGAATTGATTGTCACCTTTCCGCGAAGCATGTCGTCTACATCCACATCGCGTCCGGGCTCAACCTTAAAGCGAACAACATAGGGTGTGCCTTCCGCAATAAGACGTTCAACCTCCTCTTTAGGCATCGTCAGCGAGTTGCGCATCTGCCCGCGTGTCGATGCGTCATATTGGAAATTCTGCACCTGGGCGCGTTTTTCCTCAAGCTCGGCCGCTGTGTCGAACGCAATATAAGCCTTTCCGGCATCAAGCAGTTTTTTCACGTGCTCGCGGTAGATATCGCGACGCTCGCTCTGCTTGTATGGACCGTATGCCCCTCCTTCGCGAACACCTTCGTCGATGCTGATGCCAAGCCATTTCAGCGATTCGTTGATATAGTCTTCTGCACCGGGTACAAATCTGTTTGAATCCGTGTCTTCGATGCGGAGAATCATGTCACCCCCGTTCTGGCGGGCAAACAGATAGTTAAAAAGTGCGGTGCGTACGCCGCCTATGTGTAGTGGCCCGGTGGGCGAGGGAGCGAATCTTACTCTTACTTTGCGTTCCATTTGCGTTCAAATTTTAGTCGTGAACGATCACGGCTGATTTAACAGTTCAAAATTACAAAAATCTTTTCACATACGGCATTTATTCCTAATTTTAGTTAACACAACAACAGCATCGGCGCATTTCCGTGTTTTCGACTGTTTTCCATATGCCCGGTCAACAGCATGTAAATACGGTTGTTGCTGATAACTCATCGGTTTGAAGCCGCGTTCAGTAACGTTACGTCGACAAAGTTACTGCCAACACAGTGCCACGATTCATGATGTTAGCAATTTATACGTAATTTAACATCTATTTACGCCTGTTCTTGAGTTGAAGATTTTGGTGTGCTAGGCTTGTTTGAACGGTAGAAACGCCGTTTTTTTCGTTGCTTAGGCTTCGATCCGGGGTCAGCTGTTTCTTGTGTCGACTCTACTTTTTCCTTTGTCGGATCTGATTGTCTGGACTTCTTTTGTCTGTACCCTTTTCTGTTGGTGTTACGGCCGTTAGTTTCCAGTTTGCTGTTTTCACCCTGATCATCTTTGCAGGACGAAGACGGGTTGGTTTCACGTTTCACGCGGTAGCCAAGAAAGTCTTCAATTGCGCGGAATTTGCGTCGGTCGCGCTCGCCAACAATTGTTACCGCAGTTCCGCCGGCGCCTGCACGTGCCGTTCGGCCTATGCGATGAACATAGTCTTCCGGGTCGTGCGGAACATCGTAGTTCACCACAAGCGAAATGTTGTCTATGTCAATCCCACGGGCTACTATGTCTGTTGCTACCAGAATGTTAGTGTGGCCGTTGCGGAATTGTCGCATCACTTCATCGCGCGTTTTTTGGTCGAGGTCGGAGTGCATTTCGCCGACAATTAGTTTTTTTCGGCGCAGTTCTCGCGCCAGTTCCTTCACCTTCAGCTTCGACGAAGCGAAAACTATTACTCGTTCAGCGCTTATGGTGTCGAACAGATGACAGAGCGACGCGGTTTTCTCGTTTTCGTGGCAAAACACGGCACGCTGATCGATCTTTTCTGTAGGTCGCGATACCGCTATTTTGATTTCGACCGGATTGTTCAGCACCGTTTTTGCAAGTTTTTGAATTTTCGGTGGCATCGTTGCCGAAAACATCAGTGTCTGGCGCTTTTCAGGCAGCCGTTTAACAATCTGCATAATGTCGTCGTAGAATCCCATGTCGAGCATTCGGTCGGCCTCGTCCAGAATAAAGAATTCTATTTCCGAAAGATCGAATTCTGTGGTCTGCAAATGAGCAATCAGACGTCCAGGAGTCGCAATAATCACTTCGGCTCCATTTTTCAGAGCTGACTGCTGTCGTGAAAACAGATGTCCGTCGGTGCCACCGTAGATAGCCAGCGACGCAATTGGCACATAATATGAAAATCCGTCCATTTGGGCGTCGATCTGCATAGCCAGTTCCCGGGTAGGTGTCATCACCAGACATTTAACCTTATCGGAGGGTTCGCGTTTGCTAAGCTCGTTGATCACAGGCAGCAAAAAAGCTGCCGTCTTGCCTGTTCCGGTCTGTGCAACTGCTATAAGGTCGCGACCCGACAGCGCTGCCGGAATTGCTTGTTCCTGAATCGGGGTGCATTGGTCGAAGTGCATGTCGTAGAGCGCATCAAGCACATCGTCTGTTAGGTCTAATTCTTCGAAAGTCATGCGATTTGTTCTGTGTTGAACTGCTCTGTTAAGCAGTGCGGGTCCTGAATTTGTTAGAATTTCAGGACCCGCGCTCTATGGGTATATTTCAGTGTGCCGGTTTAGTTAGCGAATAAACCGAATATGTATTGAGGGTTCATTGCTGTTGTGTCGAGAAGTCCGGAGTAGAAGCAGCTGACGATACCCAGCAGAATGATTCCCACAACGCAGATTGTCATGCCAAGACGCTCCGAGCAGTCAGAGCGGAAGGTGGGAATCACAGCTGTTTCCTGATTGTTGATGAACATTGCTTTAACTACGAGCAGATAGTAGTAGAGCGACACTATTGTGTTGATCAACGCAATTAGCACGAGCACATACAAAGCTGTGGTTCCGGGCTGCACTGCCGACGAGAAGATGAAGAACTTCGAGAAGAATCCGGCAAAGGGCGGAATTCCGGCCAGCGAGAACATGGCGAGCATCATTGTGAACGACAGGCGTGGGTTGGTCGAATAGAGGTTATTGTAGTCGTCCATATCGACACGGCCTGTTTTGTTTTCAATTGCCGAGATTACGCCGAAGGCCGCCAGGTTCGAGAAGATGTAAACCAACACATAATACATCAGCGAACCCAGACCCTGTGCGCTTCCTGCAATCACACCGAGCATGATGTAGCCGGCCTGTGAGATTGACGAGAATGCCAGGAATCGTTTCAGATTCTTCTGACGCAGTGCAAAAAGGTTGCCGACTGTAATTGTGAGGATGATGAGAGCATAGAGCATCCATTCCCAGACTTTACCGTAGAACGGACCGAACACCTGCACCATGATTACAAAGAATGCAAAAGCAGCTGCGCCTTTTGAAATCACAGAAAGATATGAGGTGATTGCGGTAGGAGCTCCCTGATAGGTATCGGCCGTCCAGAGGTGGAAAGGAACAAGCGAGAGCTTGAAGCCCATACCTGCTATAACGAATGCAATTGCGACAACAAGCATTGCGTTGCCGTTAACCACTGCGGAGGCTATGTCGTTGAAGTAGAGTGTCCCGGCCAGACCGTAGACAAACGACAGACCCATCATGAACACTGCCGACGAGAATACGGCTGTCAGAATGTATTTAACAGCGGCTTCATGGCTTTCATAGCGTTTTTTGTCGAAAGCAACCAGTGCTGCAAGTGGCAGTGAGGCTGTTTCCAGACCGATTATGAAAAGCAGGAAGTGGCGTGCCGAAATCATCAGATACATTCCGAGCAGGGTGATGAGAAGCAGTTCGTAGAACTCGCCACGGCGTATGCGCATGTCTTCCGAATCGGCCCATGTGACAGATTGGATCAGAACGATCAGTACACCGACGTTGAGTATATTTTTGATAGCAGTCATTACCGGCGAGTTTACATACATGCCGGCAAAAGCGGCTGCGCTCCCGCAGCAGAACGGTTTAACGAATCCGAATGCTGTGAACGCGGCGAAGAGCACTATCGTGAACCACGACAGGGCGCGTGTGCTCTGACGGGCCGAGAAGGTGTCGAAAAAGAATACAAGGAGAAAGAGGACTAACAGCCCTATTTCCTGAGGCATTGCCAAAAATTGCGAATAATCCATTTTTCAGTGTTTTAGGGCTTGTTATTTGGTTAATACGTCGATAATCGGGCCAAACGATTCGCGGATAATCTGGCTGATCCAGTTGGGGAAGCATCCGATGCCGGCCACACAGACAATGAGTGTGATTGTCGACAGGCGTTCCCACCAGGCTGCATCGGTGAGCTCCAGGTGATGTTTGTCCTGAACCGGACCGAACAGGAGTTTGCCAACAACACGGAGAATATAGACAGCCGTGATTACAATTGAGCAGCAAGCCACAATGGTGAATACGCGGTGGAACAGGTCGGCATTCTGGAACGAGCCGACAAAGATTGTCATTTCAGCGATGAAACCGCTCAATCCAGGCAATCCAAGTGAAGCCATACCGGCAATCACGTAGCAGACCGCGAGGAAAGGCATAATCTTCATCAGTCCACCCATCAGACGGATGTCGCGTGTGTGGGTGCGTCCGTAAATCATACCGATCAAGGCGAAGAACAGAGCCGTCATCAAACCGTGTGAAAGCATCTGCAGAACCGCACCGGTCATTGCTGTGGAATTAAGCATCAGGATCGCGAATAAAACAAGGCCGCAGTGGCTAACCGATGAGTAAGCGTTGATGTACTTGAGGTCGGTCTGCACGCATGCGCTGAATGCACCATATACAACCGAAATACCTGTCAGGATCAAGAAAATCCATGAGAGCTCGTTGGCAGCGAAGGGCATCAGATAGATTGCAACACGGAAGCAGCCGTAACCTCCAAGTTTCATAAGAACACCGGCGTGAAGCATCGACACAGCCGTAGGGGCTGAAGCGTGACCGTCGGGACTCCATGTGTGGAAGGGGAACATTGCACCTAAGACACCGAAGCCTACGAATGTCATCGGGAACAGGAAGTACTGCCACTCGTGGCTAATGCTGTCGTTGGCCGCAATCTGAAGAAGATTCATTGTCAGGTGACCTTCGGGGCCTGAGTGGTAATAGATGCCGAGTATGCCCAGCATCAGGAACGCTGAACCACCCATAAGCATTAGGGTCAGCTTCATTGCTGAGTATTCCTTACGGCCGGTGCCCCAAAGACCGATGAGCAGATACATTGGAATGAGGGCGACTTCATAGAACATGAACATTGTGAACAAGTCGATGCTGATGAAGAACCCGAATACTCCTGTTGAAAGAAGTATAAGCCATAGGAAGAAATCTTTTGGCAGAGGAGTGATTTTCCATGATGCAAATGTGCCGGCAAATACGATGATGGCCGACAGCAGAATCATTGCTACAGAGATGCCGTCGACACCCACTGCGAGGTGGATGTTGAGGGGCTTGAACCACATCCATGAGCCCTGATAGAGCATTATTGAGTCATTTCCGGCTGCACGCAACTGGAGAAAGTCGACAAGCAGATAAATCGCCAGTGCAAGCAGGGCAGACGAGCCGACAACCGCTACGGTGCGGATCTGCTTCATGTTCCGGCAAAGGAACAGGCAGCCAAGCATTACCAGCGGTATGACTACGAAATATATGAGAATGTTTGAGAATATCATAATTACTATATTTTTCGGTATGTTGCGTTACATGGTTAAAGCAGGCAAATCCATGTTATGGCACTTAGCAGCAGTGCGCCCACAAGGTAGTACCAGACATACATCTGAACATGGCCTGACTGCA
>CAYQYL010000060.1:0-13834 GCA_964421745.1 uncultured Muribaculum sp. | reverse complement strand
TCGGCATCTGCCGATTGATTTTGTTGATTCACAAATATAGCTATACAAAACAATGACACGAAATTAATCGTGTTAATAAATGCAAAGTAGTGTGTAAAATGCTAACATCAGGAATCGGAGGGGTTGGGGCGATGGTAACTTTGTCTGTGAAATCGGAAATGCGGTTAGAAAGCGGAAGTTTCGCTGGCTATACGGTAGGCGGGTTCCGGAGCACTGGCATCGGAGTAGTGGTTGACCGGTTATGTGAGGCTAAGGCTGTGTTTTCAGTATTCGGGCGCGGCATGGGCTACGCAAAAGAGTGCATTGACATTTTTGAATGAGTTTACCAGCCGAAGATGTTGCGGGTGAGCCACCACAGAAATATGGCGGCGGAAATGAGCCATATTGCAAGGCGTGAATTCAGGAGCCGGTAGAGCCGGCCGGATTTCTTCCGGCCCAACTGAGCGTATAGCATAAGGATAATCAGAGGCAGCAGGGCGAACATCATGGCATTGAAATGCCACGCAGCGGAGAAGTTGCCGTGCAGGAGTGCATGAATGGCACGCTGGCTTCCGCAGCCGGGACACTTCAGACCTGTGATTTCAAGGAAGACGCAGTGGGGAAAAATGGGTGTTGTGGAAGGGTCGAGCGTAAAATAAACCCACGCGACTGCCATGAGTACCATGGCGGCCGCGCAGGTCAGAAATATCCTGAGGGATTGTGTCATCCGGCTATGTAAGATAGAAAGGAGGAGAATATTCCGAGGGCTATTGCGATCGGGATCCACAAAATAACGAGTACTATGGCAGCTATGTTCCAGTATTTGGCGTTCTGCGAAGCCCGGACTGCACCTTCGTAGTTGTGGTTGTTATAACGATACTCTACCAGCAGACTGTAGACCAGAGCGACGGCGCCTGCCACGTTGCAGCATAGTAAGAGAGAGATTATCGACCACACGATGTAGCTTGAGGGCATTGGGGGCTGCTGGCCGTAGCCATAGGCCGGAGGCGTGTTGTCGCCCGGGGCGAAAGTTGGTGGAAGAAATGGTGCGAAATCGGCAACATAACGTGCTTTTTCCCAGCGTGTCATGCCGTTGCACCATACCATTGTGTCGGGTGTGATTCCGAGTGCAGCAATTTCGGCCGGAGTCAGGGGACCGGTTTGTTGATTGTTGATTATTGCCCAATATTCCATGATATCAGAAGGCTTTAGTTGATTGACCGGTGATGTCAGACAGCAGTACATTTGCCAGACGGCTTGCCCCGATTCGGAAAAGGCTCGGTGTCAGCCATTCGTCGCCGAGCACTTCTTTGACAACGGTATAATATTTGACAGCGTCGGCTGTAGTGGATATTCCTCCGGCTGCTTTGAAACCAACGCGGTTGCCTGTTTTCTCAAAGTATTCCTTGATGCACTGGCACATCACGTAGGCCGCTTCGAGCGAAGCACCGTCGTATACTTTCCCGGTAGATGTCTTGATGAAATCGGCTCCGGAGTACATTGAAAGAATGGCTGCGTTGCGGATGTTTTCGGCCGATTTGAGCAGACCGGTTTCGAGAATCACTTTCAGCGTGGCTTCGCGGCAGGTTGCTTTCTGTTCGGCAATCTCGTCGGAAACTTCTTCCCAGTCGCCGTCGAGGTAGTTGCCAACGTTGAAGACGATGTCGATTTCGTCGGCACCTCCGGCTATTGCCATTGCGGTTTCTGCGATTTTAACTTCGGTGAACGACTGTCCTGAAGGGAATGCTCCTGACACACAGGCTACGCGCACGCCGGTGACGTCGAGCACAGTGCGTACAATCTGTGCAAAGTTAGGGTAGACGCAGATTGCAGCTACGTTTGGCAGGTCGGGATGTTCGTTGTCGAAAGCGTTTACGTTTTCAACGAAATCGGAAACCGATTGTGGCGAGTCGGAAGTGGCGAGTGTGGTAAGGTCGATACACGAAAGGATTGTTTTGTAGACATCGGCATTCATGTTTTCGCCGGCGTGTTCGCGTACGATTTTTTCTGTTTCTGCTGCAACGGCAGCGTCGTCGGTTATCACTTTGGATGATGACACCGTATCGTGGTATTTGTCGCTCATGATAGGGTTTCTTTATTGTTTAGTTTTGGATTCTGTTTGTGTCGTTGGGCGTCGCGTCTCTCTTTCTTTAGCAGATTTCGGGCAAAAGCTTCGGTCAGGTCTGTGCCGGTCTGATTGGCGATTGCCATTACAACCCAAAGCACATCGGCCAGTTCGTCGGCCAGCGCGTCAGGGTTTTCACCGGTTTTGAATGACTGGTCGCCGAAGCGTCGGGCCATTATGCGGGCCACTTCGCCCACTTCTTCAGCCAGAACGGCCATGTTTGTCAGGGGCGAGAAGTAGCGCACACCGGTTGTTGTTATCCAACGGTCGACAATCTGTTGGGCTTCGCGCAACGAAATTTCTTTTCCGGAGGGAATCATATCAGCATACCGGCGGCAACAGATGCGGCGACATCGTTACCGAGCGAAGTTGAAACGATAGCGAGTCCGAATTCGAAAGTCGAACCGGGACCGCTGCCTGTCAGTACATTGTCGGACAGCACAGCCCGCTGGTCAACATAGACGGCTCCACCTTTTTCGAGATCGTCTTTGCATGTTGGGTAGCAGGTGGCTTCCATGCCACGGAGCAGTCCGAGGGGTGCAAGCACTACAGCCGGCGATGCGCAGATTGCAGCGATGCGGCGACCCTGAATGAACTGATTGCGGAGCATGTCGGTGAGTTTACCGCATGCTGCCAGATTGGTTGCGCCGGGCAGTCCGCCGGGGAGTATCAGCCATTCGGCCTGAACAGCCTGGTCGGGGGTAATGTCAGACAGAAGCAAATCGGCCTGAACGGGAACAGAGTGGGAACCTTTGACGGTTTTGTTGTCGGTGATTGAAACGGTTGCGACATCCATTTGTGCGCGACGCATTATGTCGAGAGTGGCCAGCGCTTCGATTTCTTCGAAACCGTCGGCCAGGAAAAGATATGATTTTGCCATATTGTATTGAATTTTGGTTGATATTACCTTTATATAATGTGATGCGCTGCTTTAAAGTTGACGCATAAACGTTTTTAATTGTTAACCGGTTCGTCGCCAACACGGAAAAGACTGAAATTCACGCTGCCGTAGACTCTGCGTTCCATAAATCCGGGCAAGTGCGAGAAGTCGTAGGCTTTAGAGTGCTCGACAACAACGAGAGTGCCGGGCTTCACCATTTTTGAACCGAGTATTAACCCGGGAATCTCGCCGAAATTTGGCAGAGTGTAGGGTGGATCGGCGAAAATGATGTCGAACGTCTGCTGGCAAGTGGCAATGAATCGGAAGACATCGCCGCGAACAAGATGAAGCACCTCGGTTGTGTTCAGCTGGTGGGACACCTCGTTGATGAAGCGCCATTGTGTGGCTGCTTTTTCGACAGCGGTCACCGACGCGCATTCGCGCGAGAGAAATTCGAAGCTTATGGCACCGGTGCCGGCAAACAGATCGAGTGCGGAAGCGCCTTCGAGGTCGATCAGATTCTCGATTACGTTGAAGATGTTTTCACGGGCGAAGTCGGTAGTGGGGCGTGCCGAAATGTTTGTTGGCACATTGAACCGCCGGCGTCCGTATTTACCTCGTATTATTCGCATACAAATGTAGTTAGTTCAAGTGGGGCGTTTAGTGCTTTGGTTCCTTCGCGCAACAGCGAGGCGGGAAATGTTGCGGCCATTGCCGAGGGAATGTAGGGGGTGATGAGTGGCATCAGTTCGCGTCGCGAGGCGGGTTGGCCAGACAGGCGCAACTGCAGATTCTCCGGAGCTATGTGGAGCGCTGACGCAACGGCAAGAATATAGTAGACGGCATCCATCGGATCGTGGTAGGTGAATGTGTTTGCCAGGAGCAGGCGGTTGCTGTCGAAAAGTATGATGTCCATCTGGCGTACGGAGCGGAAATGTACGTGCATCGTTGGCGCTCCGTTCAGGCGTGCGATCGGCGCGAAGTGGTTAGCCAGAAGCTGAAGCGGGTGGCACAGCGCGGGGTTGTTGAATGTGCGACGAAGAAATCCGGTGAGCTCGGCCGGAAGGAGGGATACAAGCACGGCACCCGACACATCGATCGGGCAGCGGAGGGCTGTTGTGCGTTTTGTTTTTTCTTCGGGCAGCGAAGCAATGGCTATGGCTTCGTCCATATCTGCAACGATGGCCTCGCGTGGAACAATGGTCCACAGTCCGGAGTCGGCGCTTACGCTGATGCTGCCGAAGTCGGCCAACAGTGCCGGATTTTCGTAGACAGCGTTTTCGAGAACTGAAACTGTAGGAAGCAGAGTGTCGTTGGCTTCGAACGGCAACGCAATTTCATGGCACAGTAATCGCTGCCCCGGCTGCTGCAGGGAATCGGCGATGACCACTGAAATTTTGTCTTTTTCAATGGACAAAGCCATGCGGCATTGTCGGGGATGAGGGACCATTGATGAATCGAGTACGCTGTTGTTCATGTTTTTATCGGCCAAACTGGCGGTTGTTGAAATTGGTTGTATTGCCTATGTTGCGTGTGCCGTTGCTGTTGCCGGGCCCGAAGAAGTTTTCGCCGAACTGCTCGTTGAATTCTTCGTCGTCATCGTAGTTGTTTCGGGAATCGTTGTCGTCGCGTACATACGATCCATCGGGGTTACGGCGGCGCTTTTTCTTGTCTTTCGGTTTGTTCTGAATCAGTTCCTGTGGTTTCTGTTGGTCGATGGGCAACTCGTAGATGTTCCAGGCTTGTTCGACGTCCCAGTTCTTTTTCAGAGCTATTTTCTTGGGGAAATAGTAGACTTCTTCCGGCTGGATTGAGTCGAGGATACCGGTGTCGTACTCGCCGTTGGCATTACTGTCAATGAACAGGCGTGCATAATAGTTGCCCGGTTGCAGGAACTGGAACTCGGCGTGTGAGCCCATCACAGGTGCAGTGGCTTTAACTTTGTCTTTGTTGTCGAGCAGCTCGACAATGGCTGGTGTGGAGGAGGGCAGACCGTCGATTGAGAATATCAGAGTCGAGTAGTCCGACAGGTCGCGGACTTTGAATTCCTGGGTGATCTGTTGGTTCCACTCGCCGTAAACGCCTCGGACGGCAGCGGAGTCGATTGATAGCCGGTAGTTGGTGGCCGGTTCCCAATTGTAAGCCACGCGGTAGCGTTTTAGATAGAACGAGTCGGCCAATTCGATGCGAGGCAGCGGAATGGTGTCCCACACGGTGTCGCGCTTAACTTCGAAGTGGAGCATCGACGAGTCAATTGAAGCCAGGGGCTGTTGTGTGACAAAATAGGCCGGGAGGTTAACATCCTGAGTCGAGCCACCGCGGAAGTCGATCGAGAGATAGTCGATTTTCGGCGGGAGTACGATTGAGTCGACTGTGTCGGCTCCGAGGGCTTTTAGGCGTTCGCGCTCGGCTTTAAGATCGCGTTCGAGTTGCTTTTTGTCGACTTTGGGGCGCTTGTAAATGAATCGCAGAGTGTCGGAAAACCACGACAGACCGTCGAGGGTGTCTGTGCGCAGATTGCGAACGGCAATGTGGAGTGTGTCCTGAGCCAGGACGGCTGAGTCGGTGATGAAGTATTGCAGTGAGTCGGCGGTAGCGTTTCGGCTCAGCAATGCCCATTTGTCGGCCGTCGCTCCGTCGTTTGGTCCGCCAACGATTGTCAGTGTCGGCAGCGAGTCGGAGGGCGCTGCAAAGTTAAGCTCGATCAGTCGTTGCGTCGGGCGATTGTATTTGTCGATATACTGGGCTTTATAGCCTTCGTTGAACCAGGTCAAGAGAATGTCGTTGGGGGCGTAGCGCACAATCTTGCGTGTTGCCAGGGAGTCTTCGCCCAGGGCATTTTTCAGAGTGTCTGTGACAATAGAGTCGGAGGCTGAGGGTGAAATGAGCACATCGTAGAAGGCGACATCTTCGGTGCGGTCCCAGTGGAAGTCGCGGTTGAGGTCGTTGAGCGCGTATATGCGGTACTGGCCCGGTTTTAGTCCTCGAATGGTGAACTGGCCTTTCTGATTGGTTTTGGCTATACGTTCGAGTTTCAGGGTTTTTATGGCAGAATCTGCAGTGTTGGAGTAGACGCCTACAATCATACCCATGGCCGGTTCAAGATTGCGCGCTTCGAAAACCATTCCGGAAATCTGGAGAGAATCCAACTCCGGTCCGGTCGAAAAATCGAGAGCGAAGCCGTCGAGTTCGTTGCCTTCGTTGAGGTCGCTGATAGCGTCGGAGAAATCGATTGTATAGGTTGTGTTCGGAATCATTGTGTCGCGCAGCTGCACCGTGATTTTGCGGCCGTTGGCCGTAATCTGCGGTGTGGTCTGTTGCGCAGGCGAAACAACAACTTTGTTGAGCACGTCGCTGACCTGGACATTCTCGTCGAAGTGTAGCTCGATTCGGTTGCCGCTGAAATTGCGCTGTCCTGACGTGGGGTTAGAGCCAAGGAATACGGGGGGAGTATAGTCGTAGGCTCCTCCTGAGGGTCGGCCTATCGACGCACATGCAGCCAGCAACGCCGACACGACGGCAGCGAGCAGAAGCCTGAGTCCGTTTCCATTGTTATTGTTGAGAATCATTCTTTTTCTGTAGGGAAATCATTGTTATTGCAAAAATACAACAATTTTCCAACATTGCACTTCCCGCCACCGGGAAATTACGCTATAACGCCAACGCCCGGACAGGCCGTTGTTGTCGGCGGCATGTCCGGGCGGGTGTGTGGAGTGAAGAGTATTTGGATTAGTAGAATTTGCGGATACCCATTATTTCGCGTACTTCGGCGAGGGTTTTGGCTGCGTTTTCGCGGGCGCGTTCACCGCCCTGACGGAGCACACGTCCCATGTAGGCTTCGTCGGCCTTGATTTCATTGATGCGTTCGCGGATTGGGGTGGTGATTTTCAGAAGGTCTTCGGCAAGCTGTTTCTTTAGGTCGCCGTAGCGGATTGAGCAGTCGGCATAGGCTTGGCGGAAGTGTTCAAGTGTGTCGGGTGTTGAGGCCAGCTCCATGAGCATGAACAGGTTTTTGATAGGTTCGCTGACAGGTGAGTTTGGCTCTTTTGGACCTTCGTCGGTGACGGCGCGCATGACTTTTTTGCGCAGTGTTTTTTCGTCGTCGATCAGGTAGATGCAGTTGCCTTCGCTCTTACCCATTTTTCCGGAACCGTCGAGCCCTGGCACTTTTATTGATTCGCCGGTGAAGTTGAAGTTGACGGGTTCGGGGAAGAGGTCGACGCCGTAGAATGAGTTGAAGCGGCGCGCGAAACGGCGTGTGAGTTCGAGGTGCTGTTCCTGGTCTTTGCCTACGGGCACTTTGTGGGCTTTCTGGATGAGGATGTCGACAGCCATCAGTGTTGGGTAGGTGAGCAGGCCGGCATTGACGCGTTTGTTTGTTTCGTTGCCGATTATCTGATGTTCGAAGTCGGCGTCGGATTCATTTTCGTCGCGGCTGATGCCGAGAGCTTTGCGGGCTTTGTCCTTGAACGATGTGGTGCGCATGAGCTCGCCGATTCCGACGTGCATGTTAAGCAGCAGATAGAGTTCGCTGATTTCGGGCACGTCGCTCTGAACGAAGAGGGTGACTTTTTCGGGGTCAAGACCTGCGGCGAGGTATTCGGCCATGATGTTGCGCACGTTTTCATGGAGCATCTTGGGGTCGGGATGAGTTGTTAGGGCGTGCAGGTCGGCAAGGAAGTACATGCAGTTGTAGTCGTCCTGCATGCGGATGAACTTGGACAGCGCGCCGAAGTAGTTCCCGAGGTGGAGATTGCCGGTTGGGCGTATGCCGCTGAGTACGGTTTCTTTCATTATGGTTGTGTTTTGTTTTTTCGTTGATATGATTTTATTGGTGCGGATTGTCCCGACCGGCAACAAAATTACAGAAAATAGCTGTAACGTACAAATGCCCCTCCGGGGAGTGGCGGGTCGGGATTATTCTTCGTCGATCGAGTAGTTGAGGAAGTCGACAAATGGTTTCAGATAGCTGTATAGTTCGGCGGCCTTTTCAGGCCAGTCGGGTGAGTAGAAGAAATCCGGGTCGAGGTAGTGAACCTTGCCGTAGTCTTTCATTTTGAGCAGTTCGATCTGCGGGTGGTCTTTTGGCCAGCCCTTAGGCGCGGTTTTGAGTTTTTCGCTGTCCCAGGTGGCGAAGTATTTCTTCATTTCCGGGGCATTGATGATTTCATCGAACTCTTCGATGTTGTCGACAATGGCGTGGCGCAGTTTTTTGAGCACGGGCGATGGAGGCATCCATACACCGCCGAAAAGCCCTGACTGTCCGTTTCCGGGAGCCATGTGGAGATAGTAGGAACCGCGGTGGCATTCTTTGCCGTAGGGTGAGAAAATGGCCGAAAAGTAGGTTTTGTAGGGAGTCTTGTCGGGTGAGAAGCGTGTGTCACGGTAGATGCGATAGGCGAATGCTTCGGTGGGGAAGGCGTTGAGCCGCGGTTCCCAGGCGCACATTGCCTGATGCATCCGGCCGAGATCGGCCATCCACTGGCTGCGCAGTTCGAGATACTGGGGCTTGTGGGCGTTGAACCACTCGCGGTTGTTGTTGGCGGCCAGCTGGTTGAGGAATTTGAAAAGTTCGTGTGTGTAGTATGCCATAGATTTCTCAGTTAAGTTTAAGAGCTTGTTTAATAACTAATGTTAACAGCCGGGGCTGTCATCCTTTGAGCGAATTTGGCCTAATGATGAGGGAGTGTGCCCTTTGGCACTCGACCGAAGAATTATGCCGAAGGCGCCAAAGGATGGCCGGTGAATGGTATTTTTTTGTTTATTCATATACGTTTACTTATTTTTTCGTTTTAAAGCTTGTCATTTCTGATATTAAGCTGCCATTCGACTCTCATCTTTCGGGTGTATTTCACGCTTTGTTTCAGTCGTGTACATCAAGTACACTCCTTCAACGGCAGCGTCAAATCCCCTCCGAAATATGAGCCCCCGGCGTTAACATTAGTTTTTAAACAAGCTCTAAGAGTTAATCAGATATCTTGCCATTCGGCGTCGGTGATTTGTTCTTCTTTTTTGTATGTGACGTTTATGTTTTTCTTTCGCTGCTCGGCGTCGATTTCGGTTTCCTGAATTTCGACAAATTCAACGTATTCACCTTCTGAGCGGCTGAAGACTTTCTTTTTTTGTGGTGGTGCAGAGGGATTGTTGCGCTTTTGACGACTGTTGCGCGGAGGTTGCTGGCCAAACATTCCGGTATAGAATTTCTCGGCTTGTTTTCGCATGAACCAGCGTCCAAACTGAGCGAACAGCCAGCGGAAAATTTTCCAGGCCAGATAGAATACGCACAGCAGATATAGTAGATGAAGCATAAGAGTCGGGGGTGTGTATTTGTGAAACAGTAGGGAGATTGGCCGGGATCATCCTTTACCACCTTTGGTTGGGATGAGCGACAGAGCAACGTAGGCGGCAATTGTCCATGCCAGGCCGCCGATTCCGTCGACAGCAACTGCAATTATAGCGACGGCTATCAGGAGAAACCTCATGTAGTTTTGCGACAGCGAGAAGTTTTTGAACTTCAACGAGAACATTTTCAGCGATGAAACCAGCATCAGCGATGCTACGATTAAAACAATGGCTGCGCAGAGCCATGGGTTTATTGAACCGTGGTTGGCAACTGCTGAAGTGAAGCCGATCCAGAATATTGCGTTTGCCGGAATGGGCATTCCGAGAAACGATGTTGTCTGGCGGTCGTCGATGTTGAACCTTGCGAGTCGCAGTTCGCCGGCAACCGGGATATAGAATGCGACGAGCGGAAGCCAGCAGGGGGTATCGGGGAGTTGCGACATCATGTTGAAAACCAACATTCCGGGAGCCACACCGAAGCTGACAAGGTCGGAAAGTGAGTCGAGTTCTTTGCCAAGCGCGGAGTAGGCATGGAGCAGGCGTGCTGCAGCGCCGTCGGCAAAGTCGCAAACGGCGGCAAGCAGAATCAGCACGTAGGCCCACTGATAGCCGGGCAATGCGCCGAACTGTGTGTTAAAATTGAAAGCAGCCACAACAGCTGTGCAGCCCAGAAACAGGCTTGTGCAGGTTATGGCGTTGGGGATATGTTTAGTTAAGGATGATAGTTTCATTGCGGTAGGCTCAGCAGCGGAGCGATTTTGGGGAAGAAGCAATTATTTGCCGATTGGCAGGCGGGCAACTTCTGTTATGCCGCCGGTTGTGGTATCGCCCAGACGGACGAGAATTTCGGTTCCGAGGGGCAGATATAGGTCGACACGCGAACCGAATTTTATGAATCCCATGTGGTCGTCGATAGAGGCTTCATCGCCGACTTCGGCGTAAGTGACAATTCGTCGGGCTACGGCTCCGGCAATCTGTCGCATCAGTACATCCTGTCCGTCGGCCGTGCGGATGACAACGGTTGAACGCTCGTTGTCGGTGCTTGCTTTAGGCAGATAGGCCGAGAGGAAGCGTCCGTTGTGATGGGCTACGTAGATCACCTCGCCGTCGACGGGATACCAGTTGGCGTGTACGTTGACTACGCTCATGAAAATCGACAATTGGATGCAGCGGCAGTGCAAATACTCATCTTCAAATGTTTCTTCGAGAGCCACAATTTTGCCGTCGGCGCTGGCAACGACTGTCTGTGGGGTGCGCCGGCCTGTGAATGTGCGTTTTGGCGACCGGAAAAAGTTCAGCACCAGCAGATACATAATCGTTGAAATGACAACAAAAACAATCGGAATTTCGATCGGACGTATGAACAGCCATGCGGGTATGTTGATTACCAGCAGTATAAGTAATAGTATGACGAGAATGTTCAATCCTTCGCGATGTATTTTTACTTTCATTTCGCTGTCGTTGTCAGATTACGTTTCTACCTGTATAGTGTGATGAAATACCTATATTTGTGTGCAAAGATAGTATTAAAGATTGATATTAACAAATAAATTGTGAGTCAACGCCCGGCACCTCATTCAAACAGATGTTTTCAAGTTGAATTTTGCAAATATCGGTAGCCGAATATTACTGGCGTGCGAGGATGGAAAAGAGAATGTTAATATATTTTAACACATAAATTAACAGTGATGATTTGTGGAGTGTCAATACTTATTAATACTTTTGTGAAAAATTGTCAAATACAGGTATCGAGCAGTATGACAAATAATTATGCAGGCTGAGTCGTGCGGTTACATACTGAAATTTCAAGTAGAAAAATAATAACAACATCATTTTATTCACAAACCATTCATTACTGTTTATGATGAAGAGACTTCTTCTCTTGGCCAGCATGGTCTGGCTGACATGTGTTGCGCTGATGGCTGCTCCGGCAGGCGACATCAAGTGCAGCGGTTTGATTGTCGACGAGCAAGGTGAGCCGATTATCGGTGCGACAGTCGCAGTACCCGGGACAACGGTTGCTACGTCGACTGACGTTGACGGCCGCTTTGTTCTTAACGTGCCACAAGGCAAGATGATCAAAGTGACTTACATCGGTTATAAGCCGGTAGAGGCCAAAGCAGCTCCTAATATGGAGTTGCATATGGCGGTTGAAGCAACTGTGCTGAAGGACGTTGTGGTTGAGCAGTCGGTTGCGCGCACTCGTCTGACTCCGGTTGCAGTTTCTACCGTAGGAGCACAGACAATCGATCTGAAACTTGGAAATCAGGATCTTCCGGAGGTTCTCAAGACTACTCCGGGTGTTTGGACCACCAAGCAGGGTGGCGGTTTTGGCGATGCTAAAACCAACGTACGCGGATTTACAAGCGCCAACGTAGCCGTGATGATTAACGGTATTCCTGTTAACGACATGGAGTGGGGCGGAACCTATTGGAGCAACTGGGCCGGACTGTCGGATGTTACATCGAACATTCAGGTTCAGCGCGGTCTGGGCGCAACAATTGTTTCGTCGCCAACAGTCGGTGGTACAATCAATATCACCACCCGCACTATCGACGTTGAAAAAGGCGGATCGGTTTGGTACGGTATGGGCAACGACGGGCTGAATAACTACGGCGTGAAGGTTTCGACAGGTTTGATGAAAAACGGCTGGGCTGTTACTGTGCTTGGATCGCGCAAATGGGGCGACGGTTACATTCAGGGCACACCGTTCGACAACTATAACTATTTTATTAATGTGTCGAAGCGCATCAATGAAAATCATCAGTTGAGCCTGACAGGTTTCGGTGGTTATCAGAACCACGTCCGTCGTCCGAACCAGCGCTCGGGCTTGAGTGTAGAAGGCTATCAGGTTTACGGCCGCCGCTTTATGGGTCCGGACAAGATGTACCGCTACAACCCGACTTTCGGCTATGACAACACAGGCCAGGTGAAGACTCAGAATCGGAACGAGTCGCACAAACCCCAGGTTCAGCTGAATCATATCTGGAAGATCGACGAAACTTCGTCGCTGTCGTCGGCTGTTTACGTTTCGTACTGCAACGCGAGCGGATATTCGGGTCAGGGTAACGGTATCGACTATAAATATTCGGACTGGTATGGCGCATCAGACGGTGTGCTTAACATGAATTTCCGCCGTGGTGACGGAACTTTCGACTACGGCGCAATCCAGACATTGAACGAGAATTCGGACAACGGTTCGAAACTGGTTATGTCGAATGGAATCAACCAGCATATCTGGTATGGACTTGTTTCTTCATATAAGAAGGAATTCAAGATGCCTCACGACAATAAATTGAATCTTACAGCCGGTATCGACCTCCGTTACTATGTTGGTACACACAAGAACAAGATCGTTGACCTCTACAACGGTGAATACTTTATCGACTACTCGACGCGTAGCGGCGTTTCGGCTGAATTGAATTCAGCTGCCGCAAATCCGATGTGGAAGTATGAGCATCTGGGTATGGGCGACGTTGTTTACAAGAACTACAAAGGCTACACCCGCCAAGGTGGTTTGTATGCTCAAGGTGAATATACCCTTCTGGACGGCAAACTGAATATCGTGCTTGCAGCTTCGGGCAGCAACACAGCTTACTGGCGCCGCGAGTTCATGTATGCCGACAAAGAGCATGAACGCTCGAAAACACTCGATTTCTGGTCGGGAACAATCAAGGGTGGTGCAAACTACAACATTGATGCCTACAACAACGTGTTTGTCAACTTAGGTTACATTTCGCGTGCACCTTTCTTCCAGGGTGGTGCATTCTTGCAATACAGCACCTCGAATGCTGTGAACAAGGATGCTGTTAACGAGAAAGTTGCTTCGTTCGAAGTAGGCTACGGCTATAATTCGCGCAGCTTTGCCCTGACATTGAACGGTTACTATACCAAGTGGATCGACAAAACCATGACCAAGGGCGGTACAATGGACGACGGCCTGCGTTATATCATCAACCTCCAGGGCGTTAACGCCACACACATGGGTGTTGAATTGAACATGAACTGGAAACCGTTGCAGTGGTTAGACGTTGAGGGTATGTTCTCGCTCGGCAAATGGGAGTGGAGCTCGAATGCATCGGGTTACTTCTACAACGAACTTGGCCAGCCTCTGCAGAATGTTAAGGATGGCGCTCTGGCTTCAGGTGTAGCAGCTGCCGACCATGCAAAAGCAACAGTGAACCAGAAGGGTGTTAAGGTAGGCGACTCGCCCCAGACACAGGGTTCTGTTTCGCTTGTGTTCAAGCCTTTCCGTGGTTTCCGCATCGGAGCCGACTGGGTTGCTGAAGCCCGCACCTATTCGGACTACACACTCACCGGTTCGAGCCTGGCAGCGAATGCGACAATCAACGTTGCTGATCCCTGGCGTATTCCATGGGGACAGCAGTTTGACATGTTCGCATCGTACCGCTTCAAAATCGGCGACGTGAATGCCACACTGTATGGTAATGTTAGCAGCGCAAATGAAAATGCTGATGTGAAATCCGAAGGCGTAATGACCTATGCCG
>CAYQYL010000059.1:0-14091 GCA_964421745.1 uncultured Muribaculum sp. | reverse complement strand
CTGCATCGGGAAAAGGTTCATGGAAAACAACCTTACTTAACATAGCATCGGCAGCGGCCACCTACGGGATAGGGCAGGCGTTCGGTGCCATTGGGGGGATAGGACATGAATTATTGCGAGCGGGAGCACACGGCCTGTCGTCCGGAGTATTCACTATGTTGGGCGGCGGAAACTTCGGCAGCGGATTCGTTTCGGGGGCACTCGCCTCAGTAGCAGGCTCTTCTACGAAAGGACTGAATGCGGTTCCCTCCGGTTTCAAACTATTATCATCGGCCGTAGCTGGTGGCATCGGCTCCTATGCCACCGGTGGGGACTTTATCGCCGGAGCTGTGAACGGAATGAGAATTACACTATTAAATCATTTTGTACATTCAAAAGAAGGATTATTATGGTACCACGTTAATGATGAAACGGGCAAAGTAAATGTAATTATGCCTGAAGTTGTTTGTACCCCTAAAAATGTATCATATTTGACAGTACTAATTTCAAGATTAAATGGAATTTCTCCAGATTTGACGGCTATTTATTATACTTTAAAAGCATCAAAAAAATTTGGAGCAAAAGTACCAGAAAAATATCGTGTAGATGCAAGAATCGGAAGTAACGGTAAAGTATATCAAAGGACCGAAAATGGAGGTATATTCAAAGGAAATAAATATGTCCAAACAGTTTCAGTAGAAAATTATGGGAGTTCATTAATGAAATGCGTTAATAATGCAAATCTCGGTATTTGCGCAGCACAGGTAGCATATGGAGGCTATGAAGATTATCTTGTGCTTCAAGAAACCGGAGAATTTGATGGTTATAATACGGTAAAAGCATTAGGTAAATGTTTGGGAGCGTATATTGGTGGGGAAACGGGCTTTGCAGTAGGTGGTGCTATAGGTACTGCTACAGGATTAGCAGGAGGTGGTATTATGTCTATACCGGTAGGCATCGTACTAAGTGCTAGTTGCGGTTTCGTAGGTGCATATTATGGTGCAGAATTCGGTGAAATGTCTGTTGATTATCTATATGGGAAATATGAATAAATTATTTTTGGAATACTATTTGAATGCCGTACACTACTGCTTATGGCTTTTTAGAATAAAATTTAGCGAAAATTTAAGAAAGTTTTTTCTATCAATAATTCTCATAATACCATGGCTTATTCTTTCAAAGAAATATTGGGAACAATATTATAATAAAATAAAGCGTAATATAAAAATTGAAGATAAATATCTGAAAGACAAAAGATCTGGAAGTTATATTTTTGAAACATATTGTTGGTTCAGTTTCATATATGATTGCTATTTCTTTGTATTTTCTTTTATCATAATAGGGGTATACATAAAAAATGGAGGTAATTTTGATAATATAATTCCTATAGCTCTCTTTTTAGTGCCGATGGTGTTGGGTTATATACCAGCCTATAGATCGGTATTTTATATGAATAAATATCTTAAATACTTTAAGGAATTTGAGAAAGAAGATAAAGAGTGGCACAGAAAATGGAAGCGGCGAACCATAGCGTTTTGCTTTGGGGGAATTGGGATGTTTTTTCTTGGTCTAATATTGTTCTTGGTAATTTTAGGCGTAAGAGTAAGTAATTTGGGGTATCCTAAATGATTAAGAGGCAGAATTGATGGTAGCGGGGTTTGTGGCACCGCGACACGGCGCAGATGCACACGTCCATGAACAGGGGCTGCGAACCTCTAACGAGGCTCTTACCCCTGCCTAGTATTGTGGCGGCACCTACGGTGCGTTGCCTACGGGAAAGCATAGCAGAGGTCAGTCATAAAGGGGTCGGGAGCTGATAATAATAAATGGGTTGGGAGCTGATAATAGTCCTTGAGTTTATGGTGGTTGCGGTTCTGTAACAACCTCAGTTGCCATTGGCAGGTTGGTTATTGGCTGACGGCGTCGGAGAAACGGGTGACAAAGGCTTGGTAGGAGTGTTCGGTTTGGGCAACGGAGCGGCATCGGGCACGCATGTCGGCATACTGATCGGGTGCGGTGACGGCCAGTTGGTAGATTGTGTGGATTGCGGCAGCAAAGGCTGCGACGTCGCCTACGGGGGCGCATACGCCTGTGCCTCGGTCTTTTACGACATCGAGGGCTGTGCCCATTTCGAATGCGACAACGGGTGTGCCGCAGGCCAGCGACTGGTTGACCATCGAGGGGCCGGCGTCGCTGACCGAGGGGGAGAGATAGACATCGGCTGCCGAATAGAGCGCCGGCAGCTCTGTGGCTGGAACGTAGCCGACGTGGGTGTAGGCGAACGGCAGGCGGTCTTTTACAGTTTCGACTGAATGGCCGGCAATGAGCAGATGCACACCGGCAGCTTGCTCTGGTGTGAGCATGGTTTTGAACTGTGCGAGAGCCTTAAGCAGGAGGTCGAAACCCTTGCGCTTTTCGTCGAGGTTCTGGCTGCCGAAAAAGATGACGAACCTTGCGTCGTCGGGCAAATGGAAATGACGGCGCGCTGCGTCGCGGGGCTGCGGGCAGAAACGGTCGAGATCGAACAACATTGTGCCGTAACGGATGTCGACAGCGGGGCTGAGGGCGTGCGAACGGCGGAAATACCGGGCCATATAGGTGTTCACGGTGAGCACGGGGCGCACTTCGTCGTAGACACGGCGTCGGTAGAGGGTGTTTTTCCGGGTGAAGTCGTTGCGATTCTTGCCTCCGAGCATGGGGCAGTTGCCGCAGCCGAGGTCGAAACTGGGACAGTCGCCAATAAAATGGCAGGCTCCTGATGCGGGCGAGAAGTCGACACAGGCAAACACAAATTTGGGACGCCCCATGTAGCGATACAGCCGGAGAATGGTTTCGAATGTGAGCATTTCCTGCCAGAAGACTACCAGCACATAGTCGTAGTTGTGGCGGATAGCTTTGCGGAAGCGGCTGAAGGGCACGGGCATGTCTTTTTCGCGGCGGTAGAACAGGCGGTGTTCGCCGCCGGCATCTGGCTTACGGAATTTCTCCCACAGTTTGAACTTGAGATTGTGGAAACGGCTGTAAGGCCCCGGATAAAGCGACATGAATTCGGGGTGGGAGGGTACAGCATTGAGCGTCAGCACATCGGCCTGATAGCCGTTGGCGTTTAGCGCACGCCAATAGTCGGTAGCGAGTGTGCCGGGGCCAACGGTAGGATTAGCCGACGACAGAATCAGAACCCTTTTGGGGGCTGTACGCTCAGGTTGCATATCGCGTTATTTGCTATAGAATTCGTTGATTTTCGACAATATAAAGTCGACTTCGGAGTCGGTCAGCTCGTAGAACAGCGGCAGGCGCACAAGGCAGTCGGCAAAGTGGTCGCAGTTGGGCAGATCGAGCCCGACAACGATCTGCTCATCGCCGTCGGCCACGGTCTTGTCGAGATTCACCGGACGATGCTCCGGGTGAGTGGTGTAGAATTTGCTGCGATGCAGACTCAGATAGTGGAACACCGACAGGATACCGTTCTGTTTCAGCCAGGCGATAAGCGCCGAACGTTCATCGAAAGAGCGGCACACAATGTAGAACATGTGGGCGTTGTTGGTGGCGTAGGGGGGAATGTCGGGCAGGGTGATCAATCCCTTTTCAGCCAAGGGAGAAAGACCGTTGCTGTAGGCTTGCCAGATAGCTTTGCGACGAGCCTGAATGACATCGAGATTCTCTATCTGCGCCCACAGAAAAGCAGAAACCAGCTCTGAGGGGAGGAAAGAGGAGCCGGTGTCGACCCAACCGTACTTGTTGACCTCGCCCCGGAAAAATTCGGAACGGTTTGTGCCTTTTTCCCATATGATTTCGCTGCGGCGCACAAAGCGCGCATCGTTGATTGTCAGCAAACCACCTTCACCGGCAATGATGTTTTTGGTTTCGTGAAATGAGAAACAACCCATGTGCCCTATCGAACCGAGCGGACGACCCTTGTAATAGGAATCGACTGCCTGGGCGGCGTCCTCAACCACAATCAGATTGTGGCGGCGGGCAACGTCCATGATTTTATCCATGTCGCAAGCCACTCCTGCATAATGCACCGGAACAATGACACGCGTGCGCTCCGTAACGAGGCTTTCGAGTTTGTCGGCATCGATATTGGGGTTGTCGGCACAAGAGTCGGCAAAGACAATGCGGCATCCAAGACGCACAAACGCAAGCGCCGACGACACAAATGTGTAGCTGGGCACAATCACTTCGTCGCCCGGCTGCACACCCGACAATATAGCAGCCATTTCCAACGCATCGGTACAGGATGTTGTCATCAGAGCCTTTTCGAAGCCATATTGTTTCTCGAAAAACTCCTGACACTTTTTTGTGTAAACACCGTTGCCCGACAGTTTTCCACTGCGCACAGCATCGTTGATATACTCGTTTTCTTTCCCGGTTAGGAATGGTTTGTTAAATGGTATCATTTTTGTTGTCAAAATATTGAATTTAAGCTCCAACAGCCAACATAACGGTTATTTTATTTTAACGGCAGGAACGCCAAGATATTGCCCCGGAGCCACTATATTGCCAACCACAGTCGCTCCGGCTCCGGTTGTGACATTATCGCAGATCTCAACATTGTCAATAACAATTGTGCCGATTCCGAGGAAACAACATTGCCCGATTGTAGAAAAACCAGCAACTTTAGTTCCCGGTGCGAGGAAACAGCTTTGACCAACGACAGTGTCGTGGGAAACAATGCAGCCGATATTTAACACAACACCGTCGCTGATTCTGACATTCTTATCGATCACACATCCGGGATAAACCATCACGTTATTGCCGACACTTGCCGTGGGGTCGATATACACGGATGGCGCTACAATAGTTGCCAAGGGTACCCGATCGGCCGAAAGAGTTGCAACAAGCTGCTTCTTGAATTCGAGATGTTTATAGCCAATCGCCACAAACACCGCATCGAACGCTCCGGCTTCATACAGGCTTACTGTTTCAGCCACACCGCCCAATACCGGTTTACCGGCCACTGTATCGGCCACACACTTTGTGTCGTCGATAAAACCGATTATATCATAATTATTAGTCAGCGATGCATAGTGCATGGCTTGTAAACCCATTTCGCCTGCTCCGATAATTGCCAGACGTATTTTCTCAGACGTTAGCTGCATGTCCACTTGCTGTCGTTCGATTTATAGATCAGATAGCCGCTTCTGTCGGCGCTTTGAAGAACATTCTTAATATTCTCCGGATCGGTGATTTCACATTTCACAATCTCTTTGTGATTCTTCCAATCCTGCATCAAAGGCAGAAGGCTCTCAGTTTCTTTAGAAAGGAAATATACACCGCTAAAGCCCCGGTGTTCAATCACAGGTTCTTCGAAACGGCCGAAGGCAACCTGCAACACTCCGTTTAAAAAATCATATCCGGTCGACAGACGCACAAGGTCGGAACCAATAAAATCGCCTCCCATTCGCGCACCTATTTCAACTACATAGATGTCGCCCGATTCTTTGATTTTCAATTCGGAATGCGAAGCGCCATTCTGTATATGTAGCGCATCGAGCGCACGAAGAACAACATCGCACACCCGCTGCTTTGTCGCCTCGGGCAGCGACGAGGGCTGATGATGCTCCAACTCAACAAAGTAAGGGGCGCCGGTTGTAACTTTATCTGTCAGCTGCAAAATATAGTGCCGCCCTTTAAACGAGATCGATTCAACCGAAATCTCCCGTCCTTCAATAAACTCCTCGACAATAGCTTCATCGCTAAACGATTCTGAAGTTGCCCGGGCTATGGCATTGTCAAGCATATCGGCTCTGTCGATTTTTTCCACTCCGCGGCTACCCGATCGGTCGGTCGGTTTAACAATCAAAGGGAAACTCAAACCCGACACATCGGGCTTTTTTCCACCGCGGGCAAGCACAAATCGCGGACATGGCACAGAGGCCTCGATGAGCGCTTTACGCATGGCATATTTATTTGTGGTAATTTCCGTAAACTCAACAGGATTACCAATCAATCCCATTTTGTCGGCCACATAATTGACTGTCGTTACCGCAACATCCGAGGCAATAGAAACGATGGCATCTATACCGATTTTGCGGCATACCTCCAGAATTTCTTCTTTTTCAACAATAGAGATAGGATAGAATCTGTCAGCATACTCGCGGCAAACTGCCCCGTCGAGCCATGCAAAACAATGCACTTCAAGCCCGGCTTCCCTGGCTTTCATCACCAATGGAAGCTGCAGATAACTACCTCCGATAACTGCTAATTTATTCATTCCTTCATTAATAATGTTATTTGTTCCATATTCCTGAGGCGGTGCGGTTGATGAGCTTATGAACCTGAATGATGCCGAACCACGAGGTGTACACCACGAACGACAGCAACGATGCACTCAGCAGTCCTACAATTCCGAAATGTTTGCAACCCCATATAGCTGCCGGCAGATAGGTGATACCGCATAGTGCCGACATTATTGTCTGCAGACGTATACGGCCGAAACCACAGAGCAACTGGGTCCACAGCGTCGACCAGATGTTAGCGATATTGAAAGCAAAAACCAACAGCGTCACTAAAAACGGCACCTGCACCTGGCCCTGAAGCCAAAACCGGTAGAAGAGGGGAGAAACCCCAACCATGACAAGCCCCAGCAATGCAAGCAACCCCACCATTTTCACAAGTTTGTGGGTTGTCGACCGCATCCACACGTAATCGCCATTAACATTGGCCTCGGCAAACGCGCTCCAGAACGGTGCAATCAGAATCATGAACAACATCATCAGTACCTGCATGTACTTGTAGGCCACGTTATAGACTGTAACTTCTTCCGGACCAATATAATGGGTTATTATCAAGTTATTCGTTTCATAGAACACGATAGCGATTATCTGCAACAGGAAAAATGCCAATCCTGTCGAAACGATGCCTCGGCCGAGCCGGAAACGCACAGCCCTCAACTCAGGCCGATAGTCGCGCAACAATCCGGAAAACGTCCACACATTTGACACCACCAACACTACCATCGACGTAGCACCCATAGCCAGTGCCAGTTTGACAAGCGACCCTTCGGTTGTGTTGATCAGCACCACGAGCACCACACAGAGTAGAACCTGCGTGGCTGTGTCGAAAGCCGACGCTACAGCCGGCTTCTGAATGGCGTTGAGCAACGTACGGTTCAGCCCCAGCACGAATAGCAGCGAAAAATTCGTAACAACGATGACAACAGTCCAGAGCAGTTCCTGATTCATGTCGGCATGAGCGTTGAGCACACCGGGCCAATCGACAAAAAACGATACTGCCACACAAACAGCCCAGACCGATGCTACTATAAGCCCAATGATTGCGTATGCGGTGCTTACATATACCTTGGCCAACCTGTGCTTGCCGGTTTCTATGGCTTCAATCATTTTGTTGCGCAGCCCGTTGCCGATTCCCAGATCGAAAAAACTCAACCACGCAACAATCGACGAAATTGTTATCCATACACCATACTCATATTTCGACACATAGCGGATAGTCATCGGAACTACAGCCAGCTGACACAGAATGCTCACACCCTTTAGAATAAACATAGCGGCTATGTTTTTCTTGGCGCGAGCAGAGCGCTGTGAGCCCCTGTTTAAATATGAGAGTGTCTTTTTTATCATTCCGCTTAAGCTGGTATATGTACTTACAAATTTATACAAAATATCGCGTTTTTTCAGTAAATTTGCCGAAGAAAACAGCACATCGCTACATCGTAGCGAGCGTAACTCCTTGATGTGTGCCTATTTTAGAACTTAAAACAACAGAAATGTCAACTTACACAGAAGACCAGCGTAAAGTCACAACACGCCGTCTTGTCGAAATGAAACAACGCGGTGAAAAAATAGCCATGCTAACAGCCTACGACTATTCAATGGCAAAACTCATCGATGAAGCCGGAATGGACGTTATTCTTGTCGGCGATTCAGCTTCCAACGTTATGGCCGGAAACATGACTACACTCCCGATCACACTCGATCAAATGATTTACCATGCAAAATCGGTGATCAAAGGTACACGACGTGCACTTGTAGTTGTTGACCTTCCTTTTGGTTCTTATCAGGGCAATAGCAAGGAGGCACTGGCTTCGGCAATCAGAATCATGAAAGAAAGCCACGCCGAAGCGGTGAAAATGGAAGGCGGTGCCGAAATCCGCGAAAGCATCGAACGAATACTCTGCGCCGGAATTCCTGTGATGGGTCATCTGGGCCTTACACCCCAGTCGATCAACAAATTCGGGTCGTACAACGTGCGCGCCAAAGAGGAAGCCGAAGCCCGCAAACTCATCGAAGATGCCTTGATGCTCGAAGAAATCGGCTGTTTCGCCATAGTGCTTGAGAAAATTCCGGCAAAACTTGCAGCCGAAGTAGCATCGAAGCTCACCATTCCTGTTATCGGAATCGGAGCTGGAGGCGGAGTAGACGGCCAGGTGCTCGTCATGCATGACATGCTTGGCATCAACAAAGGCTTTTCGCCACGTTTCCTGCGCCGCTATGCCGATCTTTCAATGATAATCAACGATGCTGTTGGCCGTTACATCACCGACGTGAAGACTTCAGATTTTCCCTCCGAAAAAGAACAATATTAACAAAAGTTAAAATACAACGTGTTTTGCCATGAATATTTTGTCAGCAAAAAATATATCGCTATATTTGCAGCAAGTTTTTCATGGTATTAGATTTAAGGTAAGAAGATTATTCGTCGTGACGACGGATAATTTTTTTTTAGACTTACCTGATGTCTGAATCGCCCCTATATGACAACCGAAAACAACTACACATACGGACAGCTGACAAACGGATTGCGCACCGTTCACATAAAGGTGCGCGGCAACGTTGAGTATTGCGGACTTTGCGTGCGCGTCGGGTCGCGCAACGAAACGCCTGACACCTACGGGCTTGCACACTTTGTTGAGCACACCATTTTCAAAGGTACAAAGCGGCGCCATTCGTGGCATATAATAAACCGCATGGAAGCCGTGGGCGGCGAACTGAATGCCTACACATCGGAGGAAGCCACGATGCTTTACTCGATTTTCCCAAAAGGCAATCTGGCACGCGCTGTCGAACTGATGGCGGATCTGATCGGAAATTCTGCATTTCCGGCTCATCAGCTTGAGCGTGAACGCGAAGTGGTGCTCGACGAAATAGCATCATATCTCGATTCGCCTTCCGACGCTATCTTTGATTCGTTTAACGATTTGATTTTTGCCGGCTCGTCGATGGGACATAATATTCTCGGAACCGCCGAAACAGTGTCGACTTTCTCAACCGATGTGTGCTGCCGATTTCTCGATCGCTATTACACCCCCGACAACATGGTGTTCTTCTATATGGGCCCGTCGGCTCCGGCACGCGTGGAAACCATAGCCGAGCACTACCTCGGACAAATCCGACGACCTTTCAGCCGGCCTACAATGCAGACTCCTCCGGTGCTCGCCCCGTTCAATGAAAGTCGTGACCTGGGCACACATCAATGCCACACAGTCATGGGCGCACGGATTCCCGGCATATGCACCGGCGAAGCTCCTGCTTTCACCCTTCTGAACAATATCATTGGCGGACCATGCATGAACTCGCTTCTGAACGTTGAGTTGCGCGAACACCACGGCTATGTATACTCAGTCGATTCTTGCGTGTCGCTTTTCAGCGATTGCGGACTGATGACTGTTTATTTCGGCTGCGACCCCGAACACCTCGAACCGTGCAAACGTCTGACCATAGACATATTCAACCGTCTTGCCTCAGACACAATTTCGGAACGGCGTCTGGCGGCAGCAAAAAAACAATACCTCGGACAACTCACCGTCGGGAACGACAATCGCGAACAGCGGGCGCTTGCTGCCGCCCGCGCAACCCTGTTTAAAGGAAAAGCAACACCCGCAGCGGAAACAATCGATCGAATCAATTCAATCAGCGCAACACGGCTCCGCGACGCAGCCGAGCATATCGCCGGACAAGGCCTGTCGGTGCTCACATTTGCCTGACAAGTGTGTTAAAACATTGTTAAACTGCATATTTAACTAAAAATTGTTTTCAAAATTTTTCCAAAATTTTTGCGATTTGTGCCAATAACAATTGTAATACACTGAAATTCAATACATTAATTACAATCAAGCGTAAATCTTTATTTTATAGTTAATTGACACAAAAAATAATAGTCATTCGAAAACTTTGCCGTAACTTTGCATCAGCTTGATGAAAGTAACAAAGTCTGAAAAACACAGTCGCATTAAATTACTCTGATAATGATTTCATGTGATGCCGCCTGATGATTACTGACTGTTCCCATGTGGACAGCAAGGCATCTCCCCAATATCAAAATCGGAAAATTAGTGTTCTCTTCATTCTCACATCTGCCGTGCGACTGAAAGTTTCGGACAACAAAAGTTGTTGACTGTTTGCAACACATTTTGTTCGATTACCACTAAATATATACTTGAATTTTGGTTATGAGGGAGTGTGCTTCTGTGAAGAAGTGCACTTTCATTTTTTATATACTTACCACAAATATTGGTTCACAAAAAACCGGAACCCACTTAGACCAAAGCGGATTCCGGGTGTATATGATGATAGGTGAGTGATTAATACATTGGGGTGAAAGGTGCGTGAGGAACGAGTTTGGAAGTTGCATCGCCGGCAAACATACCCAACGATTTGGTGTCAAGCCTCATCACGGGTGCACCCTTGGCAAGATTACATTTCTTCAGGTCGATATAGAAGTAGCCCTGATTGGTCACCAGTTCGAAACCATACATGCGGTCGCGCAGGTTGGCATAAGAGCGCCACTGTGTCGACGAAACGTTAGGTTCGCCATTGACTGTGTAATGGTAGGGCACAGAAACGTTTGCCATGATAGAGCGCACGATTGCCAGGCCATCGTAAAGATCGTTGGTGTGCACAACGTTGTTGTCAAAGAATGTAGCTCTCACAAAACGGTCGGGGCTTGTCACTGTTCCCGGAAGCATATTTTTGCCGCCAATACCTTCCCAGTATTCATTGATGGCTTTCATGTCGGGATAGGCCGGTGTGTTTGTCAGCACGGGCATACCCATGTCCTTGCCACGGTAAATGTTAAGATTACCGTTGATGAACTCGAATATTGCTGAATTACCCTGAGCGTCGGTCACACCGAAGTGAAGCGCTGAAACCGTACCGCCGTCGAATGTAGCTCCCGAAATGGAGAAATCGCGCTGGCGAAGCACCTCAACCACTTCGTCGGTTGTAGCGTTCATGTCGAGCAGCCAGCCTACGAACACAGCAAGCGACATTGGTGGCCGACCTTCTGTTGCTTCATTATTATATATCGCGCCCTTACAGAACAGGCCGTTGATGCACAAACCTTTTTCGTTCATACCCTCGGTGATACCACCGTCGTAGCTGACTGCATAGACCGCACCGTAGCGCGATGTCCAGTGAACTGAGTTAGCTCCAACGTTACCCTGCTTTGCAATTCCGCGCGGGTAAACATATATATTGGTTGGAATCGGTGTACGCCAGTCAAGCGAACGACCGACAATGCGCAGCACGCTGTCCTGATTCTGAACCGTTGTATCACCTACGTAAAGCACACGAGAGCAAGCGTCGGCCTGATTGCCGGCTGCTACAGCCAAAAGCATGGCCGATGCGAGGATAGAATGTATGAGTTTCATAAATAAAAGTTGTTAGTCAAAAAATTGTCTTCTTATAAAATCAACACCTCACTGCGAAAATTGTTTACATCAAATCCAAAATATTATTCATTTCAGCGAAAATCTTCTGAATATTCCCCTGCCAATTCAGCATTCTAAATTCAACATTAGAAAATCAAAATCGCCTACGGTTGTTATTTAGCAAATATTATGTATATTTGCAAGTGGAATGACCGACGATAAACAAAAGCAGGCTGCGAAACTCAGATTCGACGCCTATCTGAAAGCTAACCGTTTGCGTAGGACACCCGAAAGGTATGCCGTTTTAGACAAAGTGTCGGAAACTGCACGCCCTTTTGGTGTGGACGATATCATGCGTGCTGTTGCCACAGATGGCTTTCTGCTGAGCCGCACGACAGTCTACAGTTCGCTGGCGTTGCTGGTGAAATGCGGACTTGTCAGACTTCACCGTTTCGGCACTTCGCGAAGCGCCCGCTACGAACGCGAGGCTTCGGCCGACGGCCACATCCACCTCATCTGCACACAGTGCGGAAAGGTGAAAGAAGTGAAGGACACCGAACTGATGGCAGCTCTCGACTCGCGTACATATTCGGCATTCCACCCGGCACACTCGTGTCTGTACGTTTACGGCATATGCTCGACGTGTTCGCGACACAACCGCCGTCTGAAACAAGAAAACAAAACCACTCATACACAACATACCCGTAAGAAAAAATGAAAGTTGACGTTTTGCTCGGCCTGCAATGGGGCGACGAAGGAAAAGGTAAAGTAGTTGACGTGCTAACTCCACGCTACGACATAGTGGCCCGCTTTCAGGGTGGTCCAAACGCCGGACACACTCTTGAATTTGAAGGACAGAAATACGTTCTGCGCTCAATTCCATCCGGAATATTCCAACACGGCCAGACAAACATAATAGGCAATGGTGTTGTGCTCGACCCGGTGCTGTTCCGTCAGGAAGCCGAAGAATTGCTCAAATCGGGCACCGACATCAAAAAAACGCTCAAAATCTCCAAGAAAGCCCACCTGATCATGCCGACCCACCGCCTGCTCGACGCGGCCAATGAAAAAGCAAAAGGGGGTGCCAAAATCGGGACAACAGGCAAAGGTATCGGCCCGACCTACACCGACAAAGTGAGCCGTAACGGTTTGCGCGTAGGCGACATACTCGACGGTTTTGAACAGCGCTATGCAGCCGCACGCAACCGCCACATCGGAATGCTGAAATCGCTCGGAGCAGAACCAGAAGGACTCGATGAACTGGAGAAAACGTGGCTCGAAGCAGTCGACTATCTGCGCACATTCGACATCATCGACTCGGAACACTACATCAACAAATCGCTCGCCGAGGGCAAAAGCGTGCTGTGCGAAGGCGCACAGGGTACGATGCTCGATGTTGACTTCGGCTCTTATCCTTTTGTCACATCAAGCAACACAGTGTGTGCTGGTGCATGCACCGGACTGGGAGTTGCTCCAAACCGCATCGGCGAAGTATATGGCATTTTCAAAGCCTATTGCACACGCGTAGGCGCAGGTCCGTTCCCGACCGAACTCTTCGATGAAACCGGCAAACTGATCCGCGATCTTGGACACGAATATGGAGCCGTGACAGGACGCGAACGCCGCTGCGGCTGGATCGACCTCGTTGCATTGCGCTATGCGATAATGCTCAACGGTGTGACACAGCTCATCATGATGAAATCGGATGTTCTCGACGGCTTCGACCAAATCAAAGCCTGCACCGCCTATGAAATCGACGGCAAAACTGTCACCGACTTCCCCTACACGGTCGACGGAGTTGATGTCAAACCGATTTACACAACTCTCCCCGGCTGGAAAACAGATATGACTCAATTCCGCAGCGAAGAGCAATTCCCCAAAGAGTTCACCGACTACATCGCTTTCCTTGAAAAGGAACTGCATACACCGATCACTATCGTGTCCATAGGCCCGGATCGCGAACAAACAATCATGCGCTCGAAAAAATAACCTATCACTACAATTAAATAAATACCATGGCAAAAGTTAAACCATTCCGCGGAGTGCGTCCGCCACGCGAATTAGTCACAGAAGTGGCATCGCGGCCCTACGACGTTCTTAACTCTGCCGAGGCACGCGCCGAGGCCGAGGGCAACGAAAAGTCGCTCTACCACATCATCAAGCCCGAAATCGATTTCGGACCCGAGGTCGACGAACACGATGCCTGTGTTTACGACCGCGCCGTCGACAATTTCAATGCTTTTCAGCAAAAGGGATGGTTACTGCAGGATGCCGGCGAAAGATATTATGTGTATGCCCAGACAATGAACGGCCGCACACAATATGGCTTCGTCATAGCCGCAAACGTCGACGATTACATGAACGGGGTGATCAAGAAACACGAGCTGACACGCCGCGACAAAGAAGAAGACCGCATGAAACACGTGCGCTGCAACAACGCCAACATCGAACCCGTTTTCTTCGCTTTCCCGGACAATGAGGAGCTTGAACAGATTCTC
>CAYQYL010000058.1:8509-14112 GCA_964421745.1 uncultured Muribaculum sp. | reverse complement strand
GATGTCGGCCAGGATGAGGGTGATGATGTAGCAGATGATTGCGCCGAAGAAGCCCCATGCCAGCGAGTCGGAAGCGAAGTAGATGACGGCTCCGATGAAAGCGAAGTGCCAGTAGTTCCACAGGTCGATGTTGACGGTGCGTGTTGTTTTGGTGAGAAGCATCAGCAGGTTCACACCAAGACAAACCGGAATGATGAATGCGCCGACGGCCGTGTTGTAGGCAACGGCTGCCGCAGCGGGCCAGCCCATGTCGAACACTTTTAGCTGGAGGTCGTAAATGTCGACAACGGTGTTTAGCGCCGGACCGAGTGCCGAGGTGAGAAGCGCTGTCACGATTGATAAGCCGATGAAACCGACACCGACTTTCAGACCCGATTTAAGCGCGTCGCCGAATTTGATACCTATACAGACACCGAGCACGGTGAAGATGATAGGCATCATCACCGCTGCTCCGAGTCCGATAATGTAGCTGAATACCTGTTCCATTACTGAGGCTGTTTGCCGATGTAGGCCAGGATGCCGCCGTCGACATAAAGAACGTGTCCGTTAACGAAGTCAGAAGCGTCAGAAGCGAGGAATACAGCGGGTCCCATGAGATCTTCTGGTGTTCCCCAGCGGGCGGCAGGAGTTTTAGCGATGATGAATGAGTCGAATGGGTGACGGCTACCGTCGGCCTGACGTTCGCGCAGAGGTGCAGTCTGGGGTGTTGCAATGTAGCCCGGGCCGATGCCGTTACACTGGATGTTGTATTCGCCGTATTCAGAAGCGATGTTGCGTGTGAGCATCTTCAGACCGCCTTTGGCAGCAGCATAGGCGCTTACGGTTTCGCGACCGAGCTCGCTCATCATGGAGCAGATATTGATGATTTTTCCTTTTCCTTTTTTGATCATGCCGGGGATAACGGCTTTCGAACAGATGAAGGGACCGGTGAGGTCGATATCGATAACCTGACGGAATTCAGAAGCTTTCATGTCGACCATGGGAATGCGCTTGATGATACCTGCATTGTTTACGAGAATATCGATTGTGCCAACTGTAGCTTCTATGTCGGCAACCATTTTCTGAACACCTTCTTCGTCGGTTACATCGCAAAGATAGCCTTTGGCATCGATACCGGCTTCTTTGTAGGCTTGCATACCCATTTTGAGCGCGTCTTCAGTATTGGTGTTGAAAACAATTTTTGCACCAGCTGCAGCATATGCTTTAGCGATTGCCATACCGATACCATAAACTGCGCCGGTTACTAGCGCAACTTTACCTTCAAGTGAAAAGTTTACCATAATGTTATAGATTAAATGTGATAGTTTATATATTTAATTAGTTTTTAGATTCGATTTTACAAAGTTGAACCATTGCTGAGCGTCGCGGAATCCGTCTTTTTCGCGGGCGGCGGCAGCCGATACGCGGTACCGGATACGTCCATGAGCATCGGGGCGAACAATCATCAGGTAGTTCACATCATCTTCTCTGGTTTCAACCAGATTGAGCGGATCAACTTCGATAGCCAATCCGACTGTTTCGATGAGTTCGGGATGAGCTTTGTCGGGAACATTGTTACCCCAAGACGCTGCGTTACCTTTGGGGTCGACAAAGCCTTGATTGGCCGTTTCAAGTTTTTGCACTCCGGTGCAGAACAGATCGGAAGGTGAGTAGCCGTCGAGGGTGATTTCAACAAACAGATCGCGAGAGTCGGGGAGCATACTATAGCGCTGTTTCATCTGAATCGGGTGTCCGTTGTAGATCCAGTCGCGGTCTTCGACTTCAATGCTGTGGTTGTTGAGAACCCGTTGGGAGCGTGTGGCTACGGAGTCGATTGTAACAGGTGTGTTGTTCTGCCAGCCGCGGAACGAGCCTGCAGCAACAGATTTGCCAGCCCAGAGCACGTCGCAGCCGTAACCGTCGGCCAATTGCTGGGGAGTGGTGTAGAAACATGTTTCATCAACTTCGAGCCGGGGAGTCGTTTTTGCGTATAGGTCGAGGCTTTGCCGATTGTCCATGTAGACGCGGTAGGCTACCCACGGATTTTCAATCATTGCTCCGTGGCCATAAATTGCATCGTAGTTTGCCGGAAAAACTGTGTTTCCGGGGAACGTGATTTCCGTTATGCGCGGATGGCGTGCATGGGAATCGTGCAGTTTTATGAATGCGTCGTTTTGTGCATACGCACACTGTGCTGCCAATGTGGCAGTTAAAAGAACAGATATGAAGATTTTCATGGTGCCTTTGGTTATGACAACACAAATTTATTAAAATAAAATGAATATTCAACAAATGACAACCGCAAAAATAGACTTCGCCCATGCAGAGTTTTCGGCACTGCATGGGCGAAGTTGTATCAATGCAGCACGTTTTCAGCTTTCTGGTCGGCGTTGAGGCTGAAAATGGGTGTTGTGGCCTCTGGGTCGACTTCGTAATAAAGGATAGCGCTATCGTTCTGATAGGGGTGCGACGATTCGATCAGTTTGGCCATTTCCGCACCGGCCCAGATAGTTGGGCCGTAGCCGTGGGCGGCTTTTGTGCTGACGGGTCGGAACGAGTAATATGCAGGGTCGAAGCCCATACCGGTGCCGACAACTATGTCTTCAATTTTGCCTTCGGGTGTGATTTTTGTTGTTACGGCTTCCCAACCGAGTTGAGCGGCCGGCCCAAATGCACGTGCGTCGAGCCATCCCTGGTTTATTCCGTGAGCAAGGCAATAGGTGAAAATTGCTGTTGCCGATGTTTCATTGAATGTGTCGTTTCGATCGAGGAGCTGATGCCAGAAACCGTCTTTGTTCTGGAGCGAAACGAGGGTTTTGGCATGTACACGGAAGGTGTCGAGGATTGCCTGACGTTTAGGGTGATTTTCGGGCAGGAAATCGAGCAATTGCGACATTGTGAGTATTGCCCATCCGTTAGCACGTGCCCAGGGGAATGTTGGCTGAGGGTCGACGCCTTCAACGTAGCCGTGGCGGAAGAAACCTTTTTCCGGAACCCACATGCGTTTGAAGAATCCCAGAGCTATGTCTGCAGCCTGATCAAGCAGTTCGGGATTTTTTGCATAAGCACTGCGTACGGCCATTGTCGGAAGTCCCATGAACATATCGTCGAGCCATACCGAATTGAGGTACGGACGGTTTCGTGCAATTGTGCCGTCGGCAAGATGAATAGGTGCGGTTTCGCAGATTTGCCAGTAGCGTTCGATTTCGGGTTGAAGTTTTAGGGTAGGATCGGCCATCTGGGTGCGCATGAAAGCGCCGCACATAGCTCCGGCATCGTCAAGATTTCGCGGCGCGGTCACCTGTCGCATCTGTCCGTCGGGTTGTCCGGTGCGTTCGGCGAGTTCGGTGAAAGCCGGTGCCATTGTCGATAGGAAAGAAACGCGGTCGGTGACGTAGTCCTGATATTTTGGGTCGCCTAACAGACGGGATGCTTCAAGAAGTGCGTCGTACATCACACCCCATTCGTAGCTTGTCAGACGGAAAGTGCCCTGATTGAGTTTTGCTCCGTCGGGGAGGGGTGCGTTCAGATCGGTAATTTCATTGCCGAGTGAATCGACAACTTTTGCCGGAGTAACGGAGGCGACGTAGTTGAACACACGGTCGATAGTGGCACGGATACTGTCGGAATCGAGTTGCCCGTAAGGCATAGTATAGTCAGGCTGTAGCAGGTGTAAAGGCGATGTTGAATCGTTGACTTCTGCTTCTGTTGTTTTTTGCTGTTGGGAGCAACTGAATAAAGTCAGTGCGGCTGCAGCTGTCAGGAGGGTATATTTCATGATAATTATGGATTTTGGTTTAGTTTTCTGATTAGTTTCCGAGAGGTTTTTCAATGTCGACAAACGGTGAAAGGGGCCAGTAGAATGTGGCTGGATCATCGGGCTGTGCCGGATTGAATACAGGTGTTTCTTTCAGCTCTTTTGCTAACCCTGGCACCTGGGAGCGAATACCTTCAACGATGCAACGGGCAATTTCGTAGGCACCAAACGGATTGAAGTGAGTGTTATCGGCAAGTGGTTTGTCCTGTCCGGGGAACGTTCCGGCGGGGTAGTGGACGAAAGCCTTTTTTGATCCTTCTACACCGAGAGCTTCATAGAGAGTTGCAGTCATTGGATTGAGATCAATCAAGGGAATGCTGTCGTGATTGGCAAGAAAACGGACGGCATCGACATATTCTCCATGTGTATTAATGATGTGTCCGTCCTTGTCGAACGAGCGGCGACTGGTTGGAGTGACCAGAACGGGTATCGCACCTTTGGCGCGCGCCATGTCGACAAGCGTTTTCATTTCAGTCATGAACGAGTAGTAAGCTCCGATGCCCGGACCGCGGAGTTTCTGGTCGTTGTGGCCAAATTCGATGAAAACGTAGTCGCCGGGCTTCATGGTTGAGAAGGCTTTGGCTGCACGTTTGTCGCGTAGAAACGATTCGGCGCGTTGTCCGCTTTCAGCGTGGTTGGCAATGACAACATTGTTGTTGAAGAAATAAGGGATAATCTGTCCCCAGCTGCACCATGGCTCCTGATTCTGATCGACAACAGTTGAGTTTCCGAAAAGATAAACTGTTGTGGCGTCTTCAAGCGGTTCAATTGTTATTGATTCACACACAGGATATTCGCCGTTGAATTCGAGTGATAGCTTTTCGTCCCAGCGGGCAATTCCTTGTTCGCGTGGGTTCAATGACACAGTTTCGGCGTTATTTATGTATTGATCGCGTTTGTTGATGACAAATGTTTTGTCAACGAATTTTCCTTTTTTTGTGTCGATTGGCTCCGATAGCATCCGACGCGATTCGGCCCGGACAATCGTTGAACCGCTGTGCTTTTTGCTTCCAAGGCGCACCGTCACCTTGTAGTTTCCGTTAGGAACGCGTACGCTCCAGATGAATGGTTTGCCGGTGTTGTAGTCTTTTGCCGTGCCGAAGTCGAAACCACTCCCTTCCATTGCGGTGTAGGGCTTTGCATCGGCCAACATGTAGGTTTTTGCCTCGACGGGTTTGAGATATTCTTTAAGCGGGTTGTCGGAATTACGCAGAGCAAAGGCGATGTTCGATGCATTGAGTTCGGCACCGAGGTGTGAGGTGTGGGTGTGATCGTTTCGGAAATATGGAGCTGTGTTGTCGGGACCGAGTTCTTCAAGCATCTGACCTGACAGTCGGTTCAGATCGACGAATGTGGCGCCGGTCTGCAGGGCTACCTGGCGAGTCCATTCGCCAAGACCTTCGGCGTTACTTTCGATTTTGCTGTTCTGCCATTTGTTGCGTGGTGTGTGGCTGACAACAATGGGTGTAGCACCCTTTTCAAGGCAATCGTAAATGAATTTGCGTAAATACCAGCCGAAGCTGTAAACGACCTGATTTATTCCGGTTTTCTCCATTTTGAAAACCTTACTTTCCGGCCCGTAACCCCAGAGTTCGCCGCGGGCTTTGCCGGTGTTGATGTCGCCAAGATCGTTGTGCCCGAACTGCATAATGACAAAGTCGCCGGGTTGTAGGGCATTGTAGACTTTGTCCCAGCGCCCTTCGTCGAGGAATGTGCGAGCCGAACGGCCTGCCATGGCATGGTTTTCGACAACAATTTTTTCGGGGTCGAATTGTTCGGCTATAACAGATCCCCAACCCCACATGTC
>CAYQYL010000058.1:0-8499 GCA_964421745.1 uncultured Muribaculum sp. | reverse complement strand
TCGCGATCTTTATTTTTTACTGTAGAGTCGCCGATTGTGAACAACATTGGCTTGCCAGGCTGCCGGGTTGCTCCTGTGACGGAGTCGACAGGCTGGGGCAACAGATAGTCGGCCAGTTCTGTTCCGGAGCTACGAATGCCTTCAGCAGCACTTTCGGCGTTGACACGTGCTCCGAAAGCCGATGTGTGAATGCGGTCGAGGTAGAACATGTAATCAACTTTTTCGGGACCGAATTTGTCGAATTTAGAAGCTGTGATTTCGTTTAAGTCGACAAAGGGGACATTCTCCTGTTCGGCAACCTCACGTGCCCAACCGGTGAATTTGGCGTTGCGGGTGACGTGTTTCTGCGCTTTGTCGTCCCACGCTTTGCGCGGTGTGAGAGAGAACAGAATTGGTTTTCCGCCCATTTCGCGTGTTTCGCGAATGTAGCGGCGGAGGTATTCTCCGTAGGTGTAGACGGTTTCGTTGCGTCCGGTTTCTTTAATGGTTACGTTTAGAGAATCGTTGCCTGTTCCCGGAATGGAAGCACGTGCACGTCCGCTGTCGTAGGGACCGTTGTCGTTATGACCAAGTTCAATGATGACCCAGTCGCCGGGGCGGATGCCTTTCTTGACATCGGCCCAGAGCTGATTGTAAAATGTGCGGGAACTCATTCCGCCGAGGGCATGGTTTTCGACGGTGATTTTTTCAGGATCGAAATATTCACCCGCGAAATATCCCCAGCCCCACTGTCCGTTGTCGCCGTTGCCCATTGTGCCGGTGCGCATGGTGGAGTTTCCGACAAGGAACAGCACCGGATTGTTGCCCTTGCGCGACGAGCCGGCTATCGGGCGTGCTGTACGGGCTTTGGCAATAGAGTCGGGAGTGTTGTCGACCACACCGTTGATGTCTTTGACTGGGGCTGGAACATGCTGTTGAGCTACACCCGGAATGGAAATTGCTGCACTTACGGCAAGCACCAAAAGTTTATATAGTTTCATGATAGAAATTTATTTTACTTTAGTTCCACGGAATGTTTTTCCTTTCAGATCAGGACCGAAATAGAAACCTGGTTCGGCAGGTTGATTGTAGGCGATGTTTTCATTGGCTACGCTGACGCGATAGGTCGGGTCTTCGCAGAATGTGTGGAAGCGATAGTCGGTTGGTATGGGTGACACATACAGACGCAGTGCATTGTTGTCTTCGGTTCGCATGAGCACTTCTTCGCGCCAGTCGCCGACAATGTCGGCTTCAAGACAGGGATTGGCTTTTGTTCCGTTGTTCCATACAGTACCTTCCATTGTCAGGAGCGGGTCGCAGACACCGGTTTCCCAATTGTATTTCGAAATGACGTTTTTATCGAGCATTTCGCGAAGCAGGTCGCCATCCCACCATACGGCCATGTTGACCGGAATGTGGAACGACACTTCGGAGCTGTAAGGCATTTTCGGGGATATTAATTCGCCGGTGAATGAGCGAACGCCATCGGTGTTGGGCGACCAAACCTCGACACCCGGATGAGTGGGATCGATGTCGGCTGCCATGCATCGGCCGATGTCTTTATTGGATGGGAACTGGAAGATGACTTCGCCTGTAGCGGCGTCACGCATCGAAGTTCCGTCTTTTTTGTTTTCGTGGCATCCCCACACGTAGTATTTTTCATCGTTTATGTCGGAGATGAGGTGGATTGCGTCGCCGTGGTACATGCCGGTTGAATAGAGTCCGGTGCCGTCGTTGTCGATAGCCATCTGTCCGTAGATTATTTCGTCGCAACCGTCGCCGTCAACGTCGGCTACGCGGAGGTTGTGGTTGCCCTGACCTCCGAATTTTTCATTGCCTGGAGTCGCCGAGTCGAAAATCCAGCGTACTTTCAAATCTTTTCCGTCCCAGTCGTACGCGGCCAGTACGGTGCGTCCGTAGTAGCCTCGGCACATGACTGCACTTGGATGTTTGCCGTCGAGATAGGCGACACCGGCCAGAAATCGGTCGCTGCGGTTCGAGTAACCGTCGCCCCATGAATTGACGTCGCCTCGTGGAGCCTGATAGTCGGTTGTGGCCATTGCACGACCGGTTTCGCCGTTGAAAACGGTGAGATACTCAGGCCCGCTCATAATGCGGCCTTTGATTGTGCGGTGGTCGGCACGTCGGTCGCCGATTACGTGGCCTTCTCCGTCCATTGTGCCGTCGGCAGTCTTGCAGATGACTTCAGCTTTTCCATCGCCGTCGAAGTCGTAGACAAGGAACTGTGTGTAATGGGCACCTGAACGGATGTTGTCGCCAAGGTCGATTCTCCAAAGCTGGGTGCCGTCAAGTTTATAGCAGTCGAGGTAGGTTGGACCGGTGAAACCGTCGTGGGCGTTGTCATGAGAGTTGGTCGGATCCCATTTCAGGATAATTTCATATTCGCCGTCGCCGTCGACATCGCCCATCGATGCATCGTTGGCATTATAGAAGTATTCTTTTCCGAAGGGGTCGACACCGAGTTTGGGGCGGTTGATTGGAATGTTAATATAACCCAGCGGTGCGTCGGCAGGGAGCGTATACGATGATTTGGTTTTGGCTTTAATTGCTTCGACAGTGTAGACTGCTTCTTTGTTGTCGGAGTTTTTGTCGACAAAGAATGTTGCGTCTTTAATGGGAGATGAGTTTATTTTTTTACCGTCGCGGTAAACGTTGAACGACTCGGTTTCTGGGTCGGACGACAAGTAGCGCCAGCTGATGGCTACTTTTTCGGGATTCTCACGTATGGCAACAACCCCACGGCCGAGTTTTTCAAGCTGCATGTTGGCGAGGTCGTATTTTGCCTGTGCCATTAATGCGGTTGCCGACAAGGTTATGGCTGCGGCAACAGTGGTAAGTTTTAAATTCATGGATATTTAGTTGGTTTATTGTAGTCTAATGGATAGATTATAGCAGGTAATACAGTTTTTCAGATACAAAGTAATTAAATTTTATTGTAGTAAGCATCAAAAATATGTTCAAAAATTCAGGTGAGATTGAATTTTTACAAAATATGGAGGAAATTTACCCGTAAGTGACGTAAATACTGTCATGATATTTATAAAGCCCGGATGTGATGCTTACACACTTCCGGGCTAATATGGTTTTGTTTATGTGAAATAATTTAAACAACGTGAGTTCGACGTTGGAATTCACGCGAACGGTTTAGATTTAAAAACAGATTTACGGTGTAGTCAGGTTGACGTCCGACAGGACGTTATTATTAGTAACACGGTACGTGGAGCGCAGCGACACGTGCCGTGTAGGAGAGATGAGGTTATGGCGTCTGGAGGACGCCGGTTTACCTGATCGCAAAGGACACCACTGATATCATGCAGATTAGCAGCCGCGTAAATCGGCGTCCTTCAGACGCCAACTCGTTTGTTGGTGGGAGCCGGGCACGTGTCGCTGAGGCTCCACGTACCGCGGTTACTGATTAATCGTCGTCCTGCCGGACGACAACTTACGCCTGCAATATTATGCACTCTATCTGCAGAATTTAATGTATGCTCCTAATTTCAGACTTTGTCATAGCTAAATTTTAAGATAGTGTGACTTCTTATATCGAACTCACATTAGGTTAGAATACTTAAAATTGCGTGAGATATTCAATGGCATACGGTCAAAAGAATTAAGGACCCGCCGTTGCCGGCGAGCCCTTAATGGTTTTGCTCAAGTTGTTTAGAAATTTCTATGGCTTAGTAGCCTGGGTTCTGCCATGCTTTCTTTTCAGCATCGGTCAGTTCGGTGCCGTCGTCGTGAGTCAGACCGTCGATGAAGGTCTGAGGAATGGGACGGTAGTAGTGTTTCGATGCGTCGAACAGGAGAACGTCGGGGTTGAGCTTCTTGGCTCGAAGTTCGATTGTCTTTGTGCGAGAGAGAGTTTCCCAACGGGAGAATTCACCGCAAAGTTCGCGTGTGCGTTCATTGAGAATGAAGTGCAGTGCGCGGTCGAACTGGCTTGTCACACCGAGTTTGGCGATAATAGCTTCATCTTCTTTGGGAAGATTTGCCCATGTCCAGTTTGTCATAGCAGCCTCGGTCGATGCGGTTGTAGGCTCAACATCGGGGTTCGACAGATAGTAGGTGTTGATCGGAAGGTTCCAACCTTCGTTGCATTCCAGACCGTCGGCTTTGTCTTTTACGTATGCGCAATTTTTTGCAGATTCGTAAGTACCGTCAACATAGTAACCGCGGTTTTCACCTGCGTGCCATGCGGCGCGGCGGCGGATTTCGTTGATGTCATCCTTAGCTTTGTCGTAGTCGTTGAGGCGAACATAGATTTCGGCACGTGTCAGGTATGTGTCGGCAACGCGGGCAAGAACGAGGTCGCGAGAGCTGTTGTCACCACCCCATGCGTTAAGCGAACCGCAGGCGTGTTTGTTGATACCGGCATACATATTCGATGCAGATGTGCCGAAGGGGTTAACCTTGGTTTCACCAAACTTGGGAGCGACATATTCGCCGTTCTGATAGAGAATCCAAGAGTTGAGGATGGGAGTTGAAACGCCTGTGAGAACAGTTTCGCCCATACGTTTCTGGACTGATTTATCCCATTTTGGCAGACGGCCTTTTTCGTCGGTGAAGTTGGCTTTGTCCTGGTTGTCGGTTCCATAGCGGTGTGCACCGAATTGGAATTTGTCGTAAGTGTGGTCGTCTTTTTTGTTGAAGATGAATACACAAGCGGGAGTTCCAACGGCAACGTGTCCGGAGTGTTCGTTACCTACATAGTCGCGGGCTGTACCGTAGACAGTGCGGAAGGCTTTGAACAGACGTGAGTCGTTTTCATTGTCGAAAGCTGAATATGTGTATTCTGTGGGGCGATAGCGCTGGAAACCTTTACCGCCGGTAATGCAACCACGATAGTTGTTTCCGTTGCTGGCTCCTGTACCCTGAAGGGTTTCGCGCTGGAACTGTTCGAACTGTGGGTTGAAAAGTGCCATTGTACGGTTACCGGTACGGGTACCTGTTACAGAGAATTGGTCGTCGTAGGTAGCGGCCATGAGGATCTCTTTGCTGCTTTCGATGGGGCAGTTTGAACCAGTCCAGTTTCCGTAAACGTCGTGTACGTCGCTTTCGATTCCACGAGCGCTGATAACATAATTACAAGCCTGAAGAGCTTCGTTGAGATAAGCGTCTTTAACGCTGCTGTTCCAATCGGCGCAACGTTCTGATGCAGCGAAAAGAAGCGCTTTGGCAAGGAAGTGAGCGGCAGTAGCTTTTGTCCAGGTAACACCTTGTCCGTAAACGAAGTCTTCGCCGGAGAATGTTTCGTAGGCTTTGCGGAGGTCGGCGATTGTCTGTTCCCAGCATTCCCGTTCGGTGGTTATCTTGAAATTTTTAATGATACCCGATGCCGGAGTAAGCTGCAGAACGCAGTGTCCATACTGAGCTGTGAGGCGATAGAAGTTGTAGCCGCGGAGGAAGTAGGCGTGTGCGAGACAGCGTGTGCGTACAACTTCGTCGGAAACGAGGTCGGCCGAAGCTATGATCTGGTTTGCTGAAGCGATACCGTAGTAAAGTTCATCCCAGATGTAGGCGTTTGTACCGGTGTTACCGTTGACAGTTGTGAAAGAGGGCGCCATACGTGCATCGTAGGTCAGCCAGGCTTCGTTTGCAGCGTCCGTACCGATACCGAATTCGTCGGTACCCTGCATGGTCTGAACGTCGCCACGGCCTTCATAAGAACACCACCAACGGATGTGGCCGTAGAGAGAAAGAGTGATCTTTTCGATACCCTGTGCAGTCTGGAGAGCACCGGTAGTATATGAAGTGGTGTTTTCTTCGTCGAGGAAGTCAGACGAGCAAGAGCTGAAACCGCCGCAGAGCATTGCTCCGAGAACACCAACAGTAATATATCTATTGAATTTCATTTTTAGATTAATTTTAAATGTTAGAAACCAATTTCGAGGCCGATAACCCAGCTACGGTTGTAGAACGAGTTGCCTGTGTCGAGGTCAAGACCGTCAACCGACTGATAGATATCGAAAGGATTGATTACCTGTGCGTAAACCTTAAGGTTTTGCAGAGTTGCTTTCTGGATGAGCTTGCGGGGGAATGTGTAGCCTACAGAAATGTTACGCATGCGAACGAAGTTAGCTTTCTTGTAGCCGTGCTGCGAAGCGAACACGTCGGCTGAACCGGTTTGCTCAGAAGTTAGGATAGGTTTCTGGAATTTGGCACCGGTGTGGTCGGGAGTCCAGTAATCGGCAGCTTTACCGATGTTACCGTAGCCGAAGAGATACTGAGGAGCGTGTACCATGTAGTTGAAGCGGCCGTACATCTGGAAGCTGAGATCAATGCCTTTATAGGTGAATGTATTCATCCAGCCTGCGGTGAGAGTCGGACGTTTGTTGCCGAGAATCACGCGGTCGTTACCGTCGATTTTGTAGTTATCGTCGGTGTCGACGGGTTTAACCATACCGGGAGTGAATTTGTAGCCGTTGGCATTCCATTTTGCCATTTCAGCCTGATCTTCGGGTGTGTCCTGCCACAGACCGGCGGTCTTGTAGTCGTACCACACGCTAAGCGATTCACCGATGAACCAAGCATTCGACACGTCGTCGTTCTTACCGTAGGCAAGCTCGTCGATGCGGTCTTTTTGCCAGCCCATATTGAATGATGTGGTCCAGTTGAAGTCGCGTGTTTCGACAGGAATAGCTGTTAAGGTGAATTCGATACCGTGGTTAGATGTCTTACCGACGTTTGCTGTTGTCGTGCTATAACCGGTTACTGTCGGCACGATCATGCTAAGGAGAAGGTCGTTTGTATTCGACCAGTAGAATTCCAAGCTACCGTTGATTCGGTTGTTAAGGAATCCGTAGTCGACACCAAGGTTCCACTGTGTTGTTTTTTCCCAACCAACTTTGGTGTTAGACATCACGAGGTTGTCTTTGAAGTATGTTGGTTCGTTGAGTGTGAAGCCCTGTTCGTAGCCTGTGCCTGTAGGAATGTAGATTGTCTGCAGGAGGTTGAGTGTTGAGTAGGGAGCGATAGCCGAGTTACCGGTTGTACCGACACCCACGCGGAGTTTGAGGTTGTTGATCCATTCTACATTTTTCAGGAATTCTTCCTGCTGGATGCGCCAACCGAGGGCTACAGAGGGGAAGAATGCCCATTTGTGACCTTTCGAGAGCTGAGAAGCACCGTCCCAACGACCCGATGCCGTGATGAGGTATTTTTCGTCGAAGCCGTAGTTAAGACGGATCATGTAAGATTCAAGCTGGCGCTCTTCGATTCCGGAACCCATAGCGACTTTATGGCTGTTCTTGTCGTCGATTTTTACAGAACCCATGTTGTTCCAGCGGAACGAGTCGAGGTCGAGGCCCTGAGCTTCCATTGAAGCTGTTTCGAAGTTCCATTTCGAAGCAGTCTGAAGAAGAGTGACACCTACGTTGTGTTTTCTGTCGAATGTGCGGTTGTAGGTGATCATATTGTCGAGAGTCCACGAGAAGTCGCGGCGCTGTTGCCAGCGGGTAACGTTCATTGTGGCCGATTTGTTGATCAGATATGCTGATTCGAGGTCAGCGAAGTCGCCCTGACGCCAGTTGCGGTAGTCGGGGCCGAAAGCGATCTTATAGTCAAGACCTTTCAGAACCGGGATTATTTCACCGATATGAAGATTTGCAGAGAACGAACCGAGTACGCGATATGTTTCACGTTCCGAAATGTTGTGTTCCCATTCGTTGATTGTGCTGTAGGCGCTACCGCCACCACCGGGGTATTTTACGCGGTTGCCGTTTTCATCGTAGGGGAGTGTGTAGTTGATGCCTTTCTTATAAAGAGCGTAAATCTGGCTTACGCCGTTTGTCGATGAGGGCTGTCCCCACGACGACATACCGTAGTCCTGGAATTCGCGCGATGCGTTGATCGACATGTTGATAGTCATCCATTTCACGGGAGTGATGCTCATGCCTACGCGAGCTGTGTAGCGGTTGTATTCCTGTCCTTTCTGTGTTCCTTTGTTGCTCAGGTAGCCGAACGAACCGAAAGCGTTCATCTTTTCTGTACCACCGGAAGCAGAAATAGTGTGCTCCTGAACGAAACCTGTGCGCAGACATTTGTCTTGCCAGTTGTAGTTTTCAACCAGTGCGGGATTCCATGTTCCGTTCGACCAACCGCGCATTACGTTTGCTAAAGCAGTGTTATCGCCGTACAAGCTGAAAAGAAGCTGGTCGCTTTCTTTTGTGGGATTACGCGGGTCGGCATATTTTGTCGGGTCGGAGTTGTAGGCTGCCCAACGACGGTATTCGATGTCGTCGGCTGCGTTCATGTTCTTGTTGCGGTCAACAAGATTCTGCCATGTAACAGAGCCAGAATAGTTGAGCGAGAACTGACCGGCCTTACCTTGCTTTGTTGTTACGAGGATAACACCATTGGCACCGCGGTAACCGTAGGTGGCGGTCGCCGATGCATCTTTAAGAATATCGATGCTTTCGAGGTCGCGCGGGTTGAGGGTTTCGATACCGGAACCTGACATCAACGGCACACCGTCGACAACGTAGATGGGGTCGTTGCCTG
>CAYQYL010000057.1:0-14190 GCA_964421745.1 uncultured Muribaculum sp. | reverse complement strand
GACCGTTGTCGGTGGCGTTGCTTTATCAAAGCGAGTGCAAAGTTATGCCTTTTTTCCTTACGCTCCAAATTTGTTCATCATAATTTTTCTGGCTTCCCGCCGCCATTATTCCGCAATTTTATGTTGTACAACATATTATAGCCTTTATTTGTCTATTGACTTTAACTTACGTTAACACTTAATGCATGCATTATATAAAATAAATACTGTTTTTTGTTGACGTTTTTGTATTTTTGTAAGAAAAAACGACCCACCCGACATTCACATTATCACAACAAAATTTTTCAACATGTTGATTGAGCCAAAATACATTTGTAAGATAGCTGTTGCAGCGTTATTGAATCTGTTTCCTTCGCTCGGATTCGCCAGCCCGGAAAATGGAATCATCTTCCACAATGAAACGACTGACACAACGAGAATCGACAAATTGCTGTCGGAAGGCATGGCGGCTGTAGGAAACAAGAGCGCGAACGAGCAGGTAATATTCTTTGCCAACGCTTTTCTCGATGCACCATATGTTGCAGGCACATTGGAGCACTCGCCAGAATTGTTAGTTGTCAATATTGACGAATTCGACTGCACGACATTTGTTGAAAACGCCCTGGCTCTTGCCTATACCATCGGTGAGGGACGCAATTCGTGGCGCGACTTTATATACAATTTGCAACGTCTACGCTACAAAAACGGTGTTGTCGATGGATATGCCTCCCGTTTAAATTACTTCAGCGATTTCGTAATCGACAACACTCACCGCGGCAATATAAAAGAAATAACCTCACAACTGCCAGGGAGCGAATACATAGTCAAGACCATCGATTTCATGTCAAGAAACCGTGACTCCTATCCCGCGCTGGCAGACTCGGTGCAATATGCACGCATACGTCAACTGGAGAGCGGATACCGCAGTCATAGGTTTCCTTATATAAAGAGTTCGCGTGTAGGATCGAAAGGTCTTTGGAAAGAGCTATCAGACGGCGATATCGTATGTATAACGACAAAGACACCCGGCTTAGATGTTCAGCACTTGGGTATCCTTAAGAAAATCGACGGCGTGCCCTACTTACTTCATGCTTCGTCGGCAGCGGGTATAGTGACTGTCGACAAGCTCCCACTTCACGAATATCTGCGTCGCAACAGGCAGGCCTCAGGCATACGGGTAATCAGACTTGTACAGCACTAACCTCACGTCCACAAAAAATGAGTCCCGGCAGGAATTAATCCTCAGCCGGGACTCGTTTTATACAAAGATATTTATTATCAGAATAATTTTTCGGGATATGTACCGTCAGCGTGGAGTTGTGCAAATTTCTCAACCACACCGGGACGATCGGCAGCGTAAGTCACGCCAAACCATTTCGAATCAGTGTCGAGAACTTTCACTGTAGCTTCGCCCGAATTGATCAATGTGTCGATACACAAGGGGATAAAGAACTCTGCTTTGGGTGTGTTGATGTCTTTTTCGAGGAACTTTTTAAATTCGCGTTCGCTGTAGTCGAAATAGTCGGGGGTAAAGCCCCAGAGATTCATCGACACAGGCGTTGACGGATCGAGTTTCTGCTCAACACCGTTTTCGTCGGTAAAAACAATCTCATGATCCGGATTATAGCTGATTGCGGTCCGTTCGACAACAGATGTCAGCATACCATCTTTATTTTCACAAACGCCACGGGCTACAGAGCCATTTTCTGTCATTGTGTTTCCTACTCGGAAACCAACCATACAGTAATCGCCCTTACGGTCGCGTGGACGAGAAAGTTCTTCTGCGATCACACGGAATGCATCACGGCCATAGAAGTCATCTGCATTGATAACGGCAAACGGTTCCTTAATTACATCCTTGCCCATAAGCACAGCGTGGTTTGTACCCCATGGCTTGCTTCTATCTGCCGGACATGTGAATCCCTCGGGAAGGGCGTCTGTCGACTGAAACACCACTTCAACCGGGATATGACCTTCGTATTTAGAGATTATTTTTTCGCGGAATTCTTTTTCAAAATCCTTGCGGATGACAAAAACTACTTTGCCGAATCCCGACTGGATAGCGTCATAAATTGAGTAGTCCATGATTGTTTCGCCATTGGGGCCGAGCGAATCGAGCTGCTTAAGGCCTCCGTAACGGCTACCCATTCCGGCTGCTAACACGAATAATGTTGGTTTCATATGATTATTTGTTACTGAATTTAAACACAATTGTCTGATGATACTGTTCACCGGGAGCGAGTATCTGAGAGGGGAAAGTGGGCTGATTTGGCGCATCGGGATATCCCTGACATTCTATTGCAACGCCGTCGTAGTCGTTATACGGGCGGCCACTTTTATTCACCGGACTGCCGTCGAGCCAACATCCGGCATAAACCTGAACACCGGGCTGAGTAGTAAACACCTCTAACACACGTCCACTCTTAGGCGAGGTCAGACGTGCCGCCGGATTCAGTTCATGCTTGCGCCAGTCGCTGAGCACCCAGCAAGAGTCATAGCCTTTACCTGCCTTGATTGCAGGGTAATCCGCATCGATACCGTCGCGCAACGCCATGGGCTTTCGGAAATCCATGGGTGTTCCCTCAACATCGAGCAATTTACCGGTAGGCACCAGTGAGCTGTCTGTTTCCAGGAACTGCGACGCATTAAGTTCGAGCTGATGATCAAGCACCGATCCGGCGTTTTCTCCGTCAAGATTGAAATAGGCGTGGTTAGTCAGATTGACAACTGTTTTCTTGTCAGTCACAGCAGCCAAATCTATTGTCAGAACGTTGTCATCGCTCCATGTGTAAAGCGCCGTCGCGGTCAGTTTACCCGGATAGCCTGCTTCGCCGTCAGCCGACACGTAGGTGAATTTAACTTGCGATCCTTTGGCTTCTGAATCCCAGATTTGGTTCTGAAAACCTTCAGGGCCTCCGTGCAAAGCATAGTTTTCCCTATCTGTGTCGAGGTTGTATTCCACACCGTCGAGCGTGAATTTTGCACCAGCAATGCGGTTGGCATAACGTCCGGGGATTTTGCCGGCACAAGGTCCGTCGGCAATATAATCTGCCGGATTCTTATAGCCGAGTGTCACATCGGCCATCTCGCCTTTGCTGTCAGGAACGACGACACTCACAATACCAGCGCCGAGCGACGACAACTCTACCGATGCGCCCGAAGCATTGGTCAGCTTGTAAAGCGTAATGTCGCCCTTAGGCGACATTACTTTTCTTGTTTCAATCTTCATAGCGTTATTTATTCTACACGGCGCGCTCCGTCAGAAACAATTACAGGATAAATCTGAGGTTCATGGCCGTATTTAGCGTTGAACTTTTCGATGGCGGTTTCGATGAATTTGTCATAAAGATCATCTTTCACCAAGTTGATTGTGCAACCGCCGAAGCCGCCACCCATTATACGCGAGCCGGTCACGCCACACTCACGGGCAACATCATTGAGGAAGTCAAGTTCTTCGCATGAAACTTCGTAGAGCTTCGACATGCCTTCATGTGTTTTGTACATACGGTCGCCCACTGTTTCATAATCGCCGCGCTGGAGAGCGTCGCAGACATCTAGTACGCGCTGTTTTTCTTCAATCACATATTTTGCACGATTATAGTCCTCCTGGCTGATTTTGTCTTTGATTGCGTCAAGGTCGGCCATTTCAGCATCGCGAAGAGTTTCAACGCCGAGCTCTTTTGCGACGTGTTCGCACGACTGGCGACGCTTATTGTATGGCGAGTCAACCAATTCGTGTTTAACCTTCGAATCAACCAACACGAGGCGATATCCGTCGAGTTTGAAGGGGAAATATTCAAATTCCATTGAACGGCAGTCGAGGCGCATCAGATGATCTTTTTTGCCAAAAACAGAAGCAAACTGGTCCATGATTCCGCAGTTAACGCCACAGTAGTTGTGTTCTGTCGACTGACCAATGCGTGCAAGTTCGAATTTGTCAATCTTTCCGTCGTTGAACATGTCGTTAAGGGCAAAAGCATAGCAGCTTTCAAGAGCAGCCGACGACGACAGGCCTGCGCCAAGCGGTACATTGCCGGCAAAAACTGTATCAAAGCCACGGACAACGCCTCCACGTTTGATTATCTCACGGCATACGCCGAAAATATAGCGTGCCCACTGCTGTTTGGGAGCATCTTCTTCCTTAAGTCCGAATTCGGCATAGTCATCGATGTCTATAGAGTAAACGCGAACTTTGTCTGTTCCGTTTTCTTTAATCTCAGCCATGATAACTTTATCAATTGCACCGGGGAAAACGAATCCGCCGTTATAGTCAGTGTGCTCACCTATGAGATTGATACGTCCGGCCGAAGCATACATTGTGCCTTCAGAGCCAAAACGCTGTCTGAATTGTGCTTTAATCGCATCTTTCATTTCCATGATTCTTTCGATTTTGGGTTTATATTATTATATGAATTTCTAAAGTTTCGGTTATGAGGTTTGCAAATATAACGAATTATTTGGCGGTAACCGTCGAATTTTTCATCAAATATTTGTCGGTTCACTCTTTTTTAGGATTGCCGATAGATTTCGACGCCCCCTTCAGACTTTCGCGGCGGCGGCGCATCATCAGCAGGTACTCGTCATAATAGGCCAGAATAAGAGTAGTGAGCGGTAGCGCGATAATAAGCCCTAAAAATCCGAGAAGCGAACCCCATATCGACAGCGAAAGCAAAATCAATGCCGGATTCAGCCCCATGGCTTTTCCCATAATTCGTGGTGTAAGATACAAGTCCTGAATAGCCTGCACAACACAGTAAACAATCATCGCCTCTCCAAATATCACCCAGAAATCAATTCCGGAATCGACCGAACATACCATACACAACAGTGCCGTCGGGACAATAGATATCAACTGCAGATAAGGCACCATGTTCAACAGTCCGATGAACATTCCGAGAACGATTGCCAAAGGAAGCCCGATTATCATAAAACCAATACTAAAGAGGACTCCTACACAGAAGGCCACCAATGCCTGCCCGCGAAAATAGTGGTTCATCGACCGTTTAACATCCGATGCAATGCGGAACACCACCCTACGATAGGCCGGAGGAACAATGTGACGCATCAACTGCGACAGTTTGTCGTAGTCGAGCATGATAAAAATCACGTATAGGAATACGATACACCAACTCAGCAAACCGATAATCACACTAATACCTGAAGTCAGTACGTCCCAGACCGATGAAATCAGACTTTCAAGTATCTTGAATTGATCTTCGTGTTTAAACATCTCTGCGAGATAATTGAAGTCAATATATTTCTTTACGGACGTGTACACAAAATCCGGGACAAAAGGAATCTTGGCATCGGATGTGGCAAAATCGTGCAACAATTGCCCCATTCGGCTCATTTCATCGCTAATGATTGGGATGCAGAAATAACAAAGCAACCCTAAAAAGAACGTAGCCTCAAAAAGTGTGATAAAAATTGCGCATACCCGCCCTTTCAATTTAAGCAACTTTCGGTTGAACTGCACAAACGGCTCAAGGAAATAGGCTAGCACAGCTGCAACGCAGAAGGGCAACAACACCGACCGCAATCTGTAGACAAGCCAAATCAGCGCACCGGAAATGACACACGTAATAAGCAACCGCACCGTACGGTCCAGATCGTAAGGTTTATACTCCCTCATGTTGAAACGTTATTTTTTGTATCACGAAATTAATGATTATTTCTGTCATTAGCACATTTTTTCATAATTTTGTGCCGGTAAACCAATTATTATACAAATCTGATGAAAGAAAAGATTCAACAGACCCTTGCCGACAAGGCCTGGGCACGATGGACAGCGCTGCTGCTGATTGCGTCAATGATGCTGTTCGCCTACATGTTTGTGGATGTGATGTCGCCACTTCAGTCGCTGATCGAAACCCAACGCGGTTGGTCGCCGGAAGCATTCGGCTACTATGCCGGTGCAGAATACATATTTAATGTGCTCGGATTCCTAATTCTTGCCGGTATCATTCTCGACAAAATGGGTGTACGTTTCACCGGCACACTGTCGGCATCGCTCATGGTGGCCGGAGCTGTCATCAAGTTGTATGCTATCAGCGACATGTTTGTCGGTACGGCACTCGACAACTGGCTCAGCTCGTGGTGGACGTCATTTCCAGGCAGCGCCAAACTCGCAGCTTTCGGTTTCATGATATTCGGGTGCGGATGCGAAATGGCCGGAATCACTGTGTCGAAAGCCATTGCAAAATGGTTTAACGGCAAAGAAATGGCGCTTGCAATGGGGTTGGAAATGGCCATTGCCCGCATCGGTGTATTCGCTATTTTCTCGATTTCGCCGCGCCTGGCCGACTGCGTTGCCCCACCCTCGGTTGTCGTACCGGTGGCATTCTGCTCTGCCCTGCTTTGCATCGGTCTTCTCTGCTTCATCGTGTTCACCTTCATGGATCGCACCTACGATCGTGAACTTGGTGCATCGATCGCAAGTGCCGAAGAGGAAACAGCCGAAGAAGAATTCAAAGTCAGCGACGTGGGCAAAATTTTCTCATCGCAGTTGTTCTGGATTGTCGCCCTGCTCTGCGTGCTCTACTATTCGGCAATCTTCCCATTCCAGCGCTACGCAGCCAATATGCTCCAGTGCAACCTCCACCTCGATGCCACTCAGGCCGCCGACATATTCCGTTGGTTCCCAATCGGCGCTGCAGTGCTCACTCCATTCCTCGGCTACTATCTCGACCGCAAAGGCAAAGGAGCGACAATGCTTATTTTCGGAGCTATTCTGATGATTGTCTGCCACCTCACTTTCGCGCTTGTTCTCCCAGCATTCCCCAGCACAGCACTCGCGTTTTCGGCAATCGTCATTCTGGGCATCTCCTTCTCGCTTGTTCCCGCTGCGCTTTGGCCTTCTGTTCCGAAAATCATGGAGCCCCGCTATCTCGGCAGCGCCTACTCCCTCATCTTCTGGGTTCAGAACGTAGGTCTGTGCCTTTTCCCGATTCTCATCGGACAGGTGCTTATTGCCAGCAACCCCGGAGTGACCGACCCATTGGAATATAACTATACTGTTCCCATGCTGCTTTTCGCTTCGCTCGGCGCCCTCGCTCTCGTGTTTGGCATCTGGCTTAAGATTCTCGACGCTCGCCACCACTATGGACTCGAACTTCCCAACATCAAACCTACAAAAGAAGAAGAGATCATGTCGTCGGAAGGAATGACACAGGAATAATCTTCCAACTTTGCTAAGATATCCGATATCCAGAAGCTGGCTAACAACCAAAGTTAGCCGGCTTCTTTTATAAAAAATTTGATTGAATATGCGCTGAAATCTTTCAATTATTTGGAGGAATTACATTCACGTGTTTGTGAATACAAGAAACATTTTCTTGTATGAAACGACTTTCATCAATCCACAAAATTGCAGCTCTGTTGCAACTCATTATCAACGCTGTGCGAGAATGGCCGACACGCGTTAATATATTTTAACCATTCGGGGAGGGGGAATTGGACCCAATTTTGTAATTTCGCAGCGCAAACGGGGAGGTTAATACCCCATAGGAAGAATACATTTTCTTGGCAATTCAGCAGCAAAGGCAGCTGAAAGAAATGGGACGGCTCTTCTTCCTTGCCCTTTGGGCTAAACAACCGACATATCTGTATCCCGTCTTGCAGAATTATTCAGACCGATATGCTCCCCCGTTGAGAGCGTAGCGTGGCTGTATGATTCAAAGCAAGACGAGTTCTTATAAGGCAAACACCACACGTTGCCGGCTTCGAATCAGGAGCCGGCAACGCTCGTTTTTGATGGGGTTAATTAACGGCAAACCTTTACTAAATATACATTCATTCTATTATTAACCTCTAAACTCAATCACAAAAATGAAAAAATTTAAATTTCTTGCATTCCTTCTCGTAGGAGTAATTGCGTGCCTCGGTTTCACAGCCTGCGGTGGCGACGATGACGATGAAGACGGACCTGACAACCCTGCAACAGAAAGCAGCCTCGTCGGCACATGGCAGACAAGCTATTATGACGAGGACGATAAATGTAACAACACAGAAACTGTTACTTTCAAGAAAAACGGAACATGGAACAGCACACTGAAATGCTCCAAGTACGGCACAGAAAAGAACTCCGGCAAGTATGTTCTCAACGGTGATCCGGCAACAGGTGCATTACTCACACTTTCAGGCATTGATCCAGATGATGATTACTATTCTGAAACTTATCGCATTCAGATTACCGAAAAAGTGCTTGTTATGAAAAATGATGATGGCGAAACATCTAGCTGGAACAGAAAATAAAGGTTATTATTTAATACAATCAAAGCCGGCCACGGATTTTATTCCAATGGCCGGCTTCTTTTATAATAATGCGATGGTTATAGACGCTTCAAGGTGATCAGAGCTGAAGAGTCGGGCGTGGGGAGCTCTATTGTCAGACCGGAAGTCATCAGCTGTTCGCCTGTGCGGACTGTGGTTGTCTGTGTGTCAAGGTCGGTAATCTCATAGCTTGCCTCCGGATTAAGACCGCGCAGACGGTAGGTAGCTGCTTCTATAGGTGATTCCGAACGACGGAACATTTGCACGAAACCAGTTCCCTCTTCCGGACGGATAAACATCCAGCCTGCCCATGCGTCGGGCGACACACTGTAGGGAGTCAGCGGATAATAGTCACCACGATAGTCACCGCCCAGTTCTCGCCACTGGCCGACCAACTTACGCAGACGCGCCCAGTCGAGATCCTTTTTGCGGGCATCAAGATTTAGCACTATCGACGGGCTCATATTTGAGCGGAAAGCATAGTCAGTTACAGCATTCACTCCGGCTCCCGAATATGGAATCCATGGTGAAATACCCATAGTCTGTCCCTGCACTCCGACAGGCTCAAACGCATAATCGCTACGCCACATCGGAACAGCCCGGCGCAGATTTTCCAATTCGAGGCGTTTCCCGCCGGCAGCACAAATATCCATTAACATTCCCGGATGCCGCGCCAGCAGGCTGTCGATGTAGGCCAGGTAGCCTACAGCATGAGCATTCTCCGCGATGCCCGTTCGGTCGGGGCAAATACTGTCTTGTGTGTCCCAATACTCGCCGCTCATTACGGCAAAATCCTGGCGGTAGAGGCTGATACCTTCGGTTGTCAGAATGCTGTCGACACGGTTGAGCATCCATTCACGGGCTTCAGGATTTCCATAATTGAAAAATCCGGGCCAACCTGCGTGTTCAACTTTCAGAAGCCATTCGGGATGATTATTCCACAGCCAGCTGTCGGCTGTCACACGCTCGGGTTCAAACCATAGCATAGTCTTATGACCTCGCTGAGCCGCATGGTCACTTATCGCTTTCAACCCGTTTGGATAACGTTCTGGGTCGGGCCACCAGGAACCTAACAAATCCTGCCATGAACCTCCTTTGTTCGGATACCAGCCTGCATCCATCCACCAGTAGTCGAGCTTCACACCGTTGTCAGCATAGCCGTCGATGAATTCATTCTGGTCGTAATCGTGAGCCGAAAACATCTCGGCAAAAAATGGTGAGCTGGCAGCTTCGAGCATTGTACCCGGCACATCGCCGTCGGGACGTGGCATGTTATGATCGAACATCCACGCGCGCCACATGTTCTGCGATTCGTCGCGATCGCCACGCCAGAACATCAATACAACACGCGGAGTGCGCACACTTTCGCCTGGAGCCAACCGCAATGATGTTTTCAACTGACCGGCTGTGATACGGAGCGTTGAATCACCACGGTTTTCAAAACCGACTTCCCAACGTGTAGGCCAACCTATGCCGGCAATCACACCGGATGCGGTTGCTCTGCCACCGGTTTCCACGTTAAAAAACGGCAAATAATCGGCTGTGGGGAAACCGCCCCAGTAGCTACCCATGCGCATCGGCTCACCTGATTTGAGTTGTGCCGTCTGCGGGCTGAATTCCTCTATTCCAGACTTTCCGCCGGTGTTATAATGCAACAACGGCTGATCCGAAACAGGGAACTCATAGTCGAGCACATGAATGTCGGATATCAGCTGAGTTGTATCGCTCCCATCATTGGAGAGCCACACTACGGCCTCAACTGCCGGATAGCCGGTGAAGGTGCGCATGTCGCACTTCACTGTCAATCCGTCGGCGTTTCGTAGCTTTCTGACAAACTCTTCGCCATCAGCCAACGCTTCACATTCAAAACTATCGCTCCAACCTTCGCCAGGATGTGCACCTATTACCTTTCCGCCGTACACAAACCCGAACGGAACTGCCCCGCCTTCAACCGCTGTTTCCGACAGAAAGCTGTTAAATGCATTCATATCGGCCGCGGCAAAGCGGCTCTCACTCTCTTTTTCAACGCAGGCGGCTGCCATAGTGCACATGAGCACCACGACAGCCGTCCGCAAAATCAAATCATTCTTCATTGTTATTTTTTTGCCAAGTCAAGTATACGTACGTTCTTGATGTTCAAACCCTCACCATGACCACAGAAACTGATTTTGCCCGATTTGTTAAACAGTCCGGGGTGATTCTGGTGGTCGACTGTGTATGGGTTATTATTGCCTCCGTCGGGGGCGACATTATGGCCTTTACAAGCCTTACGGATATCACCGTCGAGAATCACCTTACCGTCGACCGTAACAGTGATGCGGTCGCCGACGGCACGGATTTCCTCGGAGTGCCATGTTCCGACAGGCCCGAAATCGACATGTTCGGGAACTATGATACCGTAGACAGCACCGTGCTGCTGATATGGGCGCAGACCTTTATATATAGGTGCGTCGTGATCCAGAATCTGAATTTCCATGCCGTGATAAGCTGCATCCATACCCTCGGCTGTCGTGCGTATTCCTACGCCGTTGTTCACACCAGGTTCCAGGAACTGGAAGTCGAATCGGAAAACGAAGTCTGAATAGTCTTTGTCGGTGTAGAGATTACCCTCGCTTCCATAGCCGGCTGTCACATAGATACAACCGTTTTCAGGAGTATAATTAAGTGTGTTTCCGTGCCAGTTGTTGAGTGTCAGTCCGTCGAAAAGCAGTTCGAAACCCTGTTCACTCTCTTCTTTGGTCAGTGCGGCCGCCACAGGGGCAGTTTTTTGCATCAGCAAATTAATCTCGTCGACAGCATATCCGGCATCAGCATTGTTTGTCTGCGCAGCATAAATCGCTTTTGCCTTTTCAAGCAGACGGTTGGTTGATTCGTGTCCCTGAAGAGATTTATTTTTGGCTACGATGTTCTTCACAGCAGCCGCGGCTTTTCGGGCTGTCGCTTTATTGTCGAGCCACGGAGCCACAGCCGACAGGGCGCTGTTTGTCGCCGTACTACCAAGACCGTCAATTATGTTATTACGTGTTTCGTCGGTCAAATCCATTTGCAACAGGCGTCGCAGCTGGAAACTCTTGGCCGAGGGCTCTGCCTGCGACTTACCGACTAAATCGCAAATACAACCGGCGGCAATGTCACGACGGGATGCATCGCCGGCCGCAATCTTATAAAGCAACTCGGGCATCTCCGGACGATTCACCAACAGTAGTGCAAAAAATGCCGCATCGCGGTTGTCACCTTTATTATACGCTTCTTCAAGAGCATGCATTGCACGGCCTGAATTGGAACAAGCCAATAGGGTATAAAAGTTGGCAGGATGTGCTGCTTTTTCCACAACCGGGGCAAGCATTTCATACTGACGGCTTGAGTTGGCATCGCCCATGGCGTTAGCTATACCATCAGAAAGGCAACCGACATTCTCACCTGAATCAGCATCGAGCATCGAGCACAGCACATCAAAATCGGCTGCCGATGCGCAGTTAGCCAGCGCTTTGTAAGCCGCCATCCGTTTTGAAGAGTCGGTCTGTCCGGCCGCATACTTGCGTATAGGCTCAAACAGCGCAGGCACACGACGCTTTCCGGCCATATCAACCAGATTGGCAACAGCTGCAGAATCGCCGGATGCCATTACGCGCGCTCCAATCTGCGACACATCGCCGCGATAGAACCGCAACGCACGCGAAGCTTGAGCTCCATAAGGTGTGTACAACGCTTTTTCAAGTAACATCGACGATGTTGGCGATACGAACTTCGACGCCATTTCGATCGATGCCTCGGCCACTTGTGGCGAAACATTAAGGTTGTTCAGGCTCGTGGCAATCGATTCGCCACGCTCAACATGGTTGTCGCCGATCCAGCGAATCAAATCAGCCTTAGCGTCGTCAGGCAACTTATGATAAACGCGCTGAACTTCGTCAATCAGATCATTGCTTCGTCCGCATGCAGCGACGTTGTCGAGCGCTGCATTCCGCTGAAATGAATCACCTTTCATTAGAGTCTTCACCGCATTCTTACACATCGATTTATCGAAGCCTTTCGTGCTTGCTTTGACTCCGGGTATCTGGGATTTGACCGTATTAAAATCGGTGCGTGCGGCCAACGAATTCAGGAACCGGCGGTTCATCGAGTCGGACTGCTGCGAAGCCGCCTTTAACAGTTCGGCATTCAACTGTGCGGCAAGCACAGTATCGCGCTGCGCCACACAATAGTCGACCAATCCCGACAATGCATACTCATATTTGGCATTCGAATCCTTTGTGCCATGTGGTGCCATATAGTCGGCCAACATTTTCACACTCACCCCCGGAACCGAAGCAAGCTCCGACATTGTTGTCTGAAAATCGGCATGATTTTGCAATGGCATTCGTGCCAATGCGTCGGCAACAACAGTTTCAGGCAACCGGTTGCGGCTGTCGCGTTGGGCAAACGCTCCTGTTGCGGCAAACATAGCCGCAGCTAAAAAAATAAAAATCTTTTTCATTTCTTTCTTTTTCCGGGGTTATCAAATACGCCATTCACCCTCGAAGATCGGGTAAGATATGGCATTTGCCTCATCGTCGCCAATAAATCGTTCGGTTTGCGGATCGAAATGGAGCACATCGCGATTCAGGCGCAGTGCTGTCGCTCCCATGTTTACAAGCGTACAAGACTTGTGTCCGTTCTGTTCGTTAAGAGCAAATTTACGGCGGTTGCGCACACAGTCAATAAAATCGGTTCGCTGCATTTCCGGCTCCGGAAGTTCGGCAATCTTATTCCAAACGTCAGGAATTGTGCATTCGAAGCCTTGGTAAACACACCCGTCGGGTCCTTCAATGTAAGGTTTCTTTCCTGTCGACTCGAAGCCTTCGCCTTCGAGCACAATCTGACAGCCGTCGGCATATGTGTATGTTATCTTGCGCCAGATTCCTACTGCGTCGTGGTGCTGCTGAGGCGCATCAACCTCAACTTTAACCGGACTTTCGTTGTCCTTGCCCAGAATGTATTGCACGGGGTCAAGGTAGTGCTGACCCATATCGGTTAATCCGCCGCCGTCATAATCCCAGTAGCCGCGGAATGTCTGATGCACGCGGTGGGGATTGTAGGGTTTATGCTGAGCCGGACCGAGCCACATGGCATAGTCGAGATGAGCAGGCACAGGTTGTGTTTCCAAATGGTCTTTTCCTACCCAGAAAAATTTCCAGGCGAAACCGGTTGTTGCCGAAACGGTTATCTTCAACGGCCAGCCGAGCATTCCGCTGTCGACCAATTTTTTAAGCGGACGCACTTCGGTTCCGAGGCCATAAAATGTGTCTTTGAATCGGAACCATGTGTTCAAGCGGAATACACGATTGTTTCGCTCTATGGCTTCTTTCACTGCGCGACCCTCGCCTATAGTGCGTGTCATAGGCTTCTCACACCACACATCTTTTCCGGCATTTGCAGCTGTCACTGCCATTATTCCGTGCCAGTGCGGGGGTGTGGCAATGTGCACTATATCCACATTTTTGTCGGCAATCAGCTCACGGAAGTCATGGTAGGCATTCACATTAACACCTAACTGGCTTTTAGCCTGTTCGACGGCGCGCTGCAAATGTTGTGCGTCGACATCGCAAACGGCAGTTAGTCGACAACGGTCGTCGCTTGTGAAATGATATGACGAACGGCCAATGCCACCCACGCCTATTATACCTTTTGTCAGCTGGTCGCTCGGAGCCACATGCCCCGTTCCGCCCAGCACTCGCCGCGGCACTATGGTGAAAAGTGATGCCGCAGCACATGTTTTAAGAAATGTTCGTCTGGTTGTGCTCATGGTTTATTGTATTTTTCCTGTATACTGGTTGATTGGTTAAGCCTGTCAGGTTCCGCCGGGGACTGCCAACCGACTTCTATCGGTTGGCACGCTTACGTTCAAGCTCGTCGAGGATGATTTTGCGCACACGCAGATGATGCGGTGTCACCCCGACA
>CAYQYL010000056.1:0-14293 GCA_964421745.1 uncultured Muribaculum sp. | reverse complement strand
CTGTTACCCAACAAAGGCTGTCAGGCATTTCAAAATGCTTCGACAGCCTTTCTTATATCCAACGGATTGATGCAAAAAACGGGAGTCATGCTTTTGGCACGACTCCCGGCTATATGCAATTCAATTTATATGGTTAAACTGATTGATCGGACAACTATTAAATCCAACGAACGAATGCAAAGTCCTGACGATGAGGCAGGGCTGCGTTCTTGGGATACAGACGGTAAGCGTAGCGGAACACACCCGACTCACGAAGTTTTGAGCTTAGTTCGTAGGTAGCAACTCCGTTGCTTGTCGACTTGAATTCGAAAGGAATTACAGATTCGAGTTCTTCCTGACCGTTTTCCATACGATAAACCACGCATTCCATACCGAGATCCTCAGCCTTTAAGCCGTTGGTGTCGATCTTGATTGTTACACCCATTTCGTCGCCGGTCTTGGCATTGGCGTGTGCTGTCGATTCTTCGATTGAGATAACTTTGATTCCGTCCCAATGAGCGGCTACAGTTTCTTTCCAAGCTACAATTTCGCGCGCCAGCTTGTAGTTGTCGGCTTCAAGCTGTTTTGTGCGGGCTGCTTCCTTAGAATAGAAACGGCTGATGTAGTCGTCGATCATACGCTTCATTGTGAAGTTGGGCGCAATCTTAGCTACCGAATTCTTGATATATTCGATCCACTCAGGAGAGTAACCTTTAGAGTTCTTGGCAAAATAGAGAGGAACGATTTGGTTTTCGAGCATCGAATAGATTGTTGCTGCATCAAGTTTATCCTGCTGAGACTGATCAGTGAATGTTCGTTTATCCGTGAGAGCCCAACCGGCTTTTTCGCTGAATTTGTATCCTTCATACCACCAGCCGTCAAGAACCGAGAAGTTGAGGACGCCATTCATTTCGGCTTTCTCGCCCGATGTTCCTGATGCTTCGAGAGGACGTGTGGGTGTGTTCAGCCAGATATCAACACCTGAAACAAGACGTTTTGCAACGATCATGTCGTAGTTTTCGAGGAAGATAATCTTTCCGAGGAACTGCGGCATGCGTGAAATTTCAGTGATACGCTTTATCAAACCTTGACCGGCACCGTCGGCAGGGTGAGCCTTACCTGAGAAGATGAACTGAACGGGGAACTGGGGATTGTTTACAATCGCAGCCAGACGGTCGAGATCGGAGAAGAGCAGATGAGCTCTTTTGTAAGTTGCGAAACGACGGGCAAAACCGATAATGAGCGCATTGGGGTTAATTTTGTCGAGGATTGACATAATGCGCGAAGGATCACCCTGGTTCTTGAGCCATTTTTCGCGGAAATCGCGGCGAACGAAGTTGATGAATTTGTTTTTCATCGTCATGCGCAGGTTCCAGATCTCTTCGTCGGGCACTGAATAGATTTTCTTCCAGTAGTCCATGTCGCTCTGGTGTTCGAAGAATTCCGGACCGAATGTTTTGCCGTAGAGTTCTTTCCATTCGGATGCAGCCCATGTAGGCATATGCACACCATTTGTCACATAGCCGACGTGCGATTCTTTCCAGTTGTAGCCTTTCCAGATTCCGGCAAACATTTTCTTAGAAACTTCACCGTGAAGCCAGCTCACACCGTTAGCTTCCTGACAGGTATTGAGGGCGAATACACTCATTGAGAAACGTTCGCCTGAATCTGGATTCTCGCGACCCATATTCATAAGATCTGACCAAGAGATGCCAAGTTTTTCGGGGAATTTACCCATGTATTTACCGAACAGACCTTCATCGAAGTAATCGTGACCGGCGGGCACGGGAGTGTGTACTGTATAGAGCGACGAGGCACGCACCATTTCAAGCGCAGTCTGGAAGTCGAGTTTCTGATTCTGAACAAAATCGACCAGACGTTGCAGGTTTAACAAAGCAGCGTGGCCTTCGTTACAATGGTATAAAGTTGAATTAACGCCAAGTTTTTGAAGCATTAGCACACCACCGATACCAAGCATATACTCCTGTTTGATACGGTTTTCCCAGTCGCCACCATATAGCTGATGTGTGATCTGGCGATCGAATTCCGAGTTCTTATCGAAGTCGGTATCCATCAGATAGAGCTTCATGCGGCCAACATTAACACGCCACACATGGGAGTAAACGATATGGTTGGGGAACGGAACTTCAAGAATCATCGGCTGACCGTTTTCGTCGAGCACCTGTTCGATTGGAAGTTCATTGAAGTTCTGCGGTTCGTAGTTGGCTATCTGCTGGCCGTCCATCGACAGGGTCTGTGTGAAATAGCCGTAACGATAAAGGAAACCGACAGCAGTCATGTCGACACATGAGTCGGAAGCTTCTTTGATATAGTCACCGGCAAGTACACCAAGACCGCCGGAATATATTTTGAGTGCATTGCACAAACCGTACTCCATCGAGAAGTAGCTTACCGAAGGAATATCGGAACGCATTGGCTTGCTCATGTATTCCATAAATTCAGCATACACACTGTCGATGCGCGCCAACAACTCTTTGTCGTTGATAATTTCTTCAACGCGTTCAAAGCCCAAACGCTGAAGCAGCATTACAGGGTTTTCGCCAACAGACCGCCACAAATCGGGATTCAGGTCGCGGAAAAGAGATTTACCGCTGCTGTTCCATACCCACCAGAGGTTTCGTGACATTACTTCGAGAGGTTTAAGCTGCGAAGGAAGGTCTGACTTGATTGTCATATCACGCCAGACAGGTGCGTTTGTGTTACTTACTTGTAGTTTCATAAGTTAGATATGTTGTTTAAATATTATTAAAATGTAGAGGCTGCCTGTATGCGGGTGTGTGCACACTCAATAGCCTGATTAAAAGCATCGATGTAAAATGCAACGAAATAACTCCATGCTGCTTTTGCAGCTGTGTCGCGGGCAGCGTCGCTCACTTCTTTAACCTGAGCTGGAGTAAGTTTAAGCATTTCTACAATCTCTTCTGCGATGCGTGTAGCGGCTTCGTCGTAGTTGAAATCGCCACGGGAAATTACTTTTACGCCAGATTGCTGCATACCGTTGATGCCCTCTTTAAGAATCCACTGTCCGAAACCGGAAAGCGAAGTCGTAATCGTCGGCACGCCGAATGCCACAGATTCGAGCGGTGTATAGCCCCAGGGTTCATAATACGACGGGAATGCAGTTGCGTCTGCTCCGATCAATGTACTGTAATAGTCGGTGTTAAAAATTCCGTCTTTACCGTTTAAATACGACGGAACATAGATCACATTTACTTTGTCGGAAGCAACATTTTCAAATCCTATCTGGCGAATACGGCACAACACAGGATCGGAATCATGGTTATGGAGCAAATGTGTCACAACAGGTTCGCCAAGGCGGTCCGATCTGTTACCTGATAGATTTTCTGCAAGATCAGCACGATGTTCTTTGACCCATGCCGGAACCATGACAAAAGCTAAAAGAGTACGCTCCGGATTGTAGTCGCGGACGCGGGCAACCGATTCAAGAAACATGTCAAGTCCTTTGTTGGTGTACTCGCAGCGACCCGATGTTATCAGTATGAAGGTATCTTCATCGAAAATCTTACCGGTAAGTGCAGATGCCACATCAAGCATTTTTTTCCGAGCGGCAATCCGCTCTTTTGCGAAACGGTTGCGAGCCGGCACGAAATTCTGTTCGAACCCATTTGGAGTTACAAGCGGTCGACGTTGCAGGAGCTGTTCACATTCCTGCGCCGTTATTTCGCTAACAGTTGTAAAACAATCGGCAACCTGTGCCGCAGCCTTTTCAAGCGAGTGCTTCGACTCCATATTAAGTTCGCGGGCCATTTGATCGCCGTCGTAAGCGCCGAGATAGTCGTAGAGAGGCTTGTGGTTGCCACAGATGCTACGGCCAATACAAGTGGCATGAGTAGTAAAAATAGTAGCGACCTCGGGGAGCTTGTCGTTAACATAAAGCAATCCCATTCCGGTTGTCCACTCATCAAAATGAGCGATTATGTTCTTGCCGGCTGTTCCGTAGAAATTACAAAGGCTTTCGATAACGATTCCGGCGGCATGAGAGAAAGCACAAGCTTCGTCGTAGTCGCCATATGCATGCAGAGAGTCAACGCCGTATAGTTGCCACATACGTGAATAAAATTCATCTTTCACCGCATACATACCCTGAAAACCTACAAGGACAACAATCGGTTTGCCGGGCACATTCCAGCGTCCGACTCTAACTGTTATTCCTTCTGGAAGTGAAAGACTTTTTTGCCAGTCTTTGAGCAGTGTGCGTGAAGGGGTAAAATATGGCGATGGACAATCGTCTGTCCAAACATCAGGGCCTAAAAAAATAGTCTTGTCTTTGTACAAGTCCTGTAAGGTCTTTGCCTTAGTAGATAGCACAGTATAAATACCACCGATTTTATTGCAAACCTCCCAGCTTGTTTCGAAGAGCAGGTCAACATTGACCGTCTTATCTGTCATAGAAATATTTTTATAGATTTACGGGCGCAAAGTTACGCATTATTTTTGAAATTAATTTAAAAAATAGGTAAAAATATTGGCTCTGAGCCAGTAGCATATTTAATGAAGCGTAAAATTATATAAATTTACACCGGTATAACCATCATGGGTATATCGGCATAGAACAGAAGCCGATGTGCGAGCGACGGGTTAAACAGCCTCGAAAACATACTGCGCCGTTTATTCGGTATCACCATCAGATTAATATGGGCCATGCGGGTGAGCACAGCCAATTCACCAGAAGCTGATGCTACGCTTAATATGTGCGTATTAAATGTGAAACGCGGATAATGTGCCGAGCAATATGAGGCAAGGCTGTTGAGCGCGCTTGCCGAAGGGAAACTCCCGAACTGTTTTTTTGGTGGAAGCCATACAAGTTCGACTGCTACATTTTCATGGTTAAAAAATCGGTAAATTGTGTCCACCGCTATAATGTCGTCCTGATCGAGTGTACAAAAAAATAGCACATTATGAAGATCGGAAACTTTGCTAAACTGCACCAATTCAGGAATTGCCAGAATTGGGAAGCGCGACGAATCGAGGACTTCTGCGGTTACGCTTCCTATCAATTCGCGTTCCTTCTTGTCAGCCGTACGCGTTCCCATTACAATTAATTCCGGATTACGCTGTTTAGCAACATCCGTAATTACTTCTTCCGGAATACCTTCAGTTATTAAGGTAGTAAACTTCACTGCAGGCAACTCGCCCAATTTAATCTTTTTTCGGATGTCGTTTGCCAACGAATCCATTAACGATTTAGCCTGATAGGCCAAAGTCATATTCCGAGCAGAATCGACTGTGTCAAAATTCAACGTTTTACCCAACTGCCGGCCAACCGAATCAGATTGTCCGAAGAATGAATTCAAAAGTATAACCGAAGAATTTCGTCGCTCTGCTAATTGGAAAGCGATATCGCATGCCTTTAGAGAGTGAGCGCTAAAATCAACCGGAACAATTATAGGGTGTTTACCGGTTTGTGACTCGTCTGAATGAAAAATATCAGCATTTTCAATAATGCGCAAGGCGAGTGGCAAATCTGCCCTGTCGATACGGACACGCATACCGACAGACACTTCCGGTTCATTAAGATTCACATTTTGCAACCGTGCCGGAACGCCCTCGCGTTCGAGCAGATTCTTGAGCGCGAGTGCATGATCATACGTATGTATGGCTACCGTAACCAGATTGTTTTCGGACACGTTTCAAAATCTTATTGATTGCCTAAAGATTGGAGAGAGAAGAATGAGTCAGGTTTGGAAAATTGCTTATTCTGCGGCCTGCGACTGGAGAATATCAATTGCCATGTCATAGATAGTTGTATCGTCGAGAACTACGATACCGCCGTCGGGACCCGGTTCGATATGCACTCCACAATTTTGGCCGAATTCATAATTGCTGCCTCCGAAGTAGTTTCTCACTGTCTGAACAGTGCAATTGAGCTTGTCAGCGATCTGACGCATTGAACCATCGGGCAGACTATCTTTGATTTTACGAAGTTCGTTGAAAGTGATTGTTTTGGTCATGATTATTCAGATTATGAATTTATAATAATGTTATCGTTAAACAGAGTTTTTAAGCTCTTTGTTTTGGTTGGTTATAAAATTATAGTTTTAATTTTAAAAAACCAAATCATTTAAGGATATTTACACGTGTTTTAAAACATAGTTTTACAATATGTCAAAATAATAAAAGCTCCTGATGGCTGTAATTCAACCCACCAGGAGCTTGCAATGCTTAAAAATTATTAGATCCGGGTGATATCGGCGCCTCGAATCCATGCCCGATGCTCGTTGTCGACACGCACATCGAACCAAACAGATTTCACGGAATCGACACGTGTCACTACAGAATCGAGTATCTCGATTTTTGTACCCTCGTGGAGCAGCATGGCTTCTTCGTTTCGATCTTTCGGTTGGCGCGGCGAAGTGCTTAAAAGCGATGAAGGCACTGTCACTACAGCTTCTGAAGATGAGGTTGAATACTTTGTAGCAACAGATGCAAGCACATTTGCAATCACACACACAATCACAAGTATTATACCACCGAAGAAACCGATTTTTCTCAACCCAATGTTCGACGAAAAGATATAAACACCGGCAGCTCCAACAATAAATATGAACGAACACAAGGCAAGCCATGCCCACACGTTAGCCGGGAGAGCCTCTGCTATTGCATTCACAGTTTTCGAAATGAACATTCCACGATCGCCGGGTTCATCGGTAATTTTGGAATTAACAAATTCAAGATTTGCCTTTGCATCGGAGTTCAACGGGTCGAGCCGCAGCGCACGCTCGAAATAGACAATCGCCATTCCCGGACGTCCCATACGATAGTAGCAGTTCCCGATATTATAGAATAAAGAGCTCGATGTTCCGTACTGCTGTTCCAAGTCGGTATATGCTTGCAATGCTGTGGCAAAATCATCGCGCATATATGCTGAATCGGCCTGCTCGGTCAACTCCTGCTGTGCCAGAGCGGGGAATGCCACGGCAATACAAAATGTAAGATTTATGATTAAGCGTCGTATCATTATTTATCTATTTTTTAAACGTGAGTGGTTAACGCAGGCGACGTGTATTTTCAAGATCATCCATAGCTTCTTCGGCCTGACGATAAAGATCCTCGCATCGCATATCTGATCTGTCGGGAGAATATCGGGCCATTTCACAGCTGTCGATGACATCGAGGAATTGGTTGACAAGTTTTTCAGAAGCTCCATAAGCAGACAACTGTTGAGCTACTGTGTCACGGGTCAACTGCGATGCCGGAAGCTGTAGCTTGTCGCCAAGATATCCCCAGACAGCCCGAAGCATCTCTTCATAGAATCTGTCATTTTCGTGCTTTCGCATGAATATTCCTGCCTGTTTCAGACGTTTGCGGGCAACTTTCCCTGCCTTGGCAAGACGTCGGCCTTGGATGTCGGCATTCAAGCGGGCTTGACGGCCATAAACCCATACGGCAACTGCCAACAACACAACAAGTGTTATATAGAATGGCCAGTACCACCAAGATTTAAAAATATAAGTGTGAGTTCGTGACAAATCGAGGTTGCCAAGTTTTATATGGAGAATATCCGTATTTTTGCTCGATATAGTCTGTTTCGATGCCGTAACGGCAGAAGAAGTGGTGGCAGCGCCCTGCCCTACATTAATATCATACGAGGGTGTTGTGAGAGTTACGTATTCTTTGCTATCCGGATTGAAGTAAACGAATTTGTCGGCTCCAATTGTGAATTTGCCTACGCTCTGCGGCACAAAAGTATAATCGACTGTCTGTGTACCTGTGACATTTGCGCCCGAAACGTGTGTGTTGATATCGGTCTGAGGCTGATACTGTTCGAATTCACTTGGGAAATCAATTACCGGTTCCTTCACATATTTAATATTACCGGTACCTTTAATTGTATAGACCAGCGAAGCCGCCTCATTAGTTTTAAAAACAGAGGTGCGCAGTTTGCTGTCTATAGTAAAATGGCCGACAGCGCCTGTGAAACCTTCGGGTTGCGGTTGAGGTAGCGGTGTAATATTTATCGAAGCTGAATTTGAACTGGTCTTAAGATTACGTTCAACCTGTCGCGTGCCACCCCAGAAACCACCTACTCGCTCATACTGCACAACCGTCACATCGTATTTGCCGGAATTAATCGTGAGCTTGCCCGATTTCTGAGGATAGATTATGCACTGCTTGAGCACTGCCGTCATATAATTCTGACCATTGTAATGCTCAACCTCGTTCAGAGTAGGGCTGACAGGCACTTCCTCAATCAGAAAACCGTCGAATGCAGGTTGGACTGTAGGAATAAACGAGCTGATGCTATGCTTTGTGTAGAGTTTAATCGTGCAAAGTATGGCCTCCTGTTCGTAGGCATGAGATTTGTTTAGAATAATACGAATGAGGACATCGTTCGCGTTAATAGCAGCCGACGATGACTCCCTTTCAGCAGGGTCGGCCGAAGATGCCGAAGCGGCTTTGTCGGGAGGAAGAATCTTGAACGTAGCGCCACGCGAAGTAAGCGTCGATCGACCTGATGTTACTGTTACTTCTGGAATTGAAACAGTACCGGCTTTATCGGCACGATAAGTGAATGAATAATCAATCGTAGTGGATCGTTCCTCCTTGCCATTCGACCAGGAGTAGTTTGACATTTGAGAAGTTGACGGTCCGAACAGAAGAGTACAGCCCTCAAGCTGCGGAGGCTTAATCGAAGTGGCTTCGCCATTCTTCAAACGAAAAGTGACATTAAATTTATTGCCTTCGATTACATTTCGTGGCGGAATTAGGGTAAATGTTGTTTCGGCTCCCGCCTTGCCTGCTAACGTGGCGATAAACAATATCGTCACCAGTATATGCCGTATCATTCTTCTATTGTATTAACTCAATTATATTACCATTGCGGCCCGGTTGTACGACGTGTAGCCTGCCCTTCCTTTTTTTCCATTTCCTGAACTTTACGACGGGTGGCGTTCTCTTCGTTCTCCATCGTTTTCAGGATTTTGGCAGCATTTGCATCGCTGATTCCCCCTTGCTGTTGCTGGGGCTGCTGCTGGGGCTGATTCTGTTGAGGTTGCTGGGGTTGCTGTTTGTCCTCGTTATCTTTTTGGTCTTTATTCTGTTGTTGTTGCTGATCCTGTTGCTGCTGATCCTGCTTGTTATCCTGCTTGTTGTCGTCGTTTTTGTCTTGCTGTTGTTGCTGACGTTTTAACTGGGCAAGACGCAAATTTTCGCGAGCCTTATCGTTTTCAGGATTTTTTCGCAGTGCGCTTTTATACATGTTGATTGCCTGATCATACTGCTGCTGGTTAAAAGCTATGTTACCAAGATTATAGAATGCACGTTCGGCAATCGACACATCGTTCGCGGTCTTAGCAAGATCATTTAGCAAACTCTGTGCCTCTGCCATCGGATTGTTTTCATTGTTAGGATCAGCACTCCCCGACTGCCGAATCAGAGCGAGTGCGAGGTCGTATCGACCAGCCTCGCTCATTTCGTTTTCGGCCAAAGCTTTACGATATGCAACCTCAGCCTCTGAAAAGTGTTTGTCGGCATAGTGTTTGTTCCCCTCACGGACGAAGTTACGCTCTTTCCTTGTAGAAGTGTCGCGAGGTGGTTGCTTCGCGTCGTTTTGTGCAGCAACAACGAAATGCGGAGCAACAGCACATATTGTTATAATTATTGAAATTATACGACTACGTTTCATAATTCATACAGATTTATTTGCTGAAGAAGTTGAATTTTTTCAGCCATCCTATTTTACGTTCCGGTATCATTATGTCGACTAACAGGAACAGTAATGCTAACCACGCGAACACAGGGAACTGTTCGGCAGATGCGGCATAAGTAACCTTTTCAAGCGTACTTTTCGAAAGTGTATCGAGCTGTTCTGCAACATCTTTTACGACAGTTGAAGAAGAACCTTGTACATAAATACCATTTCCGGCTGCTGCAATTTTCTGCGCAACTTCTTCATTTAAGCGAGTTGTCACCGGATTACCCTGATCGTCGCGTAAAAACTGGCCATCGCGTCCCATGGGAATGAGTGCTCCTTTTGCAGAACCAAGTCCAATTACATCGACCTGAATGCCCTGACGCGCTGCTTCCTCTGCTGCAGCCACGGGTTCGTCTTCGAAATTTTCACCGTCGGTAATAACTATGATTGCTTTCTGCATGTCGGATTCAGGAGTGAATGATGTCATAGCCATTTCAATTGCGGCACCGATAGCAGTGCCTTGAGTAGGAACCATTTCGGTTGAAATGCTTTGCAGAAACATTTTTGCAGACGTAAAATCGCTTGTTATTGGCAACTGTGTGTATGCATCGCCGGCAAAGACTATCAGACCGACTTTATCGTTTTTCAACTGGGAAAACAATTTCTCAAGCACAAGTTTCGCACGCTGCAAACGTGATACACCACGCGGATCATCGGTCGATGAAGCCAACATTGAATTTGAAACGTCCAGACAGATCATCACTTCAATTCCCTGCACCTCGCTCACCTCCTGCTTGGCACCTGCACGCGGCCTTGCCAAAACAATGATAAGCGCAGCTAAAGCCAACAGCTGGAACACGAGTTTCAACCCCGGGGTGTAGCGCGACGCCTCGGGCATAAGTGAAGCCAGTACGGCAGGCTTGCCAAAGCGTGCTAAGCGTTTGCGACGGGTGAATCTGGCAAAGGCATACAGAGCGCCTACTGCCGGAATCAACAGAAGCAAATAAAGAATATGTGGATGTGCAAAACTAAACATTATAAATAAGGAGTTTTTGAATTGTTACGGCAGCGTACGTAAAACAGTGCGCCGCATTATTATCTCGCCAAGGAAGGCAGCAAAAGCCAACCATGCCCAAAGCATATAATCATCTTCGGTATGCGAGAAATGGCGTACGTCCATTTGAGTTTTCTCAAGTTGATCGATTTCCTGAAAGATGTCGCGCAACACATTGTTGCCTGTGGCTCGGAAGTACTTGCCTCCGGTCATCGACGAGATGTTTTGCAACATAGCCTCATCAATCACGACCGGCATATTCACGTAATCGACGCCCCCGAAATAGTTCTGTTGGGGAGTAGGTGCTGTTCCGTTTCGGCCCACTCCGATAGTGTAGACCTTAATTCCCATTTTTTTTGCAATCTCCGCAGCTGTCAGCGGAGCTACAACACCTGTATTGTTAACACCATCGGTGATCAAAATGATACTTTTCGATTTTGCCTTTCCGTCTTTGATACGGTTGATTGATGTTGCCAGACCGTCGCCGATAGCCGTTCCGTCGTTGAGCATACCCATGCGAATGTCGTGAATATAGTTGGCAACCATTGAACGGTCTGTCGTCATCGGTAGGGAAGTGAAACTCTCACCGGCATAGATGACAAGACCGATATTGTCATTCTGACGCCCGGCAACGAATTTCGAGGCCATGGCTTTTGCAGCCTCAAGACGGTCGGGTTGAAAGTCGCGGGCAAGCATGGACGAACTGATGTCGAGAGCAATGATAATGTCTGTTCCTTCAGTTGTCGATGTGCGCCAGCTGTCACTTGTCTGCGGACGCGCCAACACAATAATTAGACTTCCAATTGCAAGCAAACGCAGCCCGAGCATTGCGTGGAGCAGATACTCTTTATATGAGCGTGGCATTGCTGCAAATGGAGAAGTTGTGGATATTTGCATGGCTGGGAATGACTGGCGATGTTTCCAGACATGCCACCCAATGACCGGTATGAAAACCAGAAATAGCCACAGATATTCGGGATGAGCAAGTTGCATTACTTTTACTTAGTATTAGTTTTTTCATTAGGCACGTTATCGGCCTCTTTCGTTTCGGCATCGGGTTCTGGGTCCGGTGCCGGCTTTGTTGCCTCAACAAATTCGAGAGCGTGATTATATGAGCGAACATTGTCGTCGGGCAATGGACGCACTTTTGCAAATTTCACAAAATCGGCCATTTCCAGAATTTGTTTCATTAGCGCAGCCGAAGGCTTTGTCGTTTCATTAGCTTTAAGCTGAGCCATAATCTGGGTTGAAGTCATTTCCATTGCGTTTATTCCGAAACGACGATCAAGATATGTTCGCAGGATTTCTGTCAGACGAGTGTAGTACTCCTTCTCACGCGAATTCTCGCATAGTTTTTCCTCTTTAAGTTTCGAAAGCTGTTGCATGGCCATTTCATAGGGAGGTATGATTTTTTTCTGCGGCAGCAACGATTCAACCAGGCTGCGTTTTTTATACCATATCCAGGCCGCAGCGCCTAACAACATGGCTAATGCCACAAGCAGAATAGCCCACCAGTAGTCTACTACGGCATCGGGCAGATAATCCCAGATCTTCGTGTTCGGATCGGCAGTTCCGGCGTAATCATGAACAGTTGCCATTGAATCGACAGGGACAGGAATAACCTTGAGCACCAATGCATTCGACACAACTGTGTCAAACTGTGTTGCATATATGAACGGATTGACTGTATAAACACCCGAATCGAACGACTGCAACACAATCTGCTGACGAATCTCTTCTCTACCGGAACCGATCGAACTTGTATCAGGGCGGGAAACGGAAGCTACTTCTATGTTGGTCGACAATGTGTCGCCTACATTAAGAAAACGGCCGACTGTGCCCTTGTCCTGAACAATTTCGACATTCATGGCAGTCTGCTTACCCATAATAATATATGCGGAGTCGAGCGTAGTCGTCACCTTCACAGGGCCGGCCGCCTGCACGGGAATCGCCGTTAGCGCTAACACAGCAGCTGCAGCAAATGATTTAACAGTGTGTTTATATTTAAGACTCATATTATCGGATTCAATTATCTGGAACCACGTTTTTTAAACAGCCCCATGAGTGATTTCACGAAATCTTCGTCGGTGGCAATTGAAGCATAGTCGACACGGCAACGATTGAAACACTGCGTCATTGTCTGCTGTCGCTCATACCACCAGCGATTAAATGTCTGGCGAACCTTTGAGGAAGAAGTATTTATCCACCTCATAGCATCTGTTTCCAAATCCTGTACGCGCATCAATCCGACATCGGGCAACTGCGAATCTCGTTTGTCGTAGACCTGTATCGCAGTCAGATCATGTTTGTTTCCGGCTATCGACATTGGATTATAGTAATCTGCCGCATCGATGAAATCGGAAATCAGGAATGTAGTGCAACGTTTTTTCAGAGCATCAGTCATATATCTCAATGCCTCTCCGATGTTTGTGCCCAGATGCTCGGGAGTAAAGTTCAGAAGTTCGCGAATAATGAACAGAATGTGTTTGCGCCCTTTTTTAGGTGGTATGAACTTTTCAACTTTGTCGGAGAAGAAAATAACGCCGATCTTATCGTTGTTCTGTATGGCAGAAAAGGCAATTGTAGCTGCTATTTCAGCAATCATCTGACGTTTTTCCTCGCCTACTGCACCAAACCGACGACTACCGGAAACATCGACAAGCAACATAACCGTAAGTTCACGTTCTTCCTCGTAGACCTTCACGTAGGGATGGTTGTGGCGTGCTGTGACATTCCAGTCGATGTCGCGAATGTCGTCACCATACTGGTATTCGCGCACCTCGGAGAATGTCATACCACGGCCTTTGAACGCCGAATGGTATTCACCGGCGAATATATTCTGAGAAAGGCCTTTGGTCTTTATTTCGATTTTACGAATTTTCTTTAACAGCTCGTTGGCATCCATCGTCAGAAACAGGTTTATCAGGGAACTTCAACTTTGTCGAGAATTTCTGAAACGACATCGTCGGCTGTAATGTTGTTGGCCTCGGCTTCATAAGTTAAACCGATACGGTGGCGAAGAACATCGTGGGCTACTGCTCGCACGTCTTCGGGAACCACATATCCACGACCGCGAAGGAATGCATAACTACGCGCTGCTTTGGCCAACGAGATAGATGCACGTGGAGAAGCACCGAACGAGATGATCGAAGTGAGATCATTCAGATTGTAATCGCCCGGGAAACGTGTAGCGAATACAATATCAACAATATATCGCTCAATTTTCTCATCGATGTAAATCTTTTCGCAAACGCGCTGTGCCTCGATAATTTCTTCTGGTTTAAGCAACGGACGGATGTCAACGCGCTGGTTGGTGATATTCTGGCGAATGATAATCTTTTCTTCGTCTTTTGTCGGATATCCGATAACCACCTTGAGAAGAAAACGGTCGACCTGCGCTTCAGGAAGCGGATACGTACCCTCCTGTTCAATCGGGTTCTGGGTTGCCATTACCAGGAATGGTTCGTCGAGCCGGAATGTCGAGTCCCCAATTGTTACCTGGCGTTCCTGCATTGCCTCGAGAAGAGCACTCTGAACTTTAGCCGGAGCACGGTTTATTTCATCGGCAAGGACGAAGTTGGCAA
>CAYQYL010000055.1:0-14312 GCA_964421745.1 uncultured Muribaculum sp. | reverse complement strand
CGAGCTTGCCAAGGCGCTTGCCGAATATCTGTTCGACGACGAGAACATGATGACACGAATCGACATGAGCGAGTATCAGGAGAAACACACTGTGTCGCGACTTGTCGGAGCGCCTCCCGGATATGTTGGATACGATGAAGGTGGTCAGCTCACAGAAGCGGTACGACGCAAACCCTACTCTGTCGTGCTCTTCGATGAAATCGAAAAGGCTCATCCCGATGTGTTCAACATTTTGCTTCAGGTTCTTGACGACGGACATCTGACCGACAATAAAGGACGTCTGGTTAACTTCAAGAATACTATCATCGTGATGACTTCGAATATGGGGTCGCAAGTGATTCGCGACAACTTCGCCAAACTCACCGACGACAATCGTGCAGAAATCGTCGACAAAACCAAAAACGAAGTGCTCGACATGTTGAAACAGACCATACGCCCCGAATTCCTCAACCGTATCGATGAAATCATCATGTTCACACCTCTCAATGAACACGAAATTGAAGAGATTGTCGGTATTCAGGTTAAAGGTATCAAACGTATGCTGGCCAAAAACGGAGTTACACTTGAAGTCACTCCTCAGGCGCTCAAGTTCCTTGCCAAGGAGGGATATAACCCCGAATTCGGTGCACGTCCGGTTAAGCGCGTCATCCAGCGCATGGTTCTCAACCAACTGTCAAAAGACATTCTTGCACAGCGTGTCGACCGGGAGAAACCAATTGTCATCGATATTGACAAAGACGGAGAACTTGAATTCAGAAATTAATCTATCTCATACAAAAAAGATGCGCGGCTCAATTTGAGTCGCGCATCTTTTTTGTACCTGCGTTAACCAATGATTTCTTCAATCTTGGCCTGAAGGGTAGCTTTCTGCTGTGAACCGGCCAAACGTCCTACAAGCTGTCCGCCTTTAAACAGGAGCATTGTCGGTATACTCATTATACGATACGCTCCGGCAAGGTCGCTGTCTTCATCAACATTATATTTACCGATGACGGCACGACCCTCATACTCTTCGGACAATGCCTCTATAACAGGCGACATGCTTACACACGGTCCACACCACGGCGCCCAACAATCAACCAGCACCGGTTGACCTGAGGCAATAATTTCTTTCACGTTTGAATCTGTAAATTCGAATGCCATAATAATGATTTATTTAGTTTTAAATTGTAAATGCTATTACGATGCCGATATCTCGAAATCCATTTCCATCTCTTCAAGCTTGAAAATTAAATCGCGATCAACTGCAAGCTTGACTCCGGATGCAAGTTTCAGGCTTCGGCCCAACTCTTTGTCACGCAACCGGATGTAGAGCGGGCTACGACCGTCACCATCTTCGGGCGTGAAATCGGTCGGAACCGGACGATCAACTAAGTCGCGCAATATGGAGTGGAAATTTTCATTTGCCTGCTCCGCATCGACTGTAATCGTAATTCCGTCGACCAGTTTTCCGCGCTGTTTGGAAAGCAGTTGCATCGACGTTATCTGGAATCTGGGATCTGACGTTGCAAAACGGCGTCCATAATGACCACGGATAATTACCGGTGTCCCGACAATTCCATACTTGCTATAATCGATAAAATCCTGACCAAACAGCGTGAACTCCTGTGTACCGGTGTAATCCTCAATTTTGAGCACACCGAAACTACCTCCTTTTCGACTCTGTTTCACCTGATAGTCGATAACCATTCCGCCAAGCACCAGAGGCCTGTTCTCTTCCAGAACGCCTTCGTCGGCAAACTCTTTTAGTGTATGCGTGCATCCATATCGCAGCTCAACATAATAGGGGTCGAGCGGATGTCCGGAAAGATACATTCCAACCAGATCGCGTTCACGATCCAGCTTCTCTATTTCCGACCATAGAGCGGCCGGTTTCAAAGCGGGGCGACCGGCTGTATTGAGGTCGTCGCCGAAATCACCGAACAATGAGTTTTCAAGTGAATCCTTCGCATTCTGATAGCTTTGAGCATATCGTGTGAGCTGTTCGGCAAATGTTTCTCCTTTGACATTCGCTTCGAAAAAGTCCTCACGCTTTATATCCGGGAACGAATCAAATGCGCCCGACAATGCAAGTCCTTCAATATTTCGTCTGTTAAGATTGGAGCGATCGACTCGTTCAACGAAATCATAAATATTCTCAAACGGCCCACCCTGCTCGCGCGCACTGATAATTGCGTTTACCACGTTCACACCAATACCTTTGATACCGGCCAGACCGAAGCGTATATCACCGCTCCGGTTTACACCGAACGCAGAAAATGATTCATTCACATCAGGGCCTTTTACTGATATGTGCATCGCTTTACACTCATCCATATAAACGGTGAGTTTGGTTATATCATTAAGGTTTCGGCTTAAAACGGCTGCCATGTACTCAGCCGGATAATTAGCTTTCAGATATGCAGTCTGGAATGCTACCCACGAGTAGCATGTTGCATGACTCTTATTGAAAGCGTATGAGGCAAATTTTTCCCAGTCAGCCCAGATTTTTTCGAGCACCTTCGGATCGTGTCCATTGTCCTGTCCACCCTTAAGAAACTTCTCCTTCAGCGCCATCATCTTATCTATAAGCTTCTTACCCATAGCTTTTCGAAGTGTATCGCTCTCACCTCTGGTAAAGTTTGCCAATAGACGCGAAAGCAACATCACTTGCTCCTGGTAAACCGTAACGCCGTAAGTGTCTTTCAGATACTTCTCCATTATCGGAATATCATAGATAATTGGCGACTGTCCGTGCTTTCTGGCAATGAAATCAGGGATATATGACATTGGACCGGGGCGATATAGCGCATTCATGGCTATCAGGTCTTCGAATACCGACGGCTGCAGTTCGCGCAGATATTTCTGCATGCCGGGCGACTCAAACTGGAATGTGGCTGTTGTTCGTCCTTCACTATAAAGCTTGTAGGTTGCAGGATCGTCGATAGGCACATTATCAATGTCGACATCAATGCCATGAGTCTGTTTGATGTTGGCCAAGGCCTCTTTTATAATTGAGAGTGTTTTAAGGCCAAGGAAGTCCATTTTTATCAGACCTGTTTCCTCAATCACACTACCTTCATATTGTGTAACAAGCAGTTTCGAACCGTCTTTGTCCGTAGCCGTGCTGACAGGAACCCAGTCAGTTATATCATCTCGCCCAATAATTACACCGCATGCGTGCACACCGGTACCTCGCACGTTACCTTCAAGTTCCTGAGCATATTTCAAAGTTTCTTTGATCAGCTCACTCGGGCCGTTTAGTTCAGCTTTAAATTCCGGCACATGCTCATAACAGTTCTTGAGTGTAGGTTTTAACTCTTTACCGTTCACCTCAGGCATGTGTTTCGGAATAAGCTTGGTCAACCGGTTGCTTTCCGATAGTGGCAACTGCTCGATACGAGCAACATCCTTGATTGCCATTTTGGCAGCCATTGTGCCATATGTGATAATGTGCGCTACCTTTTCGGCACCATATTTTTCGGTTACATATTTAAGCACATCGGAGCGCCCGTCGTCATCGAAGTCAATATCGATATCAGGCAATGAAATACGATCGGGGTTCAGAAATCGCTCAAACAGCAGATCATACTCGATAGGGTCGATCTGTGTGATTCCAAGGCAATAGGCAACAGCCGATCCGGCAGCTGATCCACGACCGGGTCCAATCGACACACCGCGATCGCGGCCTGCCTGAATAAAGTCCTGCACAATGAGGAAGTAGCCCGGAAAACCCATATTTTTGATAGTGTCAAGCTCAAAGTCGATGCGTTCACATTGTTCTTTCGAGGGTGATCCCCACCTTTTTTTTGCGCCTTCGTAGGTGAGATAGCGCAGATAATCGTCATTATCAGTGAATCCGTCAGGAAGAGGGAAGTTTGGCAAAATAGGTTTGTGATCAATCGAATAGACACTAACCTTATCCATTATTTCGAGTGTATTCTCAAGAGCTTCCGGTATGTCGGCGAATATTTCATACATTTCTGCACGAGTCTTCATCCATTCCTGCTTTGTGTAGCGCATTCGGCTTTCGTCGGTGAGAAAGCGTCCGGTGCTGACACAAATCAAGCGGTCGTGAGCCTCGGCATCGTCTTCATTAACAAAATGCACGTCGTTGGTAGCTACGAGTTTGATTCCGTATTTTCGCGCAATCCTTATCAATTCCTGATTGACCGGTTCCTGAATCTGATATGTTTCGCGATTTGCACCGGGCTTGTTGGTCTTATGACGTTGAATCTCTATATAATAATCATCGCCAAGCAAATTTTTCCACCAAAGCACCTGCTTTTCTGCCTCTTCTATGTCGCCCGACATGATAAGTTTCGGTATCTCGCCACCAAGACATGCCGAACAAACAATCAACCCCTCATGGTGAGCAGCGATCGCTTCCTTATCTGTTCGGGGATGTGAGTAAAAACCTTCGGTCCAAGCCTGTGACACTATTTTTATGAGGTTGTGGTAGCCCTGCTCGTTTTTTGCCAATACAATTAAATGTCTACCTGTATCACGCTTGTCGATATGTTCGTGGAGCGATTTTTGCGCCACATACATCTCACACCCGAAAATGGGTTTTAAGATTCTTCGACGTTTGGCTTCAATCTCAACCTTGAGAGAGGCTATTGTTTCCTCGTCAGCACCATCCTCCTGAGCTTTTGACAGATCTTGTTCGGCCTTCGCGATAGCATCTTTAGTTTTAGAGTTCACTTTTTTTGCATAATTATGAAACTCTTTTATGCCAAACATGTTACCATGATCGGTAATAGCGAGGGCAGGTTGTCCGTCGGCAATAGCCTTATCGACAAGTGCGGCAACCGATGCCTGCCCGTCGAGAACAGAATATTGGGTGTGAACGTGAAGATGTATGAAAGGTTGTTCCATTTTGGGGAGAGAGTTTAAAGTTTATTCTTAGGAGTTGTTGCCTGAAAATCCTTCAGGTATTCGGGCACTGAATATGCCAGATCAATGAACTCGCCATTAAGATATGCCTTTTCCGATAAAGCCATCATATTCTGCGCCAAAGGATATATTTCCGTTATAAAATTGGCATTAGGATGCGATCCAAGCACCTGACGGGTCTTCTCGGCGCCGTCGCCGAAAAAGATCACAGGACCGCGTTCGAGAAACTCAGCATAGCTGCCGGATTCGACAATTAAGGGTCGAGGTTCCATGAGCGGTTGCAAGGCATAGTCATATACAGCAGTGAACACCTCCATGCGACGCGCATCGATCATCGGCGCAAACATTACCTCCGGATCAAAAAAATCAGAAAACATCACGCCCACTGTCAGCGTCTGCAATGTATTCACACCAATCAGCGGAACCTTAAGGGCATATGCCAACCCCTTGGCCTCGCTCAAACCGATTCGCAGTCCGGTGTAACTGCCGGGACCGAGGTCAACAGCAATCGCATCGATTGGCAACTGCTTCTCTTTCGACTCATCTATAGCATCTTTAATGTACAAGCTGAGCACTGTGGCGTGGTTCCGTCCCTGGTAATCTTCGCGGTGCATAACACAATGGCCATCATGGCAAAGAGCAACAGAGCAAACACTCGTCGATGTATCTATATTTAATATCGTAGACATGCTGGTTTGATAATTCTGATTATCCGGCATCGGTGCCGTTCTAACTACAAAGTTAATCAATTTTTGCTATTATAAAAAACATGCGCAACCTCATTATTTCTCCCACAAACAAGGGTATTTTATCGTGTTTTTTTCTGTAATTGGCGTATTCTGCTTAAATTTGCAGAGAATATGGAATTTCAACTGCAAGCAACCGATAAACAGGGCAAAGCCCGTGCCGGACTGATCACAACAGCTCACGGCCCGATTACTACACCAATTTTCATGCCAGTCGGCACTGTAGGCTCAGTAAAAGCCGTTCATTTCCATGAGCTTGAAAATGACATAAAGGCTCAGATTATTCTCGGGAACACTTACCATTTGTATCTGCGTCCGGGCGTGGAAATATTAAAACAGGCCGGAGGCTTGCACAAATTCAATTCCTGGGAGAAACCGATCCTGACCGACAGCGGAGGTTTTCAGGTATTCTCACTTTCGTCAAATCGAAAACTAAAAGAGGATGGAGCCCACTTCCGCAGCCACATCGATGGTTCGAAACATGTGTTTACACCCGAAGGCGTTGTCGACATTCAACGCGCTATCGGTGCGGACATAATGATGGCTCTCGACGAATGTGCGCCGGGCACATCAGACTACGACTACGCAAAAAAATCTCTTGGGCTGACCACCCGTTGGCTTCGACGTGGATGGGAACGATACAATCAAACCGAAGGATTGTACGGCTATCACCAGTCTTTTTTCCCCATTGTCCAAGGATGCACATATCCGGATTTGCGCCGTGAATCGGCGAAAATGGTAGCTGATCTGGGTGCAGAAGGCAATGCTATAGGAGGACTTGCTGTTGGCGAACCGGCCGAAGTCATGTACGAAATGATTGAAGTCGTAAATGAAATTCTCCCTACCGACCGCCCACGCTATCTTATGGGCGTAGGAACTCCTGCTAATATCCTGGAAGCAATCGATCGGGGGGTTGATATGATGGACTGCGTGATGCCTACACGCAATGGACGAAACGGGATGCTCTTCACTCGGCACGGCATAATGAACATGCGCAATAAGAAATGGGAAAATGATTTTTCACCACTTCAGGAAGACGGACCCTGCTACGTCGACCAGGTCTATTCCAAAGCATATGTGCGTCATCTCTTTGCCGCCCAGGAAATACTTGCAATGCAGATTGCATCGATCCATAATCTCGCCTTCTATCTCTGGCTCGTAGGCGAGGCGCGCCGCCATATTCTGGAGGGTGACTTCAAATCCTGGAAAACCGATATGGTCGAACAAGTAACACGACGTCTGTAATTGTTATCGACATGCTGAAGATTCTCGATCTATATATTATCCGCAAGTTCCTTGGCACTTATTTTTTCGCCATATTGCTGATTCTGGCAATCACGGTGATGTTCGATGTCAATGAAAAGCTCGATTCTTTCCTGAAAGCGCCTCTTAAAGCAACAATTTTCGACTATTTCGTTAATTTCCTACCCTACTTCGCCAATCAGTTCAGCCCGCTTTTCACTTTCATTGCCTGTATTTTCTTTACATCAAAACTTGCCGATAATTCCGAAATCATCGCCATGCTTTCGTCTGGGGTAAGCTTCCGCCGACTGATGAGGCCATACATGATCAGCGCAGCTGTAATTGCAGCACTTACATGGGTTCTGAGCGCATACATCATTCCACCGGCCAATGTAAAACGAATTGAATACACAAACACTTACGTAAAAAACCGGCGCGTCGACTACGGCTCCAACATCCAGATGATGGTTGCTCCGGGACAAATTGCCTATATGAGCCGTTTCGACAATACAACCAGAACAGGCTACCGGTTTTCTCTTGACAAATTCGACGGAAAAAAGCTTGTTTCGCGCATGACTGCATCATCGATCCGCTGGGATTCACTCTACCATTGGCAAGTGCGCGACTATATGATTCGTGACATCGAGGGATTGAGCGAACATATCACACGTGGAAACCGACTTGACACAATTATACCGTTTGAACCACGCGATTTCCTGATAGCTAAAAACGATCATGAAACCATGACATCGCCCCAACTGCGCGAATACATTGCACGACAGAAAGAACGCGGAATGGCTAACATCGAAACATTTGAAATTGAAAATGAACGCCGCTATGCAATGTGCGCCGCAGCCTTCATACTGACAATTATCGGAATGTCGCTGTCTTCAAAAAAAGTAAAAGGAGGAATGGGCATCAACATCGGCATCGGTCTTGTGCTCTCGTTTAGCTACATCATGTTCATGACAGTCACTTCAACTTTCGCCATTTCGGGCTACACATCGCCTTTTGTAGCAATGTGGATTCCAAATTTCATCTACAGCATCATTGCCGTTATTCTCTACTTCCGGGCATCGGCCGGTTAACTCTAAAATTCGGCAATACGCGTTGTCAGATTAAGCATAAATGTTGTAGCACCGGAATGCGGCTGAGCAAAAGCTACGCCTATACCGAATCGTTTTACATTAAGACCTGCCGTCAGGCTGAAACCCGAAAGAAAACTGCGTGAGAATGTACTCATATCGGTGCGTACTTTATAATTATATCCCACTCCAACATACAACTTTTCAGACGGAACGAATTCAGCAGCCAACACAAGATGACGCATCAGATTCGAACCAAACGAATCTTTCTTCTTTACCTCGGATCCGGCAGATCCATCACCAAAGTCATAATACGGGAGATTCCATTTTGTCAGGTTCCATGCCGTTACCGATAAACGGATCGGCATAGCTGCCAGCATCTTAGTCCAGCCAAGACGCACATCGATCGGAAGCCGGTCGTAACTCTCATTAAAGCGCTTAACCTGACCACCAAGATTTGCCACTACCATTGATAGCGACATATCCTTGTCTGGATCATAGTAATTCACGCCAAGATCGGCGGCTACTGCAAAGGCTGAATACTCATCGTAGGCCGAATAAATTCCTTTCAATGATATTCCACCACGAAGTTTTTCAGTTATATCGTGGCTGTACGTGGCGCCGAAACAGATATCTTTAACCGAAAAAGTTCCTGTGATATTACCTCCGACATCGGCTGATGTCATTTTCCCGTAGTCAAAATATTGCATCGAAACAGCCCATGCCGAACGCTCTCCGGCTGCCATGCCGTATTTTGCGCCGGCGAAATTCGATTCGCCAAGATAGCGCATGTAGTTAACACCAAGCTGCTTTTCTATCTCCGGGCCGAGCAATGCCGGGTTCTGATCGGTGACATTAATATCATCGTCGATCAAAGATATATTGATTCCGCCAAGCCCATATATATGGCTCGACGAGCTGATATTCAGAAAATTATATGCTGTACTGCCATTTCCTGAAGCCATGGCAGACAGCCACGCGAGAAGCGTGACAACTAAAATGCATGCGCGTTTCATGTCAAAATAACGGACAAACAGAGCTCCTTATTGCACAAATCTCACTAAATTTGCAATTGTATTTACTCCCCATTAATCATGACGGATAATAATAACAGAAAAATCATAATTGCAATCGACGGATTTTCATCGTCAGGGAAAAGTACAATGGCTCGTGCTCTTGCTGCGACCATTGGCTATCGTTATATCGATTCCGGCGCCATGTATCGAGCCGTTACGCTATGGGCGTTACGCCACAATATGGTTGCCCCCGACGGCAAGGTCGATGTCGATGCATTAGTTGCATCTCTGCCGGAAATCTCCATTGACTTTGCGGCCGCAGATAAGCCAGGTGAACCACAGGCCACCCTTCTTAATGGCGAGAATGTAGAGTCTGAAATACGTCATATGAAGGTTTCAAATGCAGTGAGTCCTGTGGCAGCAATTCCGCAGGTTCGCGCGCGTCTTGTTGCGCTTCAGCAGGCAATGGGCAAACAGAAAGGTATAGTAATGGACGGCCGCGACATCGGGACTACGGTTTTTCCTGATGCCGAAATGAAAGTATTTGTAGGTGCGTCGGCGCAGACCCGTGCACAGCGCCGTTTTATGGAACTGACCGATAAAGGTGTTGCTGTCACCTACGAAGAAGTATTGAGCAATGTTGTTCAGCGCGACCACATCGACCAGACCCGTGCAGAAAGTCCGCTGCGGCAAGCCGACGATGCCGTGTTGCTCGACAACTCAAACATGAGCGTCGAAGAGCAGAACCATTGGCTTCTTGATCTTTACTACAAAACCTCAGGAAACAAATGATTATAGAAATCGATCCGGCTTCAGGTTTCTGTCATGGAGTGGTTTCAGCTATCAGAAAAGCCGAACAGAATCTTGATGAAGGTGGCACGCTGTACTGTCTTGGCGACATTGTGCACAATTCCAATGAAGTGGACCGTTTGCAACAGCGTGGCCTTATAACTATAAATCATGCCGATTTGAATAATCTGCATGGTGAGAAAGTGCTTCTCCGCGCCCACGGCGAACCACCGTCGACATACGCAGTCGCTCAGGAGCGCGGAATCGAAATAATAGATGCCACATGTCCGGTGGTGCTTCAGTTGCAACGTCGCATCAAAGCAGCTTACGATGCCCGTAAAAATGGATTGCAGATAGTAATCTACGGTAAGTCCGGTCACGCAGAAGTAAATGGACTTGTCGGACAAACAAATGGAGAAGCAATAGTTGTTGAAAATGCTGACGGACTTAATCAGCTTGATTTCAGTCGACCTATCTCCCTCTATTCTCAAACAACAAAGAGTACAGACGGACTTAAGGCAATTGCCGCCGAAATTCAACAACGAATCAATCCAGGTGTTGAGTTCACCTACCACGATACTGTCTGCCGACAAGTTGCAAACCGTGTTCCTCAGTTAAAATCATTTGCAGCAGCTCATCAACTTGTGCTTTTCGTCAGTGGAAAAAAGAGTTCCAATGGCAAAATACTTTTCAGCGAATGCGTAGCGGTCAATCCACGTACGTATTTGGTATCAAGTCCTAACGAAATCGATTCGGAATGGCTACAGGGGATCAGTTCGGTTGGCATTTGTGGCGCAACTTCCACCCCCCGCTGGCTAATGGAACAGATTCAGGACAAAGTTGCCCAACTCCACAAACAGCTATCCCAATGAAAAATATCATTCGCACAATTATATGCTCGTTAGCAGTCGCTGCGTTTTTCGGCTCAGGATGCTCCGAGAAAAACCAGCAGATAAAATTAATTTCTCAACAGGGTATCGACGATGCACGCCGCATGTTGGAAATAGCACCGACACTCAGCACGACATCACTTGAGTTCGAACTGCTCGAAATCCGCGCCCGCGAAAACGATTATCGGCAACAAATGGGAAATGCGCAAGCCGATGCATACATAGAAGCTTTTGAAACAATAATCCGCCAGGAAAACGACTCGTTAGCTACTCTCCTGTTCACCCCAGTTACACAAACCGACTATGCTGACTGAAAAACAATATCTCGAAATCATCAATCTGGGTCTGATTGAAATAAACTATCCTCAACAACCGGCAGGCCTCTACGAGCCAATCAAATACACTCTCGATGGCGGTGGTAAGCGACTTCGCCCCACACTATTGCTTGCAGCCGCCGACAGTTGTGGGCTCGATCCGAAAAAAGCTTTATCGCAAGCTTTAGGGATTGAAATGTTCCATAATTTCACTTTGCTCCACGACGATGTCATGGACAACGCCGACATGCGGCGCGGACGTCAGACCGTGCACATTCGCTGGAACTGCCCGACCGCTATTTTATCGGGCGACGCAATGCTGACAATGGCAACACAACTGATTGCAGACTGTCCCGACAATATTCTGCGACCCGTTCTCGATCTTTTCAATACCACGGCAATGGAGATATATGAAGGGCAGCAATACGACATGGACTTCGAAAAGACGCCAGGAATGATTTCGGTTAACGAATACATTAACATGATTCGTTTGAAAACATCAGTTCTGCTCGGATGCGCATGCCAAATGGGAGCCATTGTTGCAGGTGCTTCTGAAGCAACCCAAACTGCTTTATACAGTTTTGGTGAAAATCTTGGACTTGCCTTCCAGCTACAAGATGACTGGCTCGACACGTTCGGCGATCCCGTTGTTTTTGGCAAAAAAATAGGAGGTGACATACTTAACGACAAACAGACATTCCTGCTCATCGACACTCTCAGGCGCGCTGACAACGACACACGCGAAAAAATGATGTCTATGGCAGGCCTACGTTCTGATGAGAAAATCAGTTATTTCACATCACTCTACCGCAATCTCGGTGCTGAGCAGGAGTGTCGGGGACTGATCAACCGGTATGGAGAAATGGCAATCGAATCGCTCGATATGGCCGACATTCCATCGGAAGCGAAAACATTCTTCATCAATCTTGCAAAAGCGTCACTCACCCGTTCACACTGATATAGTGCTAATCGACACACATACACATCCATACTTGCCCGAATTCGAAAATCCCGGGCTAATTGTTCAAAAAGCTATCGATGCAGGTGTTGGACACTTGGTTCTACCGGCGGTAGATCTGTCAAGTGTTGAACCCATGCTTTCACTTCATAGCCTTTTCCCGGGAAATACCTCTCTTGCATTCGGCTTACACCCGACCGAAGTCACCGATAACTACCGCGAAGTCATTTCTGAAATGAAATCACTCTCTGAGGAAAACAAGACAGTTGCTGTAGGAGAAATCGGAATCGATCTCTACTGGGACGACTCAAACAAAACGGCACAACAGAATGCTTTCGCAATGCAGATTGAATGGGCTCTTGAACGGAACCTGCCAATTATCATACATTGTCGCAATGCACTCGATGAAACGCTCGAAGTGCTTCGCCACGCTTCGGCCGTTCCGCGAGGAGTGATGCATAGCTTTGGTGGAAATGCCGAAGATGTTGAACGAATCCGCAGCGTTGGTGATTTCTATTTTGGGATAAATGGAATTGTTACCTTCAAGAATTCGAAATTGCGCAACACTCTACCGGCGATCGGACTTGACCGCATTCTGCTTGAAACCGACGCACCTTATCTTGCGCCGGTTCCCATGCGTGGAAAACTCTGCGAACCGGCATTTGTTGTTCATACAGCCAATCACATTGCAAACCATCTTAATCTTTCCACGGCTGAACTTGCAGAAGTGACCACCGCAAATGCAAAAAGGTTGTTCAACATAGATTAACAAGTTCTATTTAATTTTAATTAACAACCAAATATGATATTTATCATAAGCCATTCCATTAAGTGTGGCTAACTTTGTAACTGGATTAAATGGTTTGCCCTGAATCCGTTTTAAATTCGAGATATATTATTAAGGTAAAATAAGACACGAAAGAAAAATTTTATGAAGGTAAAAGCAATCAAGCCTGTGGGTCTGCTCTTCACTGCAGCCACAGCAATGAGCCTTGTATCGTGCGGCTCAGGACAGCAGCAACAAATGCAAATGCAAATGCCGGCCCCTCAGATAGCCACTATGACTGTCGGGTACGGTACATCGGATGTAGAAAGTGCGTTTCCGGCAACTCTCAAGGGAAAAACCGACATTGACATCCGCCCCCAGGTAACAGGTTTTATAACAAAAGTATGTGTTGACGAAGGACAGCAAGTTCATAAAGGCCAGGTGCTGTTCCAACTCGACCAAGTACAATTCCAGGCAGCTGTAGAAAGCGCTGAAGCTCAGGTTCGTCTGGCAGAAACAGCACTGTCGACAGCTAAACTGACGGCAGAAAATAAAAGCAAACTACTTAGCAAAAACATAATCAGCGAATACGAGTGGCAAATGGCCGACAACGCCCTTAAACAAGCCCAATCGCAACTCGCAGCAGCGAAAGCACAGCTGGTTTCGGCAAAGAAGAATCTCGCTTACACCGTAGTTACCGCACCCAGCGATGGTGTGATTGGTTCGATTCCAAACCGTGAAGGTTCATTAGCCTCACCCTCTATGGTACCGGCCCTGACCACAGTTAGCGACAATTCGCAAATCTACGCATACTTCTCGCTAAATGAAAAAGACATTCTGGATCTGACCGACAATGGTGCAAAAAAATTGAGCACATCTGTCAGTGAAATGCCTGAAGTTTCTCTCCGTCTTGCCAACGGCGAAATGTACCCGGAAAAGGGTAAAGTTGCAACAGTTTCAGGTGTTATCGACAACACCACAGGTGCCGCAACCGTTCGCGCACTGTTCAACAACCAGTCAGGTATGCTCCGTAGCGGTAGCACAGGCACAATACTGATTCCGCAGACTTCCGATTCAGTTCTGGTTATTCCCCAGAAAGCCACTTTCGAATTGCAGGATCGCCGCTTTGTTTATGTTGTTAATGATTCAAACAAGGTTGAATCGCAGCTTATCACCGTCAGTCCTGTGACCGACGGCAAGAACTTCGTTGTTCTCTCAGGCCTCCAACCCGGCCAGCGTATTGCAATCGAAGGCATCGGTACAAAAGTTCGCGACGGAATCACAATTGCTCCTGTCGACCCGAACGCTGCTCAGCAAGCTCAACCTCAACAGCAAGCACAGTAATCACTCAAAACTATCACATTACTAAGAAAGGTAATTAACCAATCTCAACAATGAAACTTGAAACCTTTATTAACCGTCCGGTGCTATCGACGGTTATATCAATATTCATTGTGCTGCTGGGTATTATCGGCCTGACTTCTCTCCCGGTCACTCAATACCCTGACATAGCACCTCCTACAATTTCGGTTTCTACCACATACACCGGCGCAAACGCCCAGGCCGTGCTGAATTCTGTCATCGCACCTCTGGAAGAATCGATCAACGGTGCCGAAGGTATGACATACATG